>JBBSHF010000070.1:0-9865 GCA_038253355.1 Candidatus Limnocylindria bacterium
CATCAGTTGATCACCATCGTGATCGTGGCGCGCTGCGAGAAGAGGCTGCCACCGCCCAGGATCGGACCGATGAGCGGCACCACGATATCTGAGCGATAGGCCAGGTCCACGGTCATCCGGTATCCGGACCGCGGGTCGTTGGCAGCGACCGAGGTGTCGGCCAGGCACTCCCCGGCGGCGGGGGTGGTGGTGGTCGGCCGGCAGTACGTGATCTTGACGTCGTGGTTGACCCAGGTGTAGTTGTTGATCTTCTGGCCGAGGCTGCATGGGCGGTCCGCCTCGAAGTGTGGCGCTCCGATCGACAGCATCCCGAAGGCAGAGGTCGCGGCCTGCACCACCGCGCTGCATCGGTCCTGGTCGTTGAGGGTGCGCGCGGTGGCGGGATCATTCGAGAGGCCGCTGTTGAAGACGTAGATTGTCCCGGCCCGCGTACCCTCGCGTGCGGCGTTCGTCAGCGTCACGTTGGCGCCGAGGAGGAGGCCGAACTGGATGATGCCGACCACGATCAGCATCACCGGCATGAGCACCGCCGCGAATTCGACGATGGCCTGACCGCGCGGCGCGCCATCGGTTCGGCGCAGTACGCGACGACGAGCGGCCGACAGGGCCGCCCGAACGCTCCGAGCTGCAGGCTGAGACAGGTGTATGGGCCTCCATCGGCCGATGATGAGAAGGGCTCAGCTCGGAGGATAGAAACGACTCACCCCTACCGATATAGGCCGCTTGGGGTAGGTCGAAAGGGATACCGATGGGCGCCGGCCGGCCCCGACGCCGCAGGCTGGGGCCGCCGCGGCTAGAATCGAGTTCCCCATGCCCGACCTCGAGGTGCACGCCCCATTCGGCCCGACCGGTGACCAGCCGCAGGCGATCGCGGCGCTCGACGCCGGGCTGCGCGAGGGGCTGAAGCACCAGGTGCTGCTCGGGGCCACGGGCACGGGCAAGACCTACACCGCGGCCAAGGTGATCGAGGCGGCGCAGAAGCCGACCCTGGTCATGGCCCACAACAAGACGCTCGCCGCCCAGCTCTACCAGGAGTTCCGCGAGTTCTTCCCCGACAACGCGGTCGAGTACTTCGTCAGCTACTACGACTACTTTCAGCCGGAGGCCTATCTCCCGCGGTCCGATACCTACATCGAGAAGGACTCGAGCCGCAACGACGAGATCGACCGACTGCGGCACAACGCCACGCGGGCGCTGTTCGAGCGACGCGACGTGGTGATCGTGGCCTCGGTGAGCGCCATCTACGGCCTGGGGGCGCCGGTCGACTACGGCGCGACGATGATCAACCTGAAAGTCGGTGGCCGATACCGCCGTGACGGGATCCTGCGTCACCTCGTCGACCTGCAGTACCAGCGTAACGACGCGGCATTGGCGCGCGCCCGCTTCCGGGTGCGCGGCGACGTGCTGGAGGTGCAGCCGCCGCACGGCGAGTTCATCGTGCGGGTCGATTTCTTCGGCGACGAGGTGGAGCGCATCGTCGAGGTCGACGCGCTGACCGGCGAGGTGCAGGCCGAGCGCCGCGAGGTGAACTTCTACCCGGCGACCCACTACGTCACGCCCCGCGACAAGCTGCTCGCCGCCGCGCAGGATATCGAGGCCGAGATGGAGGAGCGCGTCGCGCAGCTCGCCACGGAGGGGCGCGAGCTGGAGGCGGCGCGACTGCGCCAGCGCACCGCGTTCGATCTCGAGATGATGCGCGAGGTGGGCTTCTGCTCGGGGATCGAGAACTACTCGCGCCACCTCGCCCGCCGCGAGGCCGGGTCGCGGCCCTGGACGCTGATCGACTACTTCCCGACCGACTTCCTGCTGATCGTCGACGAGAGCCACATCACGATCCCGCAGGTCCACGGCATGTACAAGAACGATCGCACCCGCAAGGAGATCCTCGTCGACTTCGGCTTTCGCCTGCCGTCGGCGCTCGACAACCGGCCGCTGCGCTTCGACGAGTTCGAGGACCACCTCAACCAGGTGATCTACATGTCGGCGACGCCGGGTCCGTACGAGACCGAGCGGGCCGAGCGGGTGGCCGAGCAGTTCGTCCGGCCGACCGGCGTGGTGGACCCCACCATCGTGGTGCGTCCGACCGCCGGCCAGATCGACGACCTGCTGGCCGAGATCCGCGAGACGGTCGATCGTGGCGAGCGCGCGCTGGTCACGACCCTCACCAAGAAGATGGCCGAGGACCTCGCTGACTACCTCGCCGAGCTGGGGATCAAGGTGCAATGGCTGCATTCGGAGGTCGACACACTGGAGCGCGTCGAGATCCTGCGCGACCTGCGACTCGGCGTGTACGACGTGCTGGTCGGCATCAACCTGCTGCGCGAGGGGCTCGACCTGCCCGAGGTGACGCTGGTCGCCATCCTCGACGCGGACAAGGAGGGCTTCCTGCGCTCCGGCGGCTCGCTGATCCAGGTGATCGGCCGTGCCGCGCGCAACATTGGCGGCCACGTGGTGATGTACGCCGACCGAATCACCGACTCGATGCGCGCCGCCATGGACGAGACCGATCGGCGCCGCGCCAGGCAGGTCGCCTATAACGAGGAGCACGGCATCGTGCCCGAGACGATCACCAAGGCGATCCGCGACATCCACCAGGGGCTGCGCCGCGTGGCCGAGGAGCGCGCCGAGCTGCAGGTTGCGGGCAAGGAACCCCAGGAGCTGGCCGCCATGATGGGCCGCCTCGAAGCGCAGATGAAGGCCGCCTCGCGCAACCTCGAGTTCGAGAGTGCCGCCGCCCTGCGCGACGAGATCCTGCAGCTGCGGCGCCTGCGCGAGGAGCTCGCCGCGGCGCCCGGGACGATCCCCGCCGACGTCTACGCCGCGGCGGCATCGGACGCGCAGGTCGCCGGCGATGGTCGCGGCCGACGCGCGTCCCGCGAGGTCTTCTCGACCGCCGCGCGGCCGAACATCGTCGCGGCGGGCAGCCGCCGGCGCCCGCCCGGCCGACGGCGCGGCTAGCTCATGGCGGGCACCATGCCCCACGCGGTCTTCGTCGAGACCGATCTGCCGTCCGGCGGCGTTGCCGCGTACGCGGCTGAGCTTCCCGGCTGCGCCACGTTCGCCTCGACCGATGGCGATGCGGTGGCGGCCATCCCGCGGCGCGTCGCCCGCTTCACCGAGTGGCTGCGCTCGCTCGGGGAGGAGGCGCCGGAGTTCGTTGGCGACAACTGGTACGAGGTCGAGCGCGCCGCGTCCGCCGATGGCCGTCGCGCGGCCTTCTCACTCGATGAGCTGCCGCCCAGCGACGCCGAGTTCGGCCGTTATCTGCGCTGGCTCGAGCTTGCCCGCGAAGAGCTGGCCGACGCGCTCGATGACGGCGGGCCGGGCGCTGCGGCAGGGGGCCTCGACGCGATCGCCGGGCAGGACGCGGCCTTCGCCGTCGAGCTGGGCGGCCAGGGCCCCGACGCGGGTGCGGATCCGATCGATCGACTCTACGCTGCGCGCGACGGGCTGACTGCGGCATTGGAGGCTGCGGGGCCGGCGCACGATGGGGTGCGCCGCATCCTGCGCCTGGCTGTGGCGGATGACCTGCATGCCGCCGAGCTGCTGCGTGGCGCGGCAGCGTCGAGCTGAGCGTGCCTCGCGCTGCGCTTCAGCCGAAGCGCATCCGCCACGACGGCGAGTGGCTCATTACCACCCCACGACGGGCGCCGCCCGGCACCGCGCTGCGCGCGCTGCAGGACGCGATGCCCACCTGCGACGGCCAGGCTCCGGTGCTCTCCGGTGGTGGCAACGAAGAGGCGATGCTCATCGGTCAGGCGCCCGGATGGCGCGAGATCGAGACGGGACTGCCGTTCGCCTGGGACGCCGGGAAGCGGCTGGTGGGCTGGCTCGCGCTGGCGGGCGTCAGCGTCAGCGACTTTCGCGAGCGCTGGTACGTGACCTCGGTGGGCAAGTGCTATCCCGGACGCGCGCCGGGCGCATCGGTCGATCGGCCTCCGTCACGATTGGAGATCGCGCGCTGGGCGCCCTACCTGCACCAGGAGCTGCACCTGGTCGCCCCGCGGCTGGTCGTCCTGGTGGGTGGCCTGGCGCATCGCTTCGCCTTCGGCCGCGCGTCGAAGCTCGAGGGGCTGGTCGGCCGTGAGCTGGGGTGGGCAGCGGCGGGCGACGCATCGGTCGTGTGCCTGCCGCATCCGTCGGGTGCGTCCACCTGGCTGAATGATGTGGAGCACTGCCGGTTGTGGGAGCGGGGGATCGAGCTGCTCGCCGAGCGCTGGGCGGCGGTGCGCGAGGGGCCGGTCTGATGGTCGAGGAGCCGCCCGAGCATGACAACCTGGCTGCCAATCCCGCGACCCGGCCCGGCCGCGAACGCCTGCTGTGGACGGCTGCGGTGGCGGGAGTCGGCCTGCTGATCTTCGGCCTGATGGTCGGCAGCAGCTTCCTGCCGACGAGGCCGGACCTGCAGCGCGTGACGGTCGACCAGGTGCTCAGCGGGCAGACGGCGGCGGGCCGCTTCGGCAATCACGAGATTCGGGTCGTCGGCTGGTACGTGGCGCTCAGCGGTGCCCAGTGCAGCGGAGATACGGGCGGCGCGGATCCGTCGGTCGCCTGGCTGCAGGCGGAATGTCCGCTGCGCGTGCTGCTTGCCGAGCGGCCGAGCGACAACGTCACCCAGGCGCAGCTCATGGCCCGCGGACTGCGGCTCTCGGCGCCCACTGGCGATCCGTTCCCGCCGCTTACTGCAGTTGGTGCCGGGACCGCCGGCATGGAACAGCTGGTCTTCGTGGGGCACTTCGCCGACGCGGCCGCTGCGCAGTGTCTGCCCGAGCGCGCTGACCGCTGCCGCAATACGTTCGTGGTGAGTGACTACACCGGCCTGATTCGCTGAACGCCCCCGCGCCCTCGCTCAGTTCAGGCCGATGTCACCGTCACATCCCCCCGGATCCCCCGGATCGTGGTCGCAGCTCTGCGCCAGCAGGAGTGCGCCGGTGAGCGACATGAGTGCCTTGCCGACTGACTCCTCGGAGTCGATTGGCACGGATTGCAGGGTCATCTCGATGCGATCCGAGAGGACGGCCGAGAGCGCCTCGCTGGCGCAGAATGTCCGCCATCCGCCCGCGTCGTCCCAGATGACGATGCCATAGCCCTTGACCGCCACCGAGATCATCGGTTCCCTCACCCATTCGTACTATGCCGGTACTACTGCCCACGAAGCATGCACGCTGCCATCCGTCGCGCCAACTGGGCAGGTCTGCACGGAACGCCACCGAACCGCCCAAAATGCGATCGGGCGGGCTGCCTTTGCGCGGGTTGAGGGCAAATGACGGAGAACGCCGCAGAACCTGCCGTCGCTCCTCGATGTGCCTACACCCGATGCCCAGGACGGAGGAGGAAGCAGTCCAGACCGGGGCAAAAGGGGCGCAACTTGGTTGTTTGCCGACAGCAGATGCAATTCCAAAGCAGTGGCCGGGGTAAATCGAACAGATGTTCGCATCGGTCTGCTAGAATGCGTGCTCATGCCTTCCGATCGCATCCTGGTGCGCGGCGCGCGCGAGCACAATCTCAAGAATATCGACGTCGAGATACCGCGCGACCGGCTGATCGTGATCACCGGGCTCTCGGGCAGCGGTAAGTCGAGCCTCGCCTTCGACACGATCTACGCCGAGGGCCAGCGCCGTTACGTCGAATCGCTGTCGGCGTATGCCCGCCAGTTCCTGGGGCAGATGGAGAAGCCCGACGTCGACCAGATCGACGGACTCTCGCCGGCGATCAGCATCGACCAGAAGGGCGCCTCGCGGAACCCGCGAAGCACCGTCGGCACGGTGACCGAGATCTACGACTACCTGCGCCTGCTCTTCGCGCGCATCGGCCGCATGCACTGTCCGATCTGTGGTCGCGAGATCAGCCGCCAGACGGTGCAGCAGATCGTGGATCAGCTGTACGAGCTGCCCGAGGGGACGCGCCTGATGGTCATGGCGCCGCTGGTGCGCGATCGCAAGGGTGAACACGAGAAGGTGCTGGCGGGGGCCAGGCAGGCGGGCTTCGTGCGGGTGCGCGTCGACGGCGACCTGCGCGATCTCGATGAGGAGATCACCCTCGACAAGAAGTTCAAGCACAGCATCGAGGTGGTGGTTGACCGCCTGGTCGTGCGCCACAGCGGTGACGACGGCATGGCCCGGCCCGATGCCTCGCGGATGGCGGACTCGATCGAGACCGCCCTGCGCCTGGCCGACGGCACGCTGATGGTCCATTTCCCCGATGAGCAGACCGACCGACTCTTCAGCGAGCGCTACGCCTGCCCGGAGCACGGCGGCTCGTTCGAGGAGCCGGCGCCCCGCAATTTCAGCTTCAACTCACCGCACGGCGCCTGTCCGGCGTGCACCGGCCTCGGCAGCCGGCTCGAGATAGATCCGGAGCGCGTGCTGCCCAACAGGCAGCTCTCGCTGAGCGAGGGCGCGATCGTGCCGTGGCGCCGCATGGTGGCCACCGAGTCGTGGTTCAGCAAGATCCTGGATGCCGTGGCCGAGCATTACTGCTTCGGCATGGACGTGCCGGTCAGCTCGCTGTCCGAGCAGGCGCAGCAGATCCTGCTATATGGCAACGGGGGCGAGCGGATTGAGGTGACATATCACTCGCGGCAGGGGCGCACGCACCGCTTCCGCACCACGTTCGAGGGGATCGTGCCGAACCTCGAGCGGCGCTACCGCGAGACCGGCTCGGAGATGATGAAGGCCGAGATCGAGCGCTACATGACCACCAAGCCTTGCCCAACCTGTGGCGGCATGCGGCTCAAGCCAGAATGGCTGGCGGTCACGGTCGGCGACCGCAACATCATCGACACCACGCGTCTATCGGTGACCGATGCGCTGGCCTGGTATGGCTCGCTCGCCGGACGGCTGACCGATCGTGAGAACCAGATCGCGCGACAGGTGCTCAAGGAGATCCGCGCGCGGCTCGGTTTCCTGGTCGACGTCGGGCTCGACTACCTGACGCTCGATCGCGCCTCGGGAACGCTGAGCGGCGGCGAGGCGCAACGCATCCGGCTGGCGACGCAGATCGGTTCGAGCCTGATGGGCGTGCTCTATATCCTCGACGAGCCGTCGATCGGCCTGCACCAGCGCGACAACGACCGGCTGATCGCCACGCTGGTACGGCTGCGCGACCTGGGCAACACGCTGCTGGTGGTGGAGCATGACGAGGAGACGATCCGATCTGCCGACTGGGTGATCGACATCGGGCCGTTGGCGGGTGAGCATGGTGGCGAGCTGATCCATTCAGGTCCGCTGCAGGAGCTGCTGCGCAACGAGCGCTCGATCACCGCGGCTTACCTGCGCGGCGACCGCGTGATTCCGGTGCCGCCCCAGCGTCGCCCTGGAAGCGGGGAGTGGCTCACCGTGCGGGGCGCCGCCGAGAACAACCTGCGCGGCATCGACGTCGGATTCCCGCTTGGCCGGATCGTGGCGGTCACCGGGGTGAGTGGCTCGGGCAAGTCGTCGCTCGTCAACCAGATCCTGTACCCGGCGCTGGCCGTTGAGATCTGGGGCTCGCGGGATCGTCCCGGCGCGCACCAGGGGATCGACGGCATGGAACATGTCGACAAGGTGATCCAGATCGACCAGTCGCCCATCGGCCGCACGCCGCGCTCGAACCCGGCGACCTACACCGGGCTGTGGGCGCCGCTGCGCGAGCTGCTCGCGGCGGTTCCCGAGGCGCGGCTGCGCGGCTACAAGCCCGGTCGTTTCTCGTTCAACGTGAAGGGCGGCCGCTGCGAAGCCTGCGAGGGTGCCGGGATCGTGCAGATCGAGATGCACTTCCTGCCGGACGTCTACGTGCAATGCGAGGTCTGCAAGGGGCAGCGCTACAACCGCGAGACGCTCGAGATCCACTACAAGGGTCGCAACGTGGCGGAGATCCTGGAGATGACCGTTGAAGAGGCGCTGCAGTTCTTCAACGCGGTCCCGTCGATCCGCAACAAGCTGCAGACCCTGCACGACGTCGGCATGGGCTACATCCATCTGGGCCAGCCGGCGACGACCCTCTCAGGCGGCGAGGCGCAGCGCGTCAAGCTCGCCACCGAGCTCTCGAAACGCGCCACCGGGCGCACCGTCTACATGCTCGACGAGCCGACCACCGGCCTGCACTTCGACGACGTCTCGCGGCTCCTCTCCGTCCTGCAGCGGTTGGCCGATTCGGGCAACACGGTGATCGTCATCGAGCACAACCTCGACGTGATCAAGAGCGCCGACTGGGTGATCGACCTTGGTCCCGGCGGCGGTAACGCTGGCGGGGCGATCGTTGCCAGCGGGACTCCCGAGCAGGTCGCCGCTGCCGCTGATTCATACACCGGCCACTACTTGCGTCCGGTACTGGGCCTGACCGACTCGACCGATGTGGCCGGCGAGAAGCGGCGACGACATCGCGAGCCGGCCGCGGTCGCCAGCGCCTGAGCCCACCGTGCGGGGCTCTGGCGCCGGTATGCTTGCGCCATGCCAACCCACGCTGACGCGCTGGCCCTGCTCCACGAGTGGAACGACAACCCGTCGCTGCGCAAGCACGGCGTGCTGGTCGAAGCCGGCGTCCGCGGCTACGCGACCGATGACGGGCTCGATGCAGAGACGATCGAGCGCTGGGGGATCGCGGGCCTGCTGCACGACCTCGACTACGAGCGTCATCCGGACCCTGCGACGCATGGGGCGATCGGTGCCGCCGAGATCGAGCGCCGCGGGTATGACCCCGAGGTCGTTCACGCCGTGCGTGCGCACAACGACGCCCTGGACGTCCCGCGTGAGACCCGTCTGGATCATCTCGTGTACGCCTGTGATGAGCTGGCCGGCTTCCTCGTCGCGGTTGCGCTCATGCGGCCGAGCAAGAAGCTCGCGGACGTGGAGCCGGCCAACGTGCGCAGGCGAATGAAGGACAAGGCCTTCGCCCGCGCGGTCCCGCGCGAGATGCTGCTCGCGGGTGCCGACGAGATCGGGCTCGACTTCAACGAGCATGTCGAGCGCATGGTCCGTTACCTCAGCGTCGTGGCGGCGGAGGTGGGGCTGTAGCGCCCATCTCGGCGATGAAGCGCGATGGGCGCCTTGGATCGAAGGCGAGCACCAGGCGACGGGTCGCGCGGGTGAGCGCCACGTACGCGAGCCGGCGTTCCTCCTCGAGCGCGCGTTCCGGATCGTGCGCGGCGACGAGCGCTCGCTGGTTCGGGAAGTGGTCGTCCTCGAAGCCGACGATGACCACCAGCTCCCATTCCCTGCCCTTCGCGCCGTGGACCGTCACCAGCTCGATGGCGGCCTGTGGGTCACGGAGCCTCGCGAGCCGCAGCCGCGCCGCGTCGTAGCCCGCCAGGAACCTATCGCTGCGCTCGAACGCGACCGCCCAGCCGAGCGCCGCGTCGAGGGCGGCGTGGTCCTCGTCGCCGAGCGTGTCGTTGCCATCCTGGCGACGCCAACCACGGCCCGCCCGTAGCCCGAGCAGCGTCGTGAATGGCGGAGCCGAGGCCGACAGCTTGCGCAGGTCCTCGATCAGCGCCACCACCGGCTCCGCCTCGGCCGGCGCGGGCAGCGAGGTTGCGTGCGGCACGCCGGCGCGCAGCAGCGCCAGGCCGATGGGTGCCAGCTCTGCGCGGGTGCGTGCCAGGAAGCAGGCGTGGCCGCCGCCATCGGCCTCGGCGCGGGCCAGGCCGACGAGGCGGTCGGGCCAGTCCGGACCGTTCGCCACGAAGGCGAGCAGCGAGGCGTCCGGCCCAATGCTGGAACCCGGGGCCGCCTCGATCCGTTTCGCGAAACGCTCGGCATTGACGTCGATCAGCCGGCGCGAGGCGGCGACGACGAGTGCCGGACATCGGTAGTTGGTGGCGAGCTGCACGCGCCTCGCCGTTGGATAGTCGACCGCGAAGTCGAGGATGCGACGCACGTCGGCCAGG
>JBBSHF010000071.1:0-9828 GCA_038253355.1 Candidatus Limnocylindria bacterium
ATATCGGCTACGTCGGCTCGGAACAGCTTGCCGGCGCGCCCGACCCATCGAAGGACTGCCGCACGCCGGCCTCGCTGGGCTGGACCTACCAGGCGATCAACTACGACCAGAACAGCGACGCCGACCTGCTCGCGTTCGGCATCACCAGGTCCTGCCCGCACCAGGGCACGGCCGCCGGCAGCGCATTGACCGCAGCCGACGGAACGCGCATCGCCGGCTGGTACATCCCGGCCGCCGCAGGCATCGGTCCAACCGGACCAACCGTGGTGCTGGCGCACGGCTGGCGTGGGAACAAGAGCACCATGCTCGACTACGCTGCGCTGCTGCACCCGACCTACAACCTCGTCATCTTCGACTTTCGCGACTCCGCCCAGAGCTCGGGCACCGTCACGACCCAGGGCGCACTGGAGCAGCAGGACCTGCTTGCCGTGATCAACTGGCTCGAGCGCACGCAGCATCCCGCCAGGCTGGCGCTGCTCGGCGTCTCGATGGGTGGAACGACGAGCGTGAACGTGGCCGCGGCCGACGAGCGGGTGGACGCAGTGGTGCTCGACTCGACCCAGGCGACGCTGGCCAATGCGATCGAGGCGCGCCTGACGCAGCAGGGCTACCCGCTGGCCGTGCCGGGTGCCTGGTCGATCCTGCTCGGTGGCCTGATCCGCACCGGCCAGGACATGAGCGCGGTCGATCCGCAGCAGGCCATCGCGCGACTCGGCGCGCGGCCGGTGCTCATCATCGAGGGCGGCGCGGACACATCCATCGGCCACAAGGATGGAGAGAGCCTGCTCGAGGCGGCGCATGCGGCCGGCGTGGACGCCCGGCTGCAGGTCTGCGGCGCTGCCACGCACGCCCAGTCGCTGAAGGCCTGCGGAGCTGCGTTCCGGAGCTGGGTGCTAGGCTTTCTGACGCGCTCGCTCGGCGGCTGAGCGCCAATACAACCCTTAGTAACCGATGGGCGGCGCAACGGCGCCGCCGTCTCTCCGCCCCCACGCTCGAGGCTCACATGATCTTCTCCCCGTCCGATGCCGACGCGCGTTTCGACCGCACCATCGAGCGCTGGTTCCGCGACCGCCTCGCCATCCAGCCCGAGGTCTCGACGTACCTGGGTATCCACGACCACGATCACGAGCTGAGCTCCGGCTCGCGTGACCGCGTCGACCGCGAGGTCGCCTTCATGCGTGGCTCGATCGCCGAGCTCGAGCGCTTCACGCCCGACGACCTGAGCGCCGATCGTCGCCTCGACCGCGATCTGGCGATGCACCAGGCGCGCTTGCGCCTCTTCGAGCTCACCGAGCACCGCGGCTGGGCGGCGCGCAGCGATGCGGCCGAGCACATCGGCGACGCGCTCTTCCCGCTCTTCACCCGCGACTTCGCGCCGCTCGGCGAGCGGCTGGAGAGCATCGCCGCGCGGCTCGAGCAGGCGCCGCGCTACATCGCCGAAACGCGCACGCGGGTCACCGCGCCGGTCGGGCTGTGGACCGAAATCGACATCCAGGGCTCGGAGGCGCTTCCCGCGTTTCTCGACACCATCCTCTCGGCGGCGGGCGCCGAGCAGCGCGACCAGGCGCTCAGCGAGCGGCTGCGCCGGGCCGTCGAGGCGACCAAGGCGACCCTCGTTGAGCACACGGCCTGGCTGCGCAACGAGGTCATGCCGCGCGCCGACGCCGCGTGGTGCATCGGTCCGGACCTGTTCGAGGAGCTCGTTCGCCTGCGTGAGCTCGACGCCGATGGCGACGAGATCCTGGGCGTCGGCGAGCGGATGCTGGCCGAGTCGCAGGCGGCGCGCGACGCCGTCTGCGCCGAGATCGACCCGACGCTCAGCCCTGCCGAGGTCGGTGACCTGGTGAAGAACGATCACGCTGCCACCTTCGCCGAGGCGCTCGACGAGTACCGCCGCTCCATGGATCGGGCTCGCAGCTTCGTCATCGAGCACGACCTGGCGACGGTGCCCGGCAACGAGGAGCTGATCGTGATCGAGACACCCAGCTTCGTGCGACACCTGATCCCGTTCGCCGCCTACTTCGAGCCGGCGCGCTTCGACCCGGTGGCGCTGGGCACCTACATCGTCACGCCGCCCGAAACGCCGGCCATGATGCGTGAGCACAACCACGCCTCGATCAGCAACACCAGCGTGCACGAGGCCTATCCCGGGCATCATCTGCAGCTCAGCGCGGCGATCACCAACCCCAGTCTGGTGCGCCTCTTCTCGGAGGCAGAGGAGTTCGTGGAGGGCTGGGCCTTCTACTGCGAGGGGATGATGAAACAGGCGGGCTTCGACGACACTCCCAAGCATCGGTACATCCAGTTCACCGATGCGATCTGGCGGGCGACCCGCATCATCCTCGACGTGCAGCTGCAGCGCGGCGAGATCGGCTTCGCCGACGCGGTCGACCGGCTGCAGTCCGAGACCGGCTTCGAGCGACCGGCCGCCGTGGCCGAGGTCAAGCGCTATACCTCGACGCCAACCTACCAGCTCTCGTATCTCTACGGCCGCCACATGATCGACAGCCTGCGCGGAGACGTCGAGCGTCGGATGGGCCCCGGCTTCCGGCTGAAGTTCTTCCACGACACGCTGATCTACGGCGGCACCATGCCGGTCTCCTATCTGCGCCGCCTGTTCGACGCCAAGCTCGGCACGGACGCCATGCACCAATGAGGCCGATGCGGCCGATGCGGGCAGCCATCGCCCTCTCGCTGCTGCTGGCTGCCTGCTCGACCACGCCATCGCCCACGGCCAAGCCCGCCTGTCCCACGGCCGCGCCGACGCGCACCCAGGCTCAGGACGTCCTGAGCAGGGCAGGGCAGGCGCTGGTCACCACCAACAAGGGCGCCTTCACCATGCGGCTCTATGGTGAGCAGGCGCCTATCGCCACCGCCAACTTCGTGCTCCTTGCGCGCTGCGGCTTCTACGACGGCATCACCTTCCACCGCGTGCTGGCCGGCTTCGTGGCGCAGGCCGGCGATCCGCAGACCAGGACGAACCACGGTGACTTCGCTACCATCGGCGGCCAGGGCGCCGGCTACCATTACCCCATCGAACTGCCGGCCGATGGGCTCACCTACGACAAGTACGTGGTCGCCGTCGCGAACGACACGAAGACCAACGACAGCCAGTTCTTCATCGACCTGGCCGACCTCAACCAGCAGCTCACCCGCACGTACACGATCTTCGCCAGAGTCGTCTCAGGTACGGATGTGATCGACGCCATCTCCGCGCTGCCGGTCAACGATCCGCAGCTCGGCGTGCCGCTGGATCCGGCGATCATCGCCTCGATCGAGATCCGCGCCGCGCCGGCCGCGGGGCCGTCGTCATCATCGGGCTCGGGCTCGGGCTCGGGCTCGTAGGCCGCCGTCGCACGCGCGCAGTAGCGCCGTCGTCGCGCCGGGCGGGTCGTCGTCACACCCGGCAGTAATGGGCCCTCGCGGGACCCTTATCCCGCACGACCGATGCGGCGGTCCACAGCCGCGGCCATAAGAAGCCGCAGCCGGACCTTTAAGCTCGCAGACGGACGTCGGATCCACCGGACGCCGCCGCTGGACGTCCTGGAGCCGGAATAAGGCGCCCGTATCGGCCCCTTACGATCGGGTCGCGGCCATCACGCATCACAGCGACCGCCAGCACGCTTCATCCCGGTCGATGTCTGGCCCGATGCAGGCAAGCGCCGGCAGAACGAGGCACTCTGAAAGGTAAAGGAATCTTAGTTCCAGAGCATTGACCCAAGCGAACAGATGGGCTATTCTGTGGACGCTGTTCGTACAGCGATTCACCACTGATTGCAAGGCCATGGGTAGGTTTGGGTAAGGGTAGTACGGGAAACCGTGCGTGAAAGATGCCCTTGTGGTTAGCGAATCCGGCAGCACAGAAGGCCCCTCCTCGGAGGGGCCTTCGCCTCATCCGGCAGCACCCTCTGCCAGCCGTCGCAGTTGGCGGCCAGCGCTGGATCAGGTATAACTGCGCGACGCGGTTCAGTCAGACTCTGATTTCCACGAGGAGCTTCTCTTGCCCAAGTTCATGGACGTTCATCACGGTATGCACGGCGTGACGCCTGAGGCGCTTCAGGCAGCTCACCAGGCCGACGTCGACATTCAGGGCGACGAGGATGTGGACTTCCAGCGGGCATGGGGCGACCCAGATTCGGGCATGGTGTGGTGCATTTCCGAAGCACCGAATGCGGAGGCCGTCAAGCGCATTCATGAGCGCGCCGGCCACCCGGCCACCGAGGTATATCCGGTTCCGGTCGAGGTGTAGGCCCTTCCCACGGCGCGCGCGCCGGTAGCTCAGTGGATAGAGCGTCGGCCTCCGGAGCCGAAGGTCGCAGGTTCGAATCCTGTCCGGCGCGCCAACCCTCGAGGCAAGCTCGGAGGCAAGCTCGACGCGGGCACATCGGTCATCATCGGTCAATGCAGACGACCGAACCCGCGGTAGCTCTGGTACGCCGAACCCGCTTCGATCGCCAGGCGGAGGAGGAACGCCTCGCCCCGGCAGCCGCCCGCTCGGTGCAGTCGCGCGGTCGCGTCAGGCCAGAGGAGCCGGACGAGTTCCGCACCGCCTTCGAGCGAGATCGCGACCGGATCCTGCATTCCAAGGCGTTCCGGCGGCTGAAGCACAAGACGCAGGTCTTCATCAACCCGGAGGGCGACCACTTCGTCACGCGCCTGACCCACACCCTGCAGGTGACCCAGATCGCGCGGGCGCTGGCCGCGGCCCTGAGCCTGAACGAGCCGCTCGCCGAGGCCATTGCGCTGGGCCACGACGTGGGGCATTCGCCCTTCGGCCACACCGGCGAGGACGCGCTGTCGCCGTATTTCGAGCCCGATGGATGGCATCACGCGGCGCAGAGCGTGCGCGTCTACGAGGTCCTTGAGCAGCTGAACCTGACGTGGGAGGTGCGCGACGGGATCCGCGCGCACTCGTGGAAGATCAGCCCGCCACCTGCCACCTGCGAGGCGATCTGCGTGCGCTACGCCGACCGCATCGCGTACCTCAGCCACGACGCGCTGGATGCGATGCGCGCCGGCGTGCTGGCGGTCGACGCGCTGCCGCCGGGCGTTCGCCGGCGCTTCGGCGAGCCGGGCCGCGTCTGGATCGGGGAGATGATCAGCGCGGTGATCGAGCACTCACTGGAGGCCGGCCGTGTCGAGATGGACCCGCAGACGCTGGCCGTCATGAACGAGCTGCGCGACTTCATGTTCGAGCGCGTCTACCAGGCGCCGCAGCAGCTCGCACAGCAGACACGGGCGGTGAGCATCATCCGCGACCTCGTCGACTACCACCTGGCACACCCCGACGAGATGCCGGCTGGATACCGCGATAACGACGCGCCGCCGGTGGTACAGGTCAGCGACTACGTTTCCGGCATGACCGACCGATTCGCGCTGGCGATCCACGATCGCCTCTTCCGGCGCTAGCGGAAGACGCGAAGGCTGCCCGGCCGCACGTCGAAGGTCACCGGCGTGGTGCCGATGCTGGTCCCGTCGGCATGCGCCGCCAGGGTGCCGCGCATCGCCTCGATGATCACCTCGCGACCCTGCAGCATCCGGATGCGCGGCTCGTCCCAGCGAGCCTTGCGGGCAACGCGCGCGAAGTGGCGCAGCACCTCCCATCGGCTCATCCCGGCGAAGACCACCACGTCGAGCAGGCCGTCGCTCGGATCGGCGTCGGCTGCGAGCGCGAAGCCCATGCCCAGGTACGGGCCGTTGCAGACCGTGACCGCCGGCGCGTGAGTGAGGTATCGCTTTCCGTCAACCGTCACACGCATCGCCCGTCGGCGCTGGCGCAGCGCGCGCAGCAGTGACCGGCCGCCGCGCCTCCAGCCGTGGCGCTCGCCGACCTGCACGGCGCCGAAGCCGGCCGCGTCGAGCCCCACGCCGGCCGCCTCGAAGAAGAGCGTCGGCCCTTCATCGCCACGCCTGGATGCCACGCCGACATCCATTGCCCTTGCCTCGCCCCGGCCGATCACCTCGAGCGCCGCATCCAGCGAGCGCGGGACACCGAAGCCATGGGCCACGTTGTTGAAGCTGCCCCGCGCCAGGATGCCGAGAGTCGCCTTGGTTCCCTCCACGCCGGTCGCCGCCAGGCTGACCGTGCCGTCGCCGCCGGCCACCACCACGTCCGCTCCGTCACGCGCCGCGGCCGCGGCGATGGTCGCGACGTCATCGGTCTCGGCGAGCACGTGCAGGTCGACCTGCAGCCCTCGCTGGCGCAGTGCTTCGGCCAATGCGTCGGGCTCCAGCCGCTCCGAGTCGTCGGCGAGGTCCGGCCCCGAGCCGATCTTGCCGCCCGCGACCGGATTGACCAGCAGCCGGATCGGTCGACGCGTCATGACGACGGCGACGCGCCCGCGCCCGGCTCGCCGCGATAGGTCTGGTACGTCCCGTCGCCGCACTCCATGGCGATCCTCGACGGCTGCGGAGCCGAGGCGTCGGAGACATCGGTGCCTGCCGGTCCGTACACCCCACGGCTCGCCAGACCGATGAGCGTGCTGCCGATCTTGACCGGAGGCTGGCTCGACCCGTCCTCGATGCTCGGCGAATGCGTGGCCGCGCGGTCGGGCACGTAGGCCACGCTCGCCCACTGCAGTCGATCCGGGCAGCCGATGCGCGACGTGGCCATCGACAGGCCCAGCAGCCCGATCGCCACGAAGGCGCCGATGCCGACCACGCCGCAGCCGACGATGCGCCAGTTCATCGGCTGATCTCGAAGCGCCGATATTCACCGCTCGCTGGCTCGCGGCGCACGTCGACGCGTTCGACCCGCGCGCCATGCGGCCCGGCGCGCAGCCGCTGCGCCAGTGCGTCGAGCCGTTGCGGGGCTCCCTCGGCCAGGACCTCGACGGTGCGCTCGTCGTCCCCGTTGCGGACCCAGCCGGTCAGCCCCAGCTGCTCGGCCTGGCGCGCCGTCCACCACCGGAACCCGACGCCCTGCACCTGGCCGACGACGCTCGCCCACAGCCGCTCCGCGCCGCTCACCTCGCCGGCATTCGGCTGACCGATGGCCAGGCGAGCATCGCGACCTCCATGGCCAGCTTCGGCGCGGCGTTCTGCAGCAAACCCTCGCGGATGCGCTCGAGCGCCGCGACGAACGAAGCCAGCGGTCGCGCGGGAACTCGGGCGGCGGCCTCGGTCAGGCCGGTGAGCAGCTCGGCCGATGGCGCAATCCCGGGCCGGCCGGCCGATGCGACCAACAGGTCGCGCGCCAGGTCGAGCCAGGCGTTGATGACGAGCACGGCGGCGTCGCGCTGGACGCTGGTTGGCGTGGCGACCGCCTCTTCGTCGGTCTCGGCGTGCGGCCCCGCCAGGCGCCCGGCCGCGTCGAGCAGATCACGGATCGAGCCGAATCGGTCAGCAGGTCCGCGCTCCAGCAGCTCGAGCAGCTCCTGCTGGGTCTGCCGCCGCCAGGTGATGAGGTCAGCCCTGCGCGCGAACTCGGTCGCCATGCCGGAGAGGCCCCCCGCGATGCGCGCGAGCGCATCGGCCTGGTCCTGGGGCAGGCGCTCGCGATCCATCAGCCAGGCCACCAGCTCGGCGCGCGGCACCGGCCCGATGCGCAACGGCTGGCAGCGTGAGCGGATGGTCGCCAGCAGTCGGTTGGGCTCATCGGCGACCAGGATGAACATGTGTCGCGCGCCGGGCTCTTCGAGCACCTTCAGCAGCGCGTTCTGGATCTGTTCGCCGGCGCGCTCGATCCCCTCCAGCACCACGATCCGCCGCTCGCCGACGACCGGCGCTCCGGCGCTCTGCAGCAGCCAGCGGCGAGCTGCGGCCGCGATGCTCTCACCGGTCGAGCGCTCGTCGCGCCAGCGCTGCGGCGAGCCGATGAGCAGGTCGGCATGGCTGTGCGCCCGCGCAGTGCGACAGCCGCGACAGGCGTTGCAGGGCCGATTGGCGGGATCGGCATCGGTGCACAACAGCAGGGCGAGCAGATCGTCGACGAACGCCGACTTGTCAGCGCCCGCCGGGCCGTGCACCAGCAGCGTGCGCTGCAGGCGGCCGCGGGCCGCCGAGCGGAGAGCAATCGTGCGTGCGCTGGCCTGGCCAAGGCT
Source organism: Candidatus Limnocylindria bacterium (assembly GCA_038253355.1). GTDB lineage: Bacteria > Chloroflexota > Limnocylindria > QHBO01 > QHBO01 > JAICUY01. The sequence goes on from JBBSHF010000071.1 coordinate 8,043, forward strand.
GAGGAAGCCGGGCTGCACATCGGTCGAGATCACGAAGCCGAGTATAGGTCGGCTCAGCGTGACGTCCCCGGCCTTGGCCGGGCTCCGGTGGCATACTTCGTGCACCCCAGCCCTGCCCGAGTCTCAAGGAGGTATCCCATGCCCAGCGGGCCAGCAAAGACTGCCGATGATCTCTCAGCGAACGCCAGGTCAATCGTTGACAAAATGCTCGATGCAGACCTGACCGATGCGATCACGCAGCGTGGCAAGGAGATCGCCGCTGCCGTGACCGATGCCAGCGAGACGGCCGCCCAGCGCGCTCAGGATGCCTGGCGCGAGTCCGGACCCATGCGTCGCGATGCCGCTCGCAGTGTTGCCCGCGCCGGGCGCGATGCGTCGCGATGGGGACGCAGCCGGTGGGCCAACGACCTGCGTCCGCAGCTCAAGGGGCTCTGGAAGCAGCGCACCCTCGCCCTGGGAGCCGCTGGCGCGGCCGTCCCGATGGGCCGCGAGCTGGTTGACAGCGCCACGGAACGACTGCGCCTGCGCCGGCGCCGCGAAGCGCGCCACTGGGGCTCGTTCTTTCTGGGCCTGCTGCTCGGCGCGGCCGCCGGCGCACTGATCGCGCTGCTGACGGCGCCGAAACCGGGACGCGAGATGCGCGACGAGCTGGCCGAAAAGGCCCGCGACGCCGCCGAGAGCGCCGGGGAATGGGTGCCGCTCTTCCAGCGTCCAGTCGAGGACGCCAGCCCGGAGCTCGACGCCGCGGTTGACCCCATCAACGGCGTGACCGACGAGCCGCCGTCGCCCAAGCGCACGGTCCGGCGCGCCAAGCCAGCGGCCGACGAGACCATCTGACGTTGGTTTGAGGGCCGGGCGAGGCCGGACCTGGCCCTTACCGGCCAGACCTCAGGAGCGAGGCGTTCGGGCAGAGCGGAAGCGTCCCCAGATACCCTGCGGCTCGCCATCGCCTTCGCCCGTGCCTTCGGCGGCAACCTCATCCGCTGCCGACGCAGCCGCGTCAACAGCGCTTCTGCGACGGCGCGGCGTGGGTGCCTGGGCGATGGTCTGGGCGGATGGCTCCGCCGACTTGCGGGTCCGGGTCCGGCGAGGCGTCGCGGCCTCGGCCGGCGCTTCTGCGGCGACCTCGGGAGCGCCGTCGATCGACGTGCGTGCGCGAGTCCGACGGGGCTTCGGTGTCGCGGCAACCGCAGCCTCGGCTGGCGCGATGGGCTTGCGAGCGCGAGTCCGGCGTGGCCCCGATTTGGTGGCTGGCGCCTCGTCCGTTGGCGCGGCAGGGGCTGGAGCTCCGTCGAGCAGGCCGAGCTCGGCGAGCGTGTCGGCATCGGCCTCTTCGAAGGTGTAGGCGCGGTCCTCGCCCAGGTCGTCGAGCTGGCTCACGTCGTCGAACTCCTGCCAACCGATCTCCTCGCCGACCGGCGCGACCGGTGCGCTCGTCGCCTCGGCGCCCTCGGCATGGCCCCGACGACCGCGGCCACGACCGCCACGGCGCCGGCGCCGGCGCTTGGCATCGCCGTCCTGGTGCGCATCGCCGTTGGCCTCGCGGACCTCGACGCCGGCAGCGGCGGCACTCGAGGGCGCCTCAGCGGTGGCGACCGGCGCGGCCGACTCGACCGACTCGACCGGCGCGGCCGACTCGACCGGCGCGGCCGACTCGGCGCGGCGGCGGGTGGTTCGTCCTCGGGTCGTTCGGCCACCACGGGTCGTCTCGCCGCCCCGGATGGCAGCCAGCGCCGCTGCTGCCACCGCCGGCGATGCGTCGCGGAAGCCGAACTCGGGCTCGACC
>JBBSHF010000072.1:0-9643 GCA_038253355.1 Candidatus Limnocylindria bacterium
CGGCCTCGATGGAATCGAGCGCAAGCTCACCCCGCCTGACCCGGTTGAGGAGAACCTGTACCACTTCGATGCCGCCAAGCTGGAGAGCCGCAACATTCGACAGCTGCCGGGTACGCTGCGCGAGGCGCTCGACGAGCTATGCGCCGACCACGTCATCGGTGAAGCGCTGGGCGAGCATGTCTTCGAGCGCTTCGTTGAGGCCAAGACCGAGGAGTGGGACGAGTACCGCATGCAGGTCAGCGGCTGGGAGGTCAAGCGCTACCTGGAGGCCTTCTGACTGATGGCCGCCTGAAGTTCAGTTGGCCCTGTCGAGGGAGCGGCGGGGAAGCTTTTCGAGCGCGGCCAGGAAGGCGTTGAGCTCTCGATCGAGAACCGTGGGTGCGTGCTGCTCGACCACCCAGTGTCGTGCCAGCTCCCCGGACCGGCGGCTGTCAGGATCCTGGAGCTGTCGTTCGATCCCGTCCGCCATGGCGGCGGGGTCGTCGGGCGGAATGACCGTCCCGCGACCGTCTGCCAGGATCTCCTCATGGGCGACCGGCTCATTGGTGGCCACCACCGGCAGCCCGGAGGCCATAGCCTCCAGGACGCTCACTGGCACGTTCGATCCTTGTCGAGCGGCGTAGACGAACAGGTCCGCGCAGCGCAGCAGGCCTGGCAGGTCCTCGGCGCTCAGCGCGCCGGTGAAGCGGACCCGCGCCGGCAGGCGCGCGGCCTGCGCCTCCAGCTCGTCGCGCAGCCGGCCCGCGCCGGCAACGACCAGCAGCGTCCGCTGCCGCTGGTCGTCCGGCAGGCGCGCCACGGCATCCAGCAGCGTGTCGATCCCTTTCTCCGGCGTGAGGCGACTGACGCTCAGCACGATGCGCGCGTGGTGGGGCAGCTCCAGCTGCTCGCGCCAGCGCAGCCGCTCGGCGGCATCGCCGGGCCGAAACCGGTCGACGTCGATCGGAACGTGGTAGCGGAAGATGCGCTCCCCGGGCACGCCGAAGCGGCGGTACATGTCAACCGCCTCCTGGCTCGGCAGCAGCGCGGCATCGAGCAGGCGCAGCGAGACGCGATGCATCAGGGCCAGACATGCTCGGAGCATCGGCCGGGCCAGGCGGTCTCGGAGTCTCGCCGGTGGCAGCCGGACCCGCCAGAAGAACTCGCTCTCGATGGCGCGTCCCGTCCCGTGCTCCATCACCGCCACGCGCGTGCCGGTCAGCCGGCCGGCCAGGATCGCGGCGATTCCGGTGCCGAGCGAGTCCTGGGGTATGAGCAGCGCAGGCCGAGCGGGACCACGACGCAGGGCGCCAACGCATGCGGCGAACAGGCGCGTGGAGTAGACCAGGACGTCGGGAAAGCGAAAGAGATTGCTGAGGCGGCGGGCGCCGAGCTCGTGCGTCGGGACCGCGACCTCCACGCTGCTTGGTCCATGGACGATCACCTCGACTAAGCCGAGGCGGCCCAGGCGCTCCCAGAATTGGCTCATCACGCTCAGCGTTCCGCCACGGGCCAGCAGGGTGCCGACGAAGATGAATCGTCGCCGCGGCGTCGCCGGCGGGGAGGCGCTGGGTGGCATCGGTTGGTGGTCTGGCATCGGCAGGCCCGATAATAGGGCTCGTTCCATCTTGCGGAGGTAGCGCTGTTGTCGACGCTGGTCGCCGTGACCGGGGCCGAGGGCTTCATCGGCTCACACGTGGTGGAGGCCCTGGTGGCGTCCGGCCGACGCGTGAGGGCCATGGTCCTCTACAACTCGTTCAATTCGTGGGGCTGGCTGGAGACGCTGCCGCGTGAGGTGATGGAGCAGGTGGAAGTCGTGCTCGGCGACGTACGCGACGCGCGTTCCGTCCAAGACCTGATGGCCGATGCGCAGATCGTGTATCACCTTGCCGCGCTGATCGCCATTCCGTTCTCCTACCGTGCGCCGAGCTCCTACGTCGCCACGAACGTGGGCGGCACGCTCAACGTGCTGGAGGCTGCCCGCGACCTCGAGACGCCGCGGGTCGTGCACACCTCGACCAGCGAGGTCTACGGCAGCGCGCGCAGCGTGCCGATCGATGAATCGCATCCGCTCCAGGCACAATCGCCCTACTCCGCCTCGAAGATCGGCGCCGACAAGCTCGCCGAGAGCTACCACCTGAGCTTCGAGGTGCCGGTGGTCACGCTGCGACCGTTCAACACCTTTGGTCCGCGGCAGTCAGCGCGCGCCGTGATCGCCACCGTGATCAGCCAGATCGCGGCCGGCGAGCGAGTGGTGCGCCTGGGCGCCGTCGATCCAACCCGCGACTTCACCTACGTGACCGATACCGCCGCCGCGTTCGTCGCCGTCGGCGACGCGCCTGGCGAGCGGGTGGTGGGTCGCGTGCTGAACGCCGGGACCGGCCGCGAGATCTCGATCGGTGAGCTGGTGAGGACGATCGGTCAGCTGATGGACACCAGCGTCGAGGTGCGACGGGAGGATGAGCGGCTGCGGCCCGCAGCTTCCGAGGTGCTGCGGCTCGTATCGGACAGCAGCAGCCTGCGTGGGCTGACCGGCTGGCGACCGCAGCGCACCCTCGAGGAAGGGCTGCAGGCGACGATCGCCTGGTTCCGCGAGCCGGCCAACCTGGCCCGCTACAAGGTGGAGCTCTTCAACCTGTGAGCGCCCGGATGAGCGGACCGATGCACGCCGTCATCATGGCCGGCGGTCAGGGCACCCGCCTGCGGCCGTTCACCGCGACACTCCCCAAGCCGCTGGTGCCGATTGGCGACTGCTCGATCCTGGAGATCGTGCTGCGCCAGTTGGCGCGGCGCGGCTTCGGTTCGGCGACGATCGCCATCGGTCATCTCGGCCAGCTGATCCGCGCCTACGTCGGGGATGGTTCGCAGTGGGGGATCGCGGTCGACTACGTCAGCGAGGAGCGCCCGTTGGGCACCATCGGTCCGCTGCTCCAGATCCTCGACCGGCTGCCCGACCATTTCCTGGTCATGAATGGCGATATCCTGACGGATCTCGACTATGCGGCGCTGCTGCAGACACACGTCGCCAGCGAGTCGCCGATCAGCGTCGCGACCTACCGCCGCGAGGTCCACATCGACTTCGGCGTGCTCGAGCTCGACGACGGCCGGATCATCGGCTTCAGCGAGAAACCGATCCTCGATTACGCCGTCAGCATGGGGGTCTACGCGCTCTCGCGCGAAACCCTGCGACGCTATCGCGCAGGCCGTCCGTTCGGCTTCGATGAGCTGATGCGCGACCTCGTGCAGAGCTCTGGCGAGAAACCGGCGAGCTACGCCTTCGACGGCTACTGGCTCGACATTGGCCGACCGGAGGACTACGAGCGTGCCAACGCCGAGTGGGAGAGCCTGCGCTCGACGCTCCTCCCGGACAGCTAGACCGATGCGTGTGCTGCTGCTGGGGGCCGGCGGCTTCCTGGGCCGTCATGTCGCGGCGGCGGCACGACGGGACCGCGGGATCGAGCTGGTCGCGCACGCCGGTCGGTCATCTGGCGGTCGCAACGTGGCGCCGATGGCTCTGGACCTGCTCGAGGCCGATGACGCCGAGCTCCGCGACTTCCTGCGACGAGCGGCGCCGGACGCCATTGTCAACGCGGTGGGCGCCACCGGGGGCGACCGAGAGCGGCTGGAGGCGTTGAACGTCAGGCTGGTCGCCCGGCTGCTGGCAGCCCAATCTGAGGCAGCGCCCGAAGCGCGCTTCGTGCAGCTCGGCTCGGCGGCGGAGTACGGCGCCACGCCCCAGGGCGTCCCGATCGACGAGGAGTCACCGGCCCGCCCGGTGAGTGACTACGGCGCAACAAAGCTGGCCGCGACCGAGCTGATCCTCGCCGCTCGCGACCGCGCGACCGACGCGATGGTCCTGCGCGTCTTCAACCCGCTGGGCGGCGGCATGGCCGGCGACACGCTGCCCGGCAACGCCGCGCGGCTCCTGCGCACCGCTCTCTTGGCAGGCGACCAGGAGATCAGGCTCGGGCCACTCGACGATTGCCGCGACTTCATCGACGTACATGACGTGGCCGATGCCGCGTTGCTCGCCTGCCTGCGCCCGACGCAATGGCCAGTGCTGAACGTGGGCAGCGGCGAGGCGGTACTGACGCGTGACATGGTCCTGCGGCTGGCCGCCGTAGCGGGCTTCGAGGGACGGGTCAGCGAGGATGCGGCCGGCTCGGCACGATCGCCTCGAGTACCCTGGCAGCAGGCCGACATTCAGCGCGCGCAGCACGACCTGGGCTGGCGTCCGCGGCATACCCTCGACGAGGCGCTGGCGGCTGTGTGGAAGGGAATCTGACCGGCGCCGCGGCGGGTCAGTGCCGTCGCTGCAGGAGCGCACGTACCGACGCAACGTCGGCCGGACGGACGATGCGCAGGCCAAGCACCAGGATCGGGTAGGCGAGCAGGCAGCCGAGGCGCCACAGTGGATGGTCGGGTCCCAGCAGCGCGGCGGCGGCAAGGCCCAGCCCGATTCCCAGCGTCGTGACGACCCGCGGATAGTCCCAGGGCACCGGGTAGTAGCGCTGCGAGATCGCACCCGAGGTGATCGTCAGCTGCGCATAGCTGATCAGCGTCGCAAAGGCCGCTCCCATGAACCCGAAGACGGGCACCAGCAACAGGTTGAGGACGACGTTCCCGGCTGCGGCGGCACCCATCGTCAGCGGCAGCCATCTGGTCTTCGACTCCAGGTTCAGTCCGGTGGTGACGATGGTAAAGCTGCCGTACAGCACCCCGCTGAAGGCGCTGAACGGCACGACGAAGCGGCCGGCTTCGAAGTGCTCGCCGAGCAGCAACCGGATCGCATCGGTCCCGACCACGCTCAGACCCAGGGCGAGCCCGGCACCCACGACGGTGAAGATGGTGAGGACGCGGGCAAAGATCCGTCTGGCGTCGTCGTCGCGGGCGATCTCCCAGTACGCCGCGCCCCAGGTCAGGGTAAATGGGGCCACCGCGATCGCCGTGATCACGAGGCCCGCGGTGTAGCCGGATGAGTAGATGCCGGCGGCGGTGAAACCGTCGACCGCCTTGACCACGTATCGGTCAGAGAGGTTGAGGCCCCAGGCAGCGATCGACGCGGGCACCAGCGGCAGGCTGAATTTGAGCATATGCCGGACGAGGCGCCCATCCCAGCTGATGCGGATGGAGCGCAGGCGGTGGATGGCGGCGACGCCCAGGCTGCCACTGACGACGGCGGATGTGGCGGAGCCGAGGACGACCCCCAGCACGCCGAGCTTCAGCCCGACCACGAACAGGATGATCAGCAGGCTGCCCAGGATGGCGCGCGTGAAGCTGATCGTGGCATACGCCTTCGCGCGACGCTGCGCCCGCAGGAACGAGAGCGGCACCAGGTTCAGTGAGTCGAAGAAGACGATTGGACCGATGAGGGCCACGATCGGCAGTTCCTTGCTCGAGCCGCCAAAGATCAGCAGGGTGAGGGGCAGGCTGGCGAGCGTGAACACCACCAGAAAAGCGAGCGAGACGACGATCCGCAGCGCGTAAGACACCGCGAACACATGCGCTCGCTGCCGGTCGTCATCAGCCTCCTTCAGATACGATCGGAAGAACGCCTGGGGCAGGGCCAGCGCCGCGATCATTGATGACAGCGAGAGGGTGGCGCTGACGATGGCCACCACGCCATAGCCGTTGGTGTCCAGCTGGCGTGCGTAGATAGGGACGAGCACGATGCCCAGTGCCTGGTTCGCGACGCCACCGATTCCGTAGACGGCGGACTCCGATAGCAGCCGTGGCATGACGCGTCGGGTCATCGAAGTGGGCCCCCGGCGGCCGCGTCGGCGAGCACGGTCAGCCGCCGGTTGGGGGTTCCGTCAATCACCGGCCGACTATACCGAAGCGGTTGGATGCCGCTGGTATACTTTTGCTCCCCCCGCGACACCTTCGAAGGAGACTGCCCGCTGCCATGTCCGCCAATGCGGTCGCTGCCGGTCGCCGTGTCACGATGCTGGTCCGCAACCCCTTCAGCAACGACACCCGCGTCGAGCGCGAGGCAAGGAGCCTGAGCAGGGCGGGGTACGAGGTCACCATCATCGCGCACGCGCTTACCGGGCTCCCACTGCGAGAATCGAAGGCGGGCGCCACGGTGAAGCGCATCCCCCGGCGCGGCCCTGACCTGCCGGGCCTGCGATTTCTGGCATACCGATGGCGGCTCGAGCGCGCGATCGAGCGGACGCGGCCGGACATCCTGCATGCGCATGACACCGACGCGCTCCAATCGATTGGACCGGCGGCGGCGCGACTGAAGGTCCCCTTCGTATATGACGCGCACGAGCTCTGGCTCGGGCGTTCGCGCCGCGGCCGCTCGGCAGTCTACGACTGGCTGGCGCGCCGCTACTACCGGTGGGTCGAGGCTCGCTACCTTCCCCGCGCGGCGGCGGTCATCGTTGCGAACCCACCGGTTGCGCCTCACCTCCAGCGGGCCTATGGGCTGGAGGAGGCGGCCATCGTCCCGAACTATCCGGAGGAGACCGTCAAGGTTGAGCCGCGGGACCTGCGTTCCCTTCCCGGAGGCGCCTCGATCCCTGAAGGTGTGCCGATCGTGCTGTACACCGGCGGCATCACGCAGGATCGCGGCATCGAACAGCTCGTCGAGGCGATGACTCTGCTGCCGCAGGCCCACCTCGCCTTCCTTGGTGGCGGCGGTCTGGAACCGGCCATCCGTGCGCTCGTCGCGGAGCGTGGTCTGGGGCAGCGAACGCATTTTCTGGGGATGGTGCCGAGCGACGAGGTGGTGCCGTACAGCGCGTCCGCGACCGTAGGCGTTCTCTCGACAGTGCCGGTCTGTCTCAACAATGTCTATGCGCTGCCGAACAAGATCTTTCAGTACATGGCGGCGGGCATTCCGGTCGTGGCCAGTGACTATCCTCAGATTCGAGAGGTCGTCGCGGGATCAGACGCGGGCGTGGTCGTCGATCCGACCGACCCACGCGCCATCGCCGCCGCATTGCGGATCTTCCTCGACGATCCCGCCAGAGCCGCGAAGATCGGGGCGAACGGTCGTCGCGCCGTGCTGGAGCGCTATCGCTGGTCGAGCGCGGAAGAAACGCTGCTCGACGTCTACCGTGGATTGGAGGGGTGACCGAGATGCCGCGCGACGAGCACCTCGTGGTCGTCGGCCTTGGCTACGTTGGCCTGCCGCTGGCGCTCGACCTGGCCGACGCCGGTTTTCACGTGCTGGCGGTCGACACTTCGGCGGAGCGAGTGGACGCGCTGCGTTCGGGGCAGAGCTACATCGACGACATCTCGTCGAAGCGGGTCGCCCAGGCCGTGGCGAGCGGACGCTTTGAGGCGGCGGGGACAGATACCGACTGGACCGATGCAACCGTCGCCTTCATCTGCGTGCCGACGCCGGTGACCGCCAGCCGCGAACCGGACCTGGGACCGGTCCTCTCGGCCGGGGAGTACGTGCGCCGCGGGCTGCGTCCCGGCGACCTGGTCGTGCTGCAGAGCACGACCTACCCCGGAACGACGGTCGGCCCGCTGCGGTCGGTGCTGGAGCGCGACGGCTGCCGCGCCGGCGCCGATTTCGGTCTTGCCTTTTCGCCGGAGCGGGTGAGCCCCGGCGAGGGACGGCCGTCGTCGTCGATTCCCCGGCTGGTCGGCGGTATCGACGACGCGAGCACCCAGCGAGCCGCCGCCATCCTGCGCGCGGTGTCGCCATCGGTCATGGAGCTGTCCAGCCCGGATGCAGCAGAGCTCGCCAAGCTGTTCGAGAATGTCTTCCGCAACGTGAACATCGCCCTGGTCAACGAGCTGGCGCTCATCTGTGAGCGGCTGGGGCTCGACGTGTGGGAGGTGATCCGTGGCTCATCGACCAAGCCGTTCGGCTTCATGCCGTTCTTCCCGGGTCCCGGCGTGGGGGGCCATTGCATCCCGGTCGACCCCTACTATCTCGCGGCGCGGGCTCGCGAGGTTGGCTTTCACGAGCGTTTCATCGAGACCGCCGGCGACATCAACTCGCGAATGCCCGACCACGTCGTGGAGCTGGTGACCGAGGCTCTCAACGACCGTGGCAAGCCGATCAAGGGATCGTCGGTGCTGGTGGTGGGCGTCGCCTTCAAGCCCGGCGTCTCCGACGGCCGCAACTCTCCGGCCGGCCCCCTGATCGCCGGCCTGCAGGCGCGGGGAGCGAGCGTCAGCTACCACGATCCGCGCCTGCCTCGCTTCGACCCCTCGGAGCAGGGTGAGCCCCTGCACAGCGTTCCGCTCGACGCGGCCCTCGGCTCGCGGCCCGACTGCGTGGTGATCGTCACGCCCCATGCCGAGATCGCCTGGGACGACCTGTTCGAGCGTGCCGAGCTGATCGTCGACACCCGGGACGTCTCGCATGGGCGTTCGGTGCGGCCGCGTCAGGTGCTGCGCCTGGGAGCGGGGTGGAGCTAGCGTAAACCTAGAGGATCGCGTCGAGAGCCGCTGCGATCCGTTCGGCGGCGTGGCCATCCCAGAGCGGCGGGACGCGGCCCCGCGGTGGGGGAGCGGCGAGCGTGGCGCTGACCTCCATGCGCAGGCGCCGCGGGTCGGTGCCGATGAGGCGGTTCGTGCCCTGTTCGATGGTGATCGGTCGCTCGGTGTTGTCCCGGAAGGTCAGGCACGGCACGCCGAGCACGGTCGTCTCCTCCTGGATGCCCCCCGAATCGGTCAGGACCAGGCGGGCATGCGTCTCCATCCGCAGGAAGTCGAGGTAGCCCGCGGGTGGGATGACGTGCAGTGAGCCGGCGCTGAGCTCGATGCCGGCGGCATCAGCGACGCTGCGGGTGCGGGGGTGCATCGGGAACACCGCCGGCAACGACAGTGCCTGTAGCGCCTTCACGATGGCGGCGAGATTGTCGGCCTGGTCGACGTTGGCCGGCCGGTGCAGCGTCACCAGGATGTATCCGCCGTCGGGCACCCCCAGGTCGTGCAGCGGACCGCGTTCCGCAACCGAAGCCCGATGGCGCTCCAGCGTGTCGATCATGGTGTTGCCCACGAGGTGGATGGATTCTGGAGGGTGCCCCTCGTGGACCAGGTGCTCGTCGGCATCGGCGGAGGTGGTGAACAGGATCTCGCTCAGGCTGTCGGTGACGATCCGGTTGATCTCCTCGGGCATGGTGCGGTCGAAGGAGCGCAGGCCGGCCTCGATATGCGCGACACGAACTCCTGCCTTGGCCGCCACGACCGCGCAGGCAAGCGTCGAGTTGACGTCGCCGATGACCATCACCAGCTCGGTCGGCTGATCGGCGAGATGCTGCTCGAAGGTGACCATGATTCGGCCGGTCTGCTCGGCGTGACTTCCCGAGCCGACGCCCAGGAACACGTCAGGATCCGGCAGGTGCAGGTCGGCGAAGAACGAGGCGCTCATCTGGTGGTCGTAGTGCTGGCCGGTATGCACCAGCCGGGTATCGAAGCGAGGGTTCGCGCGCAGCGCCTCGAGCACGGGAGCCGCTTTCATGAAGTTCGGTCGCGCGCCGGCGACCAGCGCGATTCGCACGTGCCTCTGCTGCGGCATTCCCGCACTGGTGGAACGCACCGGCACGGGAGGCAAGGTCAGCGCCACGTGCCGCCGTCTTGTACTCCGCGTTCGCCATCGGCCGCGTCCGCGCCCTGGACCACCGAAGCCTCGATGATGCGCCACGCGTCGCCGATGCCCAGCCAGCCGCGGACATCGGTCTGGCGACCTTCGAGA
>JBBSHF010000073.1:0-9541 GCA_038253355.1 Candidatus Limnocylindria bacterium
AGCAAGACAAGGAGCATCGGGAGGACGAGGGCGAACTCGACGAGTGACTGGCCGCGCGAGTGAGAGCCGCGCCATGGACGGCCGAGACGACGTGGTCTTGCTGCGGCGGCCGGGCTGGACCACCGAGAACGGGCGGGCAACATGGATTCCGATCGCCGGCGACTTCGGTCGGGCAGGAAGGCCGAAGACGTCGACCAAGTCCTCTTGGTCCTATCGATGAATTAGATGAAACGACTGGTACCGTAGTACCATAGGCACCCCATGACTATCGTTTCGGGCCGCTTCCGGTGACACCGAGCACCGAGTTGGAGCACTTCAGGCGGTCCGGTGCACTGCGGTGGAGAAAACCTTACGTCGGCAACCTTGCCGAGGACCTTGCAGGTGAAGCTTTGCCAAGGGCTACGCTTCGTCCCATGTCCGAGCAAGTCCTCGTTCTGCCGCGCGACCGCGTGCCCGGCGGCTGCGACTTCATCGGTGTCCGATCAGCCGACCAAGGCGTCCTTGCGGGGCTGCGCCAGGCGGTCGCCGTGCATGGTCGCTTCCTCGATCGGCCGATGGCCGAGGACGACCCGACCCACAAGCAGCTCATTCCGTACGTCGTGGTGCGAGATGTTGATCGCGTCTTCCTCATGGAGCGTACGGAGGCGGGCGGCGACGCGCGGCTGCATCGCAAGGCGAGCATCGGGGTCGGTGGTCATCTCAACCCGGTCGACGAGGGTGAAGATCCCCTGACCGATGGGCTCCGCCGAGAATGGAGCGAGGAGCTCTCCGCGGACTGGGAGCCCGACTTCCGGCTGGTGGGCATGCTCAATGACGACTCCAATGCGGTCGGCGCGGTTCACCTGGGCGTCGTTTTCACCGTCAAGGCCGATGGTCGGGCGCTCACCGTGCGCGAACACCACAAGCTCATCGGCCGATGGGCGACGGTCGACGAGCTGCGCGCGGCGTGGGACCGCCTCGAGACGTGGTCCCAGCTGGTGGCCGAGCACCTCTTCGGGCGCTGAGGGGTCCGCGCCGAAGGTGCAAATGTCGCCGCCAGCCGCGGTAACGCGGTCGAACGACCTGGGAGAGCGATGCCGACCGTTGAGCTGAGCGTGACGGCGGGTCCGCTCGATCGGACGGCGGCCCTCCGAAGCAGTTAGCGCGTCCAGGACCGACACCTGAACCCTCGGTGAGTGCTCCGCGCGCAGGTTCGTGCTCGGCGCGCAGGACCGATATCTGAACCCTCGGTGAGTTCTGGATGCGCCAGGCTCCGAAAGAGGCTGCCAAGGGGACAGCCGACCGCTTGCGTATACTCAATCCATGATCCGGCCGGTTCGTCGTCTGGCCTCCGCTGCCGCACTGCTGCTCGGGGTCATCGTCCTCGCCGCGCCGGCGACGGCCGCCGGCGACCACATCACGCGTCTGCATCTGGCCGGCGTCATCGACCAGGTGAACGCCACGTACATGGCTGAAGGCATCAAGTCGGCCGGCGACAGCGGCGCGGCGGCCGTGCTGATCGTGATCGACTCACCCGGCGGCGACCTCGCCAGCACGGATCAGATCCTCAAGGCGATGCTCGGCAGCAGCGTTCCGGTCATCACCTGGGTGGCGCCCGACGGCGCGCGGGCGGGCAGCGCGGCGACCTTCGTGACCCTCGCCGGCGACGTGGCGGTCATGGCGCCGAACACCAACATCGGAGCCGCATCGGTCATCAGTGGGTCCGGCCAGGATCTCGAGCCGACCCTCGCCAAGAAGGTGACCAATGACACGGTGGCGCGGGTGCGCCAGCTGGCCGACCGTGAGGCGCGCAACGCCGACTGGGCGGAGAGCGCGGTGCGACAGGCGGCGAGCATCAGCGCGAACCAGGCAGCCACCATGAAGCCTCCGGTGGTCGACTTCCTGGCGAACGCTGAGACCCAGCTCTTCGCCAGCATCGACAAGGGCCAGCGCGCCGACGGCCATCCGTACACCTTCAAGGGCGCGCCGCTGCCCAGGCTGTCGGGCCTCGCCGTGCGGGACGCCAACATGAACTTCGGGCAGTCCTTCCTGCATCTGCTGTCCGATCCGAACATCGCCTTCATCCTGTTCACCATCGGCTTCTACGGCATCCTCGCCGAGCTGTTCCATCCGAACTTCTTCACCGGCACGCTGGGCGCGATCGCCATTGTGCTGGCCTGGATCGGCTCCAACAGCCTGCCGCTCAACGTGGGTGGCCTGCTGCTGATCCTGCTGGGGATCGGGCTGTTCGTGCTGGAGCTGCACGTAACCAGCTATGGCCTGCTGACCGTTGGCGGCACCGTGTCGTTCGTGCTCGGCGCGTTCGCGCTGTACACGCGCGTCGACCAGAACAACCCGGTGCGCGTGGAGGTCAGCCCGGTCCTGATCGTCGGCGCGGTGATCGTCACGCTCATCTACTTCTTCGTCTTGGTGCGCGCCCTGCTACAGATGCGCCGCCAACACAGCGCCGTCTCGCCGATGGCCCGCGTGATGGGCGCCATCGGTACCGCGCAGACCCTCATCGCGCCCACCGGGATCGCCTATGCTGCGGGCGAAGCGTGGTCGGCGCGAGCCCGAGAGGGCGACATCCATCCCGGAACCCCCGTGCGCGTGGTGGGGGTCAAGGGTCTCGAGCTGATCGTTGAGCCGGCGGGCGCCGGCGATGCGCCCCCCGCAGAGGAGAACCCGAGCCATGTCGTTCAGTGACCCCGTCGGCCTGATCATCCTGCTCATCGGTCTGGCGATCCTGCTGATCCTGATCCGCAGCATCGTCCACATCGTTCGCGAGTACGAGCGCCTGGTCATCTTCTTCTTCGGACGCATCCAGGGCGCGCGCGGCCCGGGGATCATCATCCTCATCCCGTTCGTGCAGCAGGCCGTCAAGGTTGACCTGCGCGAGCGGTTCATCGAGGTGCCGCAGCAGACCTGCATCACGCGCGACAACGCGCCGATCTCGATCGACTTCCTGGTCTACTCCAAGGTCTTCGATCCGGTCGAGACGGTCCTCGCGGTGACCGATTTCACCGGTGCCTCACAGGCGCTGGCGGCGACCACGCTGCGCGCCGTGATCGGTGACATCCCGCTCGACGACGTGCTGGCCAAGCGCGAGGAGATCAACAACGTCCTGCGCACCAAGCTCGATGAGGTGACCCACCGCTGGGGCGTCAAGATCACCAGCGTCGAGATCCGCGAGATCGTGCCGCCGCGCGACATCCAGGAGGCGATGAACCGCCAGATGAGCGCCGAGCGCAACCGGCGCGCGGTGATCACCGAATCGGAGGGCGCACGCCAGTCCACGATCAACGTGGCCGAGGGCGACAAGCAGTCGAACATCCTTCGGGCCGAAGGCGAGCGGCAGTCGCAGATCCTGCGCGCGGAGGGGTACGCCAATGCGCTGCGCACCATCTTCGGCGCCGCGGAGGGGATCGACGAGAAGACCATGGCGCTGCAGTACCTCGACGCGCTGAAGGTGCTCGGCCAGGGCAACTCGACCAAGTGGATCCTGCCCATGGAGCTCTCCGAGCTGACCAGACCGATCACCGCGGCCATGCGCGCCGCGCGCCTTGGCGGGGACATGGGTGGCGATGAAGGTGGACCGACCGCCGGTCGCTCTCCGGCCGGTCGCTCTCCGGCCGGCCGCTCCTCGGCGGGTGGTGCATCCGGCAAGCCCTGAGGATTCCCTTGAACCGCCGGCAGCGATCACGCGGGGCGATCGCCTGGGTCGGCCGCATTTTTGGCGCCGTGGTGGCCGGCTACCTGGGTTACATCTCGGTGGTCGGCTCGCGACGGCTGGTGCACCCGGAGGTCCGGTCCTTCGAGCCGGGCGAAGGGCTGCCGGCAACGCCTTCCGACCTGGGGCTTTCGTACGAAGACGTTCGTTTCACGACCGATGACGGCGTCACCCTCTCCGGGTGGTTCGTGCCCGCCGGCCGCGAGACGCGTGCCGCGGTGGTCGTGCTCCACGGCTTCACCGGACACCGGCTTGGGGAGCTCGCCGCGTTCGTGCCGTGGCTGCAGTCGCGGTACCACGTGCTGCAGTTCGACTTTCGCGGCCACGGCGACAGCGGCGACGCGCCCATCACCCTCGGCAGCCGCGAGCGGCGCGACGTGGCGGCAGCCGTGCGCTTTCTGGGCGGCCGGGGCCTTGGACCGGTGGCGCTCATGGGACTCTCGATGGGCGCCGCCGTCGCGATCCTGGCGGCTCCCGACCTTCCCGTTGCAGCGGTGGTGGCCGATGCCGCCTTCGCCGAGCTGCGCAACCCGATCGCCAACCGCCTGCGCGCCGAGGGCTACCCGCTGGCCGGCCTCGCGTCGTGGATCATCATCGTCGCCGCGAGCGTGCGGACGCGGGCGCGTCTCCTGTCGCCCATCGACCGCGTGGCCAAGATCGCGCCGCGCGGCCTGCTGCTCATCGCGCCCCGAGAGGATCGGCTGATCGACTGGACGCAGTCGCTGCGCCTGTACGAGGCCGCCGCAGAGCCGAAGGAGCTGTTCGTGGTGGACGGCGCGGAGCACGCCGCCGCACGCTGGGTGGGCGGTGCCGAGTACGAGCGGCGCGTGCTCTCCTTCCTGGGGCGGCACCTGGGCTGAACGCCGAACACGCCCGCATTGGTCATGGCCCGAATCGGTCAGGAGGCGTCATCGGGGCAGCATCTATAATCGCCTTCCTCATTCCGCCAGGGAACCTGCATGGCTGCCACCAAGGTCCTGGTCGTCGACGACGACCTGAACATCCAGCGCGTCCTCGTCTTCACGCTGAAGCAGGAAGGCTTCGAGGTGCTCGTGGCCTCGGACGGCGCGACGGGCGTCGAGATAGCGAGGTCCGAACAGCCCGATCTGATCCTGATGGACGTGGCCATGCCGCGCCTGGACGGCTACGCCGCCACGCAGCAGATTCGGACCACCGAGCAGGGGCATCGGGTGCCGATCATCATGCTCAGCTCCGAGGCCGACGTGGGCGAGCGGGTCAAGGGCCTGCGCGCGGGAGCCGACGACGACATCGTCAAGCCGTTCCATCCGCTCGAGCTCATCGCGCGCATCAAGGCACTCTTGGCACGCGGTGGGGGCAGCGCGAGCAGGACGAGCGACGAGCAGGCGACGCTTGGCCGGCTCTGTGTCTTCTACGGTGCCAAGGGCGGCGTGGGCACGACGACCATCGCGCTCAACAGTGCCATCTCCATGTCGAGGGATCTGAAGCGGCGCATCGCCCTGGTCGACGCCAACCTGCAGTTCGGCGACATGCGCGTCTTCCTCGACCTGGGGCTCGATAACGCCTCGATCGTCAACGCCATCGGCGAGCCAGACCTCGATAGCGATCTGCTGCACAAGCTCATGGTCAAGCACCACACCGGGATCGAGCTGCTGCTCGCCCCGCCATCGCCGGAGGCGGCGGATATCGTGGTCGAGCGTCAGCGGCAGCATCCCGAGGCGCTGAGCAATGTCCTGAACCTGTCGCGCAAGCTGTATGACTACACGCTCGTCGACATGGTCAAGACCATCGACGACTTCAACCTCCAGCTGTTTGACGAAGCCGATGTGATCTTCGTGGTGATGACCGCCGACCTGTCGTGCCTGAAGAACGTGCGCCTGGTGCTCGAGACGATGGACTCACTGGGCTACCAGCGCAGCAAGGTGCAGCTCGTCCTCAACCGATCGAACGCGTACACCGGCATCAATGTCAACAACGCCGAATCGGCGCTGGGTCGCAAGATCGACCACCAGATCATCAACGAGTACCGCGCTTCGATCAGCGCGCTGAACTCCGGCGAGCCGTTCATGTCGTCCCGGCCCGATGGCCCGCTCGGTCGCAGCGTGACCGAATTCGCCCGAGCGGTGGATGCCGAGCTCACAGCCGAGGCGCTCGCCGCCGGATAGGTCCCGTGGTCGGGCTGGCGGGTTTGCTGCAACCGGGCGGTTCGGACCGGCCGCCTTGCCTTTGCTCCAACCGGGCGATTCGGACCGGCCGCCTTGCCTTGCTCCAACCGGGCGATTCGGACCGGCCGCATTTGCATCTGGTGTCGGCAAACGCCCAAGTTCGACCTGCCGTTCGCCATCTGTTGCACCCGGTGTCGCAGGATGGAGGATGAAGCACCATCAGACACCCGTTTCGGCGGCTTCGAGGTAGCTCCTCCGTCGTTTGCCTCCACGGGATGCAAGGCCGCATCGGGCGCGCTCGGCGAGCCCGACACCCCCGGCGCCGACAAGCGAGGGCGGATACCGGGCGCGCCGCCACATAAGCGGCCGGTAATAGCCTGGTAAGGGCGGATGCGTAGGCTGCGCAGCGCCGGTCGCCGCTGTAGTTAGGGAGGCGAGCAAGCGTGCGGCCGGCGCTTCACTCCTGTCTCGCCGCCTCCCACGCGAGGTGGCCGATGCTGGCCCAGACGCTGAGCGCCTCGATTCTGGGCGTCGATGGCGTTCCGGTGCGCGTCGAGGTCGATGTAGCTTTCGGACTGCCCGGTCTGACGATCGTGGGATTGGCCGGCAGCGCCGTGCAGGAGGCGCGCGAGCGAGTGCGCAGCGCCATCCGCAACAGCGGCTTCGAAGTGCCGGCGCGCCGAATCACGGTCAATCTCGCACCGGCGGACCTACCGAAAGAAGGCACCGGCTACGATCTGGCAATCGCCACCGGCATCCTCGCCGCCTCCGGGCAGCTGCGCGGCCCCGGGACGGTCGGTGAGACGGCGCTCATCGCCGAGCTGGCGCTCGACGGTGGCCTGCAACCGGTTCCCGGCGCGATGGCCCTGGTGGCCGCCATCCGCGAGGCGGGGATCGGCGCCGCCATCGTCGCCGCGGGGAACGTCGCGGAAGCGGCAGCGGTGCGTGGCATCCGGGTGCATGCGGCCATGAGCCTGGGCGAGGCGATCGGTCACCTGTCGGGCGTTCATGAGCTTCCGGTCGCGGCACCCACGCCGTTGCCTTCGTGGAAGCCGTCTGATGGAGTCCCTGATCTGGCCGACGTCATCGGTCAGGCGCTGGCCCGACGCGCGCTCGAGATCGCGCTGGCGGGACGCCACAACCTGGCGCTGTGCGGGCCACCGGGGATCGGCAAGACGCTCATCCTGGGCTGCGCCGCGGCCCTCCTGCCGCCGCTCGACGACGACGAGGCGATCGAGGTCAGCCGCATCTATTCCGTGGCCGGCATGGTTGATCGGCGCCGTCCCCTCATTCGCCAGCGGCCTTTCCGCGCGCCGCACCACACCATCTCGACCCAGGCGCTGGTCGGTGGCGGGCCACGGGTGCGCCCCGGAGAGGCCTCCCTGGCGCATCGTGGCGTCCTGCTCCTCGACGAGGCGCTGCAGTTCCGTTCCGACGCGCTCGATGCGCTGCGCCAGCCGCTCGAGGCCGGATCCGTCTCGATTGCGCGGGTCGACGGCGCGCTGCAGCTGCCGGCGCGGTTCAGCCTCCTCACCGCGTTCAACCCGTGTCCCTGTGGCTGGCGTGGATCACGACACGAATGCCGCTGTGACGACAGCGTGGCACGCCGCTACGCCGCTCGGCTGTCGGGGCCCCTCCGCGATCGCATCGACCTGTGGGTGACGATGGCAGAGCCGGCCAGCACGATCATCGCGCCTGACGGCAACGAGCCGAGTTCGGTGGTCGCGCGGCGCATCGCCAGTGCCTGGGAGCGACAGCGAGGGCGAGGTAGACCGAACGCGGAGATGGGCCTCAGCGCTTTCACGGCCGATGCTGGCTTCTCTCCTGCGCTGCTGCTCGGGCTGGAGCAGCGAGGCCGCCGATTCGGGCTCTCTCCGCGGCGGGTGCAGCGCAGTGCACGCATCGCCCGCACGATCGCGGACCTGGCCGGCAGCGACGAGGTCACCGAGGAACACGCCAACGAGGCGCTGCGCTACCGGCCCGAGGGTGCCGCGTGATCGGCGTGGGCGCGGGCGGTCCGCGCGGTGACCTCTGGCCGGCGATAACAGCTGAAGGCCGCCGCACGGCGGCGCGTGCCGCGGGCCGCCCGAATCGTGACGAGCGACAGAGCTGGCTCGATCTCGATCTGACCGGCATCAATCCGCCGCTCGACCGCCCGTTCTGGATCGCGCTCTCGCTGGTTCCCGGCGTCGGACCGGTCGGCTTTGCGCGGCTGCTGCATCGCTACGGCAGCGCGCGTGCCGCCTGGTCCGTTGGCGCGCAGATCCTGCATGAGCTGCCGCGGCTCCCGGATGACGCGCCCATGGGCCTGCACCGCCTGCTCCGCGAAGGCGCGACGGCCGTGGCACGTCGTATCGAGGAGGCCACTCGCCGGGCGGGCGGCGCGGTCCTCACCGTCCTCGACGAACGGTACCCTGCCTCCCTGGCGCGGCTCGACCCGCGTCCGCCGGTGCTGTACCTCGCCGGGGATGCCGGGGCCTTCGAGGCGACCTGCGTCGCCATCGTCGGCACCCGGCAGGCGAGCGGTTACGGGCGCGCCTGCGCCACCGAGCTGGCGGACGAGCTGGCACGGGCGGGCGTGACCGTCGTTTCCGGGATGGCGCTCGGCATCGACGGCGAGGCGCATGCGGCTGCCGTGGCGGCGGGTGGCCGCAGCGCCGGCGTCCTGCCCTCGTCCCTGGATCGGATCTACCCGCCGCGACATCGCGGCCTCGGCCAGAAGCTGATCGCGGGTGGCGGTGCCCTGGTGTCCGAGCTTGCGCCGGGGCACCTTCCCGGTCGGCCGGACTTCGCGCGACGAAATCGGATCATCGCCGGGTTGGCATCGGCCGTCGTGGTGGTCGAAGCGCCGGATCGCTCGGGCGCGCTGCTGACCGCCGCGGCAGCGATCGGTTACGACAAGGAGCTGTACGCCGTGCCGGGCCAGATCGATTCTCTCGCATCGCGCGGCTGCAATCGCCTGATCGCGGACCAGCAGGCGACGCTGGTGACCTCAGCCGCCTCGCTGCTGCAGCGGATCGGGGCGCGACGCGGCGCCCTTCCGATTGCGGTCAGCAGCCTCTCGGAGGCTGAGGGACTGGTCCTCGGAACGCTGCTGAAACGAAGTGGCTCGATCGAGGAGCTGATGGCCAGCACACGCCTCCCGACGGGGGCACTGGCAAGCGTCCTGACCATGCTCGAAGCACGCGGACTGGTCACTTCGTACGGCGGCGCGACATTCCATCCGACCCTCGCGGCACGTCGAATAGGACGCGTGACCTGACACAGCCGCGGCGGATGCCGGTATACTGCGGCCGCCACAGCGGCTCTCCCCGGTGCCCATTGGGGGAGTCAGTCCCGCCAGGAGTCCTGTCTATTGCATTGGATCCGTAACGTCCGCGCGACGTCCCGCGCCCCGTTCGAATCTCTGATTCGCCAACTTCGCAACAATCACGCCGCCGTCCGAGTCTCGGTGGCGGCCATCTCTCTCGCACTCGTTTTCGTGGCTTCCCAACAGGGAGTCAGCCGCGCCGGCCCCGAGCCCAGGGCTGAGCAGCCGGTCTCGATCCTCCCCGCCAACATCGGCGTGGGAGTGAACACCGATACTGCCGTCACCGTTTCGTTCGACAAGGCGATGGACCGTGCCTCGGTAGAGGCCGGCCTGTCCGTGTTGCCCGAGGCCGAGGTGGCGTTCAGGTGGAGCGCAGAC
>JBBSHF010000074.1:0-9480 GCA_038253355.1 Candidatus Limnocylindria bacterium
ATGCTCTTGCCGACAAGCTATCTGCCGGCGGTGAACATCCCCGAGACCGTCGGCAGCTTGTCCGATGAGCTCACCATCACGAAGGGCACCCAGGTGTTCGACCAGCGGGATGAAGAGGTCGGCGTGGTCGACGATGTACGTCTCGATCCCGCCTCAGGCCAGCTGATCGGACTGACTATCCGCGCCGGCGGGGCGCTGGGGACGCTGTTCGGCCGCGGCGAGACGATTGCGATCGAGCGGGCGGAGATCGAGCGGGTCGCCGATCGGATGGTCTACCTGTCCGAGACCAAGGACGAGCTCCACCATCGCTTCGCCGGCAGCGCCCGAAGCGACATCGGCCGCTAGAACAGGGACGAGCCGCGATCAGTTAATCCGTGATCATCCGAAGGGGAATGCCATGGGCGAGCGAGGTGAGCCGCAGCGACATGGGCGGCCGCTGGGACGGCGGCGCTGGGCGGTACCAGAGGGCTACATCCCGGGAACCAGCACCGGCCCGGCGCCGGCCATGACGAGCCACGAGAGCATCTCCATCCTCAACACGTCCGAGGATGACGCGCACATCGCGATCCATCTGTACTTCACCGAGCGCGATCCGATCGGGCCGTACCGCCTGACCGTCCCAGCGCGGCGGACGAAGCACCTGCGCTTCAACGACCTGTCCGACCCGGAAGCGGTCCCTCGCGACACCGACTACGCGAGCGTCATCGAGTCCGATGTTCCCATCGTCGTGCAGCACACCCGCCTGGACTCTCGTCAAGACGCGAACGCGCTGCTGACGACGATCGCCTATGCCGAGGACTGACCGCCCGCTGGGTTGGCTCGGCATCGCCGCGGCCGTGGCAACGCTCTGCCTCGTGACTGCTCGCAAACGAGCGCCCCGCCGCCCCGCGGCGCCACGGCCATACGATTCCGCCGCAATACGGATCCTGATACTCGGCGGGGGGTTCGGTGGTCTCGGGACTGTGCGCGGCCTGGCGCACCAGCTCCGCAAACGTCCCGATGTCGCGATCCGCCTGGTCGATCGCTCGGACTCGCGAACGTTCTGGCCGATGGTTCCGGAGGTCATCCCTGGCACCATCGCTCCGGCTCACATCGTCCGTCCGCTGCGCGAGGAAGTCGGACCGCTCGGTGTCGAGTTCGTTCTGGCCGACGTGATCGGCGGTGAGCTCGAGCAACGCACGATCCAGACGGACGCGGGCACCATGGCCTTCGACAAGCTCGTCATCGCTCTTGGTTGGCAGACCGCCTTTTTCGACACGCCCGGTGCACGAGCGCACTGCCTGACGATGCAAACGCTCGGCGACGCGGTGGCGATTCGCAGCTGCGTCATCGGGCAGTTCGAGGCCGCGGTGGCGGGGCGGGCGCACGATCTGCGGTTTGTGATCGTCGGTGGAGGGGCCAGTGGAGTCGAGGTCGCCGCTGCGATGGCCGAGCTGATCGACCGGCTGCGTCCGCAGTACCCGACCATCAAGCACGACGAGGTGCATTTAGTGGTGGTTGGGTCGAAGGACGACATCCTGCCGCACATGGACGCGCCGTTGCGCCAGGTCGCCGCCCGACGGCTGCGCGCGGACGGCATCGAGCTGCGCCAAGACTCGCGGGTCGCCTCGGTCGACGAGCGCGGCGTCGTGCTCGAGACTGGAGATCGCATCGACGCCTCGACGGTCATCTGGACGGCGGGGGTTGCCCCCAGTCCGGTCGCGCGCCGTCTCTCCGGCGTGACGCTCGACGACGGAGGAAAGATATGTGTCGACGCGTTCCTCCGCGTCGGCGGACACCCCGGCATCTACGCGCTCGGCGATGGCGCAGCCGTCCACACCGACTCGGGTGCAGCGCCCCCTACCGCGCAGGCGGCTGTCCAAGAGGCCGAACTGGTCGCGCGCAATCTCGCCGGAGAGATCACGGGCGGCGACCTACGGGCCTTCCGCTATCAGAAGCTTGGGCAACTGGTCGAGCTCGGGGGACGCTTCGCTGTCAGCGAAGTGGTCGGGTTCCAATTCTCGGGGCGGGCGGCGCACCTGATCTGGCGCGCGGTCTACCTCTCCAAGATCGGCGACTGGCAGGACCGTCTCGGCGTTGTCGCCGACTGGGCCGCACAGCTGTTCTCGCGCAGCGTGCCGCGCCTCCGCATCCACTGACGGTCCGCCGGCGCAGAGCAGCGACGAACCCAGGGTCTTCGCGAGCGCACTGCCGACGACGATCGCACACGCCGAAGACTCATCCCCGACCGCCTCTCGTCGCGTCCGCCGGTAGCAATCCGGCTCGCGTCAGGCGTCGGCCGAGTGGATGTGCTGCGGATTGCGTTTGCCGTGACGGACCTGATCGGTTGATCGCATTCACTTTCGCGGCGTTGGCGGTCAACGACTGGCACAGCGAGCCTCTCCGTCGTCGACATGCCGGGAGCGATCAGTGCGCTCCACGGCACGATCTGGTCCCGTGCGCCCACGGCGCCGCATTCCCGAAGTGATCGTGTGCATGTGTTCGTTCGCCGCGGCGGGGTCGTCGGCAGCTCGCTGGCCGCGCTTCGGTTCCTACACAACTCCATCAGACCAACGACTCTCAGCCGGGAAGAAAGAATCTGAAGAGCGTGCCCTGTTCGGGGTCGATTGCGGCGAGCTCGATCTGACCGCCGTGCGCCGCGACGTTCGCGCGGCAAATGCAGCGCCCGGCGAGTGAAACTCCTCGTTTGCGGGACCGACGGTCGACTCGCACCCGTCCCCATCGCGATCCTCTCGGTCGCGCTCCTGCTTGTGAATCTGGTCGTGCTCGGGTCGCTCGCCTACGGCCAACGGCGAGACACCGACACCGCGCTCACCACGCGGCTCGAGGCGGTCCTTGCTGTGTCGAGGACGCGAATGGCGTCGTTGCCATCGTCAGCAGCAACGCCCCGTTCGAGACGCCGGCCGGTGTATCGATCGACCTTGCCGTCGTTGGGCCGAGCGGACTGCTCGGCGGATCAACGGGTCAGCCAATCGGGCCGTCGGCCTTGCTTGCGCTCGCGTCCGATGCCCGCGCGGGTGGACGGGTCTGAGACTCCCGGCGCTCACGCCGGGCGTCTCGGGTTGCGACTCGTCCTGGCCAGTTTCGCAGCAGGCGTCGCCGGTCCTATTTCGCAGAGACCGCTTGTCGCCGGTCGTGGTGGCGTTCTGCGACGCATGCGTAAACTACGGCCTATCCCGTTCAGGAGGCGTTCCTTCCGATGGAACTTTGGGCGCGCGTCGACGCTTTCTCCGGTTCCGTGCGGGATCGCGCGGTGCTCCTCACCCGCTGGCTTACTCGAAGCAATTTCGCAGTCTTCCCGGGCCCGTCGGATGACCTAGCGGCGGCCGCCGCAAGTCCACTGCTCCGGCATCTGTGGGAAGCGTTGCCCAACGAGCTCGGCTGGATCAGCACGGTCGATCACAAACGTATCGGCACGCGCTACATCGTCACCGGCTTCGTGTTCTTCGTGCTCGGGGGCATCGAGGCGCTCGTGCTGCGCATCCAGCTGGCGCGCCCGGAGAACACCCTCTTGGACCCGGCTACCTACAACGAGCTGTTCACGATGCACGGAACGACGATGATCTTCCTGTTCGTCACGCCGCTGTTGTCGGGGTTCGGCAACTACTTCGTCCCGCTGCTGATCGGGGCGCGGGACATGGCCTTCCCGCGGCTCAACGCGCTGGGGTACTGGATCTATGTCCTGTCCGGCGCTTTCATGTACTCGAGCTTCCTGGCGTCGGCGGTGCCCCAGGGCGGTTGGTTCGCTTACGTGCCGCTGACGGGCCGCGAGTTCTCGCCTGAAGCAGGCATGGACTTCTGGACTCTGGGGCTGCTCTTCCTCGGACTCTCGACGACGGCCGGGGCGATCAACTTCATCGTCACCATCTTCAAGCTGCGCGCGCCGGGGATGGCCCTCAGCCGAATGCCGCTGTTCGTGTGGAACATCCTCGTCACCGCGTTCGCGATGCTCTTCGCGGTGCCGTCACTCACCGTCGCGGCCGCACTGTTGGAGCTCGACCGCACCATCGGCACCCACATCTTCGATTCCACGGCCGGGGGCAACCCTCTCCTGTGGCAGCACCTGTTCTGGATCTTTGGCCATCCAGACGTGTACATCATCTTCATGCCCGCAGTCGGACTGGTCAGCACGATCGTGCCCGTCTTCTCGCGACACACCATGGTCGGCTATCTCTGGGTCGCCCTGGCCAGCGTGACCACGATCATCTTCAGCTTCGGGGTGTGGGTCCACCACATGTTCGCGACCGGCCTGCCCCCGCTGGCGCTGTCGATCTTCAGCGCCGCCAGCATGATGATCGCCGTGCCGGCCGGTCTCCAGGTGATCGCGTGGATCGTCACGATCTTCGTCGGTCGACCGGTGTGGAAGACGCCGTTCTTGTTCGTGGCCGGGTTCCTGGTTCTGTTCCTCCTCGGCGGACTGACCGGGGTGATGGTCGCCGCGCTCCCCTTCGATTGGCAGGTCACCGATTCGTACTTCGTCGTCGCGCACTTCCACTACGTGCTATTCGGCGGCTCGGTCTTCCCGATCTTCGGCGCGTTCTATTACTGGCTGCCGAAGATGACGGGGCGGCTGCTCGATGAGCGCCTCGGTCAGATCAACTTCGCGCTGATGTTCGTCGGGTTCAATCTCGCATTCTTCCCGATGCACATCGCCGGGATGCTTGGCGAGCCGCGTCGCACCTACACCTATCCCGCCGGCATGGGCCTCGATGGGTTGAACCTGCTCGAGACGGTCGGTGCCTTCCTGCTGGCGCTGGGGATTCTGATCTTCATCATGAACGTCCTGTACAGCGAGCGGCACGGAGCGGTCGCCGGTGACGATCCCTGGCGGGCCAATACCCTCGAGTGGGCGACGAGCTCGCCGCCCCCGCCGTACAACTTCGCCACGATCCCCACCGTGTATTCGCGCGACCCCCTGTGGGATCGTCAGTCCGAGCGAACGACGATCGCGGAGCCTGAGGCGTTGCGACTGGGTCGGCGTGAGACGCTCGCGAGCTCGGTCATGGACGCGCGGCCCGAGCTGCTTATGCGAGTGCCCGCGGATTCCATCTGGCCGGCCTTCGTCGCGCTTTCCATCGGTGCGCTGTTCCTGGGGGCGCTCGCCGGATCCCTCGCGCTCGCCATCATCGGCGCGGTCACTCTGTTCCTCGGCATCAGCGGCTGGCTGTGGCCGGCGGAGCGTCCATTGTGAGAGTGCTCGTGCGCGGCGGCCTGCCCGCCGAGGTTCCGCGCGGCGGCACCGACACCCTGGACGCGGGCATCGCCCCCGCCTGGTGGGGGATGCTCCTGCTGATCGCGACCGAGGCGACGATCTTCGCCCTGTTGCTCTCAAGCTACGTCTATCTCGGTTTCGCCAGCGGCAGCGGCTGGCCGCCAGCCGGTATGAAACGACCCGAGCTCAGCCTGCCGCTGATCGGCACCCTGTTGCTGCTTGGGAGCAGCGTGCCGATGGTGTGGGCGGAGGCAGGCGTGCGCGCTGGCAACGTTGGCCGATTGCGCCTCGGCCTCGCCCTCGCGCTGGTCATGGGCGGAGCATTCCTAGGGATCCAGGCGCTGGAGTACAGCCATAAGGCCTTCACACCGCAGACCAACGCCTACGGCTCGCTCTTCTACATCATCACGGGCTTCCATGGCCTTCATGTGTTCGTCGCGCTGGTGATGAACGCGGTGTTGCAGCTGCGCGCCGCCCTCGGACACTTCGGCGCGACCCGGTCCCTGGCGATTTCGGTGGTCGGGCTGTACTGGCACTTCGTCGGGACGGTGTGGATCTTCATCCTGGCGCTCGTATACCTCGGTCCGTACCTGATCGGCCGCGCCACATGAGCACCCTCGCGCAGCGCCATCCCGAGCGCATGCTCTGGCTCGGCGTGTTGACCGGGCCGGTCGTCTGGACCGCGCACCTGCTGATCGCCTATGGGCTGATCTCGATCGAGTGCTCAAAAAGCCTGCGGATCCCGGACGTGGCCTACCACGGGACGGCGCTGCTCGCGGCCGTCCTGACGCTGGGGGCGTTGCTGTCCGCGAATCGACTGCTGTCACTCGCGGCCGGCGACGAACCGATGGCCGATCGTCGCCGATTCATGGCCCGTGCGGGCGTTGTGGTGAGCGCCGGCTATCTCTTGGCGCTGCTCTTCGGTGTGCTGCCGCTGCTGATGTTGCCGAGGTGCGCATGAGCCGGCTGGTGTGGCCCGTGCTGATCGCGTTCGGCACCTCCGCATGCGGTGACACCTCAATGTTCGCCCCTCACGGAGACAACGCCGCAGCGATCGCGACGCTCGGTCGGGTGACCCTGGCCATCGCGGCGGTCGTCGCAGTTGCGGTGTTGGCGTTCCTAGCTGTCGCCCTGTTTCGGCGCCGACAAGGAGTGGATGTTCCGGTCACGCGCGAGCACCGACGAGCCACGGTGGTTGTCGTCATCTTCGGCGGGCTGATTCCTGCCCTGATTCTGCTGGTGTTCTTCGCCTACACATTGACCGTCACGGCGCAGCTGAGCGCACCCGCGCCAGCCGATGTGACCATCGAGGTGATCGGGCACGACTGGTGGTGGGAGTTCCGCTATCCAGGGACCTCGGCCGTGACCGCCAACGAGCTGCACATCCCGGTGGGGCAGCGCGTCGAGCTGCGTCTGCGCTCGGTCGATGTCATCCACAGCTTCTGGGTCCCTGACCTCGCGGGCAAGACCGACGTGTTGCCGAACCAGACCAACACGATGTGGCTCGTGGCCGATGCTCCCGGCCAGTATCACGGGGCCTGCGCCGAATACTGCGGTGCGCAGCACGCCTGGATGCGGATCTTGGTCATCGCGGATGCGCCCGACATGTACGCGCGCTGGCTCGAGAACGAAGCCAAACCCGCCTTACAGACGCCGGCAGGGGCCGACGGCGAAGCGGTGTTCGTGACACATCTGTGCGCCAGCTGCCACAGCATTCGTGGCGTGGTGGCAAATGCCTCGATCGGCCCCGATCTCACGCACGTCGGCGCTCGCAAAAGCATCGGCACCGGGATCTTTCGCAACTCGCTGGAGGCGATGCGCGACTGGATCGCTGATCCCCAGCACGCCAAGCCCGGCTCGCTGATGCCACGCGTCACCTTGTCAGCGGCCGAGCTCGACGCGCTTGCTCGCTACCTCGAAGGGCTTAAATGAACCGCCGCGGATTCCTCGGCACGCTGACCATCACACTCGGGGGTGTCATCGTCGCGGCGCTTGGCGTACCGGTGATCGGGTACCTGCTCGCACCGCTGTTCACGCCAGTACCTGATGACTTCGTCGACGTGGGCGCCGTGACCGATTTCAAGGCGGGCAGCACGACGCTCGCGCAGATCGACGATCCGACGCCACTGCCCTGGGCGGGGCAGACCGCCCGCGCGGCGATCTGGGTCCGACGCCTTTCCGACGGATCGTTCCAGGTCTTCGCCGAGAACTGCACCCATCTGGGCTGCCCGGTGATGTGGCGAGCGGCAGCCGAGCTGTTCTTCTGCCCGTGTCACGGCGGAGTGTTCTACCCCGACGGTCGGGTCGCCGGCGGCCCACCAACTCGGCCGCTGCTGCAGCGGCAGTGGACGGTGGCGGGCGACCGGCTGCTCGTGCGCGGGCGAGACCTGCCCAACGTACCGACATCGTGATGGGCGTGCTCTGGCGCTGGTTCGATGACCGGCTCGAGCTTGAGGACACGCTGCTGCCACTGCTGCGCCACCCCGTCCCACGCTCGCTCGCCGGCCGCGCCGGCTGGATGTATATCTTCGGCTCCTCGGTCCTGGTGGCGTTCATCGTTCAGGTCGTCACGGGCGTGGCGCTCGCGATGACCTACGTGCCCTCGACCGAACACGCCTACGACTCCTTGCAGTTCATCAGCTCCGGCGCGCCCTTCGGCAATGTGTTACGTGGCATCCATTTCTTTGGCGCCAGCGCGATGGTCGTGCTGGTGGTAGTGCACATGTTCCGGGTGTTCCTCACCGGCTCATACAAGTTTCCGCGCGAGCTCAACTGGATTAGCGGCTCACTGCTCTTCCTCATGACGATCTTGATGGCCTTTACCGGCCAGACCCTCCGCTGGGACCAAGACGCCTTCTGGTCGGTCGTCGTCGGCGCGGAACAGGCCGCGCGCACGCCCGTCTTGGGCTCGCCGCTTGCGCAACTGCTCGTGGCTGGCCCGACCGTCGGCGCGGCCACCCTCACTCGTTTTTATGCGACCCATGTGTTCGTGATCCCGGGTGCGATCTTCGGCCTGCTGTTCTTGCACCTGTACCTGGTGGTGAAGTGCGGTATCTCCGAGCCGCCGGTCGCGGGAGACCCCGTCGACCCCGTCACCTATCGGCAGCGCTACGCGGAACTGCTGCGTCGCGGTATCCCGTATTTTCCCGATGAGGCCTGGCGCGATCTCGTCGCGGCCGCTCTGCTCGTCGCCGTCGTGATCGCCCTGGCGCTCCGCATCGGTGCGCCGCTGCTGGGCCGCCCGCCCGACCCGACGATCATCATCGCCGACCCTCGACCGGATTGGTACTTCATCGGCTACTTCGCGATCCTCGCGCTCATGCCCACGGGCGTCGAGGCGGCGTTCATCATCGGCATCCCGCTGGTGATTTTCGCCTTCCTGTTCCTGTTACCGCTGATTCGGAGTCGTGGCGAGCGCCACCCGCGCCGGCGACCCCTGGCGGTATTTGGAGCCGGCATCGTCCTGGCAGGCTACGCCGCACTGACCGCGATCGGTACCGCCGCGCCGTGGGTGCCGCTGTTGCCGGCGGGTGCGCATCTGCCAGCCGTGATCTTGTCGCCGCTTGACGAGCAGGCCGGTCGGGGTGCGCAACTGTTCATTGACCGCAGCTGTTGGAGCTGTCACCAAGTCGCTGGCAGCGGCGGGCAGCGGGGGCCTGACCTCAGCCGGGTAGCGTCTCGCCTCGGTCGCGACCAGATCGTCACCCGTATCGCCAATGGTGGTGGCGGCATGCCCGCCTATGCCGACTCATTGACGCCAGAGGACCTCGCCGCGATCACAAGCTTCCTCGTGGCGCAGCGATGAGCGCACCGGCAGGCGCGGTCATCGTTGCCTCCCCGCGCTCGTTCGGTCTCGGGATCAGACCAAGCCGACCCAGTGATCTCAGCGTGAAAGCCACGCGCCACTGACGAACTTGGCGCCGACGAGCCGGTAGGCCGCGACAGCGGCTATCCCTGGCGCCCCCGACGAACGCGGGCCCTCGGCACGGTGTCAGGCGTCACGCATATGACCCGCCCCTGCGTCAGCGATATGACCCAGCCGTCACCCACTCGGTGCCGTCGGGCTCACTCTAGTTCGTGGGGCCCACGTTCCTGCTAGACAACCCGCGCGCTGATCTCGAGCTCATCGGGGTCCCATCCTTTCACCTTGAGCAGCTCGGTCTTGCCCGCGTAGAACAGCTGCGCCGGGCGGCGACCCGCGGTGCGGTAGCCGCGGTGCGGCCGCTCGAAGTTGTAGTGGCGCAGCCAAGCCTGGAGATCGGCGTCGA
>JBBSHF010000075.1:0-9402 GCA_038253355.1 Candidatus Limnocylindria bacterium
GGCTTCGGCATCGGATGGACCCGGCTACGTGAGGAGGGCATCATCATGGCGCCACGGCGCTTCAGGCGCGGCGATCACGTCAGCTGGAATTCGGAGGCCGGGCATGTCTCCGGTCGGATCACCAGGGTCGTGACGTCCGAGATCGAGTTCAAGGGGTACACGGTTCATGCAAGCAAGGAGGAGCCTCAGTACGAGATCAAGAGCGACACGACCGACCATCTGGCGATGCACAAGGGTTCAGCGCTGACAAGGCTGCCGGACTGAGTCGCACGATCTTCACCGTCGGCCATTCGACGCGGACGATCGTCGACTTCGTCGCCCTGCTGCGGCAGGTCGATGTGGATCTGCTCGTGGACGTGCGCTCGATCCCCCGCTCGCGCACGAACCCACAGTTCGCGATCGACACGCTCCCGGTATCTCTAACCGCCGACGGCATCGGCTACCGGCATCTGCGCGCCCTGGGCGGCCGGCGTCACCATCCCAGGGGTGCCCCGCCGTCGGCGAATACGTTCTGGCGCGTGCCAGCCTTCCGCAACTACGCGGATTACGCAGAGACCGACGCGTTCCGTGCCGGGCTGGACGAGCTCCTCGCCCTGGCGCGCGAGCATCGTTGCGCGATCATGTGCGCTGAAGCTGTGTGGTGGCGCTGTCATCGCCGCATCATCGCCGACTACCTGCTGGTGCGAGGCGTTCCGGTGGAGCACGTCATGGGCCTCGGCCAGATGACGCCGGCCACCCTCACAGCGGGTGCGTATGTGCTGGCGGACGGCACGCTGCGCTATCCGCAGCCTGAAGGGTGCGATCCGACCGCCAGCGGCGGTTGAGCAGCCGCTCGACACCGAGGTGCGATTCGCGCCGGCCGAGCCTCCGCCGCGGTGGACGCACCGTGCCGTTGCTGGCGCCCGGCGACGTGGTCGTCGACGGCGGCAACAGCTCGAAGCCAAGATCGCGACGGCCCAAGCCTGTTTCGAGGTCTGGCGTGGCAAGTCGTACGCCGAGCGGGCCGTCGTCGTGGCCCGGGCGGCCGAGATTCTCAAGTCGCGGGCCGACGAGTTTGCGCGGACGATGACCCTCGAGATGGGCAAGCGGATCAACGAGGCCCGCGGCGAGGTCGACTTCAGCGTCCGGATCCTCGAGTACTACGCCCGGAATGCCGAGCGCTTCCTTGCGCCGGTCGAGCTCCATCCCACCAATGGCGAGGCGCACATGGAGAGCAGCCCGATCGGAGTCATCTTCGGCGTTGAGCCCTGGAACTTCCCCTACTACCAGCTCGCCCGGGTGGCGGGGCCGCACATGATGGCCGGCAACGTCCTGATGATCAAGCACGCCGGCTGCGTGCCGCAGTGCGCGATCCTGTTCGAAAAGCTCTGGATCGAAGCCGGCGCGCCGGCCGGGCTGTACACGAACCTGCTCATCTCGCATGAGCAATCCGATTGCGTGATTGACGACCCGCGGATCAAAGGCGTCGCCCTGACCGGCAGTGTGGCCGCCGGCGAAAGCGTCGCGGCGCGCGCAGGCCAGAACATGAAGATCTCGTCGATGGAGCTCGGCGGCAGCGACGCGTTCGTCGTCCTCGAGGATGCCGACCTCGAGCACACCATCAAGTGGGCTGTCGGGGGCCGGATGTACAACACCGGCCAGACGTGCTGCGCGGCGAAGCGGTTCATCGTGGTCGAGCCGATGGCGGACAAGTTCCTGGCGAAGTTCCAGGCCGCGCTCGAGGCATTGGAGCCAGGCGATCCGATGGACGCGAAGACCAGCCTCGGTCCCTTGTCCACCGAATCAGCGCTGGTCCAACTGCTGGCGCAGGTCGACGACGCCGTGACTCAGGGGGCGACGCTGCTGATGGGCGGCAAGCGGATCGACCGACCAGGCTCGTACATGGAGCCGACGATCCTGACCGATATCGCCGAGGAGAATCCCGCCTTCCGCGACGAGTTCTTCGGGCCGGTCGCGCTCTTCTTCAGAGTCAAGGACGAGGACGCCGCCATCGCCCTGGCAAACGACTCCGATTTCGGGCTGGGCGGTTCGGTCTTCACCCAGGACGTGGCCCGCGGCAAGCGCGTCGCGAGCCGGGTCGATACCGGGATGATGTTCATCAACAACATCGACTGGTCGGATGCCGAGCTGCCATTTGGCGGGATCAAGAACTCCGGCTACGGCCGCGAGCTCGGCGACATGGGCATCCAGGAGTTCGTCAACAAGAAGCTCGTCAGGACCTCGTCAGCGTCAGCACCCGACTGACGCCGGGCGCGCTCGACCTTGGCCCGAGCGATCGTGATATTCGTCGCCGCTCAGGCAGCACCTCAAATCGACCGATCGGCAACACGCTGCGCAGCGCTGGCCGGAGTCAAACGGCCCTCGGAGACGATCCGCGGGCCGCATCAACGCCCGCAATCGGGCGATCGATCGGCTCCGGCGCCGACTAGCCCGGGGCCAGAAAAGAAGAACTCCTTCGACGCCAGATCGCGATCGAGGAAGAGCTGTTGGCCAGCGATCTCGATGACGACCTGGACGACGCCGTCGCCCCGCGAGAGCCCGCCCTCGACGAGCGTGAGGTCCCGAGATACCTCGGCCTCAATCAAGATGAGCTCGGTCAGCCCCTTCCCACGGCCGGGAGATGCTCCACCGCGCGCACAGCTCGCGGCGCTGATCGTCCCTGACAATCTTCTCGGCTGACGCCATTTGCATGGAGGAATTCACCCGTTGCCTCCTCCCTGACGGCGTCCTGCGATGGCTACTTTGGGTACGATGCGAGATCTAATGTCGCCCCGCTCGGCGGACGTCTTATGACACCCCCACCCGGAACCCGCACGGATCGACCGGCCGCGGATCGGCCGCCCCCGAATGGGTCGAGCTCGAACGGTCGGGATAATCGAAAGCAGCAGGTGCTGACGAAGACGCAGTCGTCGTTCGTTCGAAGCATCAGCGACGCCGTCGTCATCAAGGACGGTGAGCCGTTCTTCCTGTGCCCGCCCGATGGCCAGATCCCGACCGACGGCAAGCACGGGTACGGTCTGTACCTGCACGACACACGGTTCCTGTCGGGTTACGAAGTGCGGATCCTCGGGATAGCGCCGGATTCCCTGGCGGCCACGGCGGCCGCCGGAACGAAGGCGATTCTCGAGCTGACGAACCCCGAGATTCGGCTCGAGAACGGTCGAACGATCGGCAAGGATCGGCTCGCCATCCGATGGACCCGCGCTCTCGACGGAAGCACGGCCGAGCTTCACGACATACTCGCCGTGCAAAACTACGAGACGGACGACGTCACCCTGCGCGTCCGTCTCGAGTTCGCGGCGGGGTTCCGCGACATCTTCGAGATCCGCGGGTTGCTGAAATCACCGCCAGGCGTAGAGGAGGAGCCCGCCTGGGATGGCGACGAGCTCGCGTTCCGGTACCGCGGAACCGACAAGGTTCACCGCTCGCTGATCGCGTCGTTCGAGCCTTCTCCTGTGACCCACGACGGCGCCGCGGCCGAGATCGTGCTGGCCGTCCCGGGTCGCGGATCGGCGAGCCTCGAGGTCCGGCTGCGAATCGGCGAGGAGGTCGAGCCGGGGGGCTCGCCGATCGAGCAAGGCTCGCCGACGTCTGCGCAACCGCGGCGCGCGCCTCCCACAGCTTCGGGAAGCGACACGGCGCCTCCGGGCTCCGGCGGCGACGCGCAGAAGACGTCGGTCCATACGAATGCTCTCGTCTTCGACGCCGCGATCGGCCGCTCGCTCGGTGATCTCGATCTGCTGCGGGCCGAGCTCGGCGGACGACAGTATTTCAGCGCGGGCATACCTTGGTTCGCCACCCTCTTCGGTCGGGACTCGTTGATCGCTGCCTACCAGATGCTCGCCTTCGATCCGAGCGTGGCCGCTGACACGTTGCGGTTACTGGCCGGGCGGCAGGGCTCGAAGGTTGACGATTGGCGGGATGAGGAGCCCGGCAAGATCCTGCACGAGCTGCGGGTCGGCGAGTTGGCTCGTCTCGACGAGATCCCGCAGACTCCATACTTCGGAACGGTCGATGCGACCCCCCTGTTCCTGATTCTTATCGGCGAGCACGCGACATGGACCGGTTCTCTGGAGCTGTTCCGCGAGCTCCGGGACAACGTGGACCGGGCGCTCACCTGGATCGACGGTGCCGCGATTTCCAGCGGTCATGGATACGTCGAGTACGCCAGCGCCTCCGGAAAGGGCCTCGCCAATCAGGGTTGGAAGGACTCGGGCGACGCGATCATGGACGCCGACGGGGGGATCGCCGAGCCGCCGATCGCGCTGGCCGAGGTCCAGGGCTACGTTTTCGCGGCAAAGCTCGGAATGGCCAAGCTGTTTGAGCGCGACGGCGATGCCCAGCGCGCGGCGCGCCTTCGCCAGGAAGCGGCCGAGCTCCAGGAGCGCTTCGAGCGCGATTTCTGGTCTGACGGGCTGGGTTCCTATGTCCTGGCGCTCCAGAAGGACGGCAAGCCCTGTGCCGTTGTGGCGTCCAATGCCGGACAGGTCCTCTTTTCTGGGATCGCGTCGGCGGCCCATGCGCAGGTCGTTGAACAGCGCTTGATGGCCGACGACATGTTCAGCGGCTGGGGCATCCGGACCCTGTCGCGCGAATCGGTTGCCTATAACCCGATCGGCTATCACCTCGGCACCGTGTGGCCGCACGACAACAGCCTGATCGCGGCCGGCTTTCGGCGGTACGGGTTCGACGATGCAGCCGAGCGCGTGCTCGAAGCGCTCGTTGAGACGGCCGCGGACTTCGAGCACCAGCGTCTGCCGGAGTGCTTCGCGGGCCTCGAGAGGAGCATCTTCGGGACTCCCGTTCGCTATCCGGTAGCTTGCCATCCGCAGGCCTGGGCGGCGGGCAGCATTCCGTATCTGTTGACGGTGACGCTCGGGCTCGAGCCCGATGCATTCGAGCAGCGACTGCGGGTCCGCAGGCCGCGGCTCCCGGCATTCGTCGATCGGCTCGAGCTTCGCGGCCTTCGGGTCGGCGACGCTCGGGTTGACCTCGTTTTCCAGCGAACCGCTGACAGCATCGTCGTCTCGGTCGCGAGCATCGAAGGCAAGCTCGACGTTGAGCTCGATCGCGAGGACTCGAATGTCCGACGGAAGGGCTGATCAGGTGGCCTATCGGTCGATCGCACTGGTCGCCCTGGCGGTTATTGGATTCGCGATCTCGGCGTACCTCGCTGCGTTCGAGCTGGGTCTCGTGGCCGACGTGTGGGACCCGTTCTTCGGCGACGGCAGTCGGCGGGTCCTGACCTCTGCGATCGCGAGACTGTTGCCCGTGCCGGACGCCGCCCTCGGGGCGGCCGCCTACCTCGTTGACGGGTTGCTGGGTGCCGTGCTTCTGGTTCGGCCGCGTGGCCGTCTCCTGGTTGCGACCGCGCTGGCCGTGATCGCGTCTGCCGGGGCGCTCGTCGCGTTCGCCCTCGTGGTCATCCAGGCAGCGTTCGTCGGCGCGTTCTGCGCGCTATGTCTGGCGTCAGCCGCGGTGTCGACGGCCCTCGCGTTCGGCGCCCTCGTTGAGTGGCGGGCCCGACAGCGCGATCACCAATTCCGCAATCACCCATCCGAGGAGGCCTTATCGCCATGATCGTCGTAGTCACCGGAGCGTCGGCAGGGGTCGGCCGGGCGACCGTTCGGACATTCGCGGCCGCTGGTTGGGATGTCGCCTTGATCGCCCGTGGGGCCGCTGGCCTGGAGGCGGCGGCGGCCGAGGTCAGGGCCGTCGGCCGACGCGCGCTTGTTCTGCCGCTCGACGTCGCCGACCCGGACGCAGTCGAGTCCGCCGCAGAACGCGTCGAACGGGAACTCGGCCCGATCGACGTCTGGATCAATGACGCGATGGAGTCGGTGTTCGCACCTGTCAGCGAGACGAAGCCCGATGAGTATCGGCGGGTGACCGAGGTCAACTACCTCGGCTACGTCCACGGGACCTTGGCGGCCTTGCGGCGAATGACACCACGAGACTCGGGGGTCATCGTCCAGATCGGGTCGGCTCTCGCATACCGTTCGATCCCGCTCCAGTCGGCGTACTGCGCCACGAAGCACGCGATCGTCGGCTTTACCGATTCATTGCGCTGCGAGCTCATCCACGATCATAGTCATGTCCGCGTCACGGTCGTCCACATGCCGGCGCTCAATACGCCGCAGTTCGGGTGGGTTCGGAGCCGTCTGCCCGATCGTGCTCAACCCGTCCCGCCGATCTTCCAGCCTGAGGTCGCGGCGCGTGCCATCCTCTTCGCGGCCACGCATCCGCGCCGGGAACTGTTCGTCGGCGGTCCGACGCTCCTCGCCGTCTGGGGCCAGAAGTTCGTGCCCGGCCTCCTGGACCGATACCTGGGCCGAACGGGGTACGACGCACAGCAGACCGATGATCGAGAGCTCGATCGCGCCGACAACCTCGATCGCCCGCTGGATCAGCTGGAGGATCACGGGGCCCACGGGCGCTTCGATCAGCGATCACATCGATGGTCGCCGATGCTCGAGCTGTCGATCCACCGCCGTGGCGTCGCGGCAATGGCCACAGCGATTCTGGCCGTGCTCGTCGCGGTGCGCTCGGCGGCGGGCCAGCGCGATGGCCGGTGAGGCGCCCGACGCCCGTCACGGCTGGCCTGGCGGAGCGAGCAGCATCTGCACGGCGCGGACCCGGGGCGGTTCGACGACGGTGGACGGAAAACCTGGTTGGTCCAGTGTGAATCGGAGAGGCGTGGCATGACAACCGTTAGTGATTTCGTGATCCAGCGAGTCAGGCAATGGGGCGTGACCCGCGTGTTTGGTTTTCCCGGCGACGGGATCGGCGCCTTTGACGGAGCACTCGGCAAGGCCGAACGTGAGGGCATCGGGCTGGCCTATGTGCGTCCTACGCATGAGGAGATCTGCGCGCTGATGGCCACGGCGCATGCCAAGTTCACCGGCGAGGTCGGCGTGTGCATCGCGACATCGAGCCCTGGCGCGTTCCACATGATCAACGGCCTGTACGACGCCATGATGGACAACCAACCCGTCGTAGCCATCGTCGGCCAACAGGGGTTGAACGCGTTGGGGACGTTCACTCAGCAGGAAAGCCATCTCGAGCGCACCTTCGCCGATGTGGCTGTGTACGTGCAGACGATCGTGTCGCCCCAGCAAGCGCAGGCAGTGGTCGACACCGCCTTCCGAACCGCTCGGGTCCGGCTTCAACCTGCCGTGATCGTCATCCCCCACGATGTGCAGGCGATGGAGATGGTGGAGCCTAAAGTCGCCACCTGGGTCTCACGTTCGAGCGCCGTCGCGCCCTCGACTTCGATCGCTCCCCCGGAGAGCGAGATCGTCAAGGCTGCCAGCATCATCAACGCTGGCGCGAGGGTCACCTTCATCGTCGGCCACGGCGCCAACGGTGCCACAGATGAAGTCCTCGAAGCCGCACGCCTGGCCGGAGCTGGTCTCATCACATCGCTTCGCGGAAAGCAGGTCGTGCCGTCGGACGTTCCCTACCACTCACAGCAGCTGGGACTGCTCGGATCGCTGCCGAGTCTTCACCAGATGAACGACTGTGACACCCTCGTCATGCTCGGCACGAACTACCCGTATGGTCAATTCCTGCCCAAGAGCGGGCAGGCGCGGGCGATCCAAGTGGACCTCAAGCCCGAGCAGATGGGCCTGCGCTACCCGACCGAACTGAATATCTGGGGCGATGTGAAGGCGACGCTCACCGCGCTCATCCCACATCTCGAAGCCAAGACCGACCTGTCTTGGCAGAGCAAGGTTGTCGACGGGATGCGTGAGTGGGACGCAGAGATGGAAGCGCAGGCGATGCTGCGCTATCCGGACGGGGTGAACCCCCGGCGTGTCTACCACGAACTGAACAAGCGTCTTCCCGCACGGGCCATCGTCACCGCCGACGCCGGGACGACGGCCGACTGGTACGGTCATCACATCCGTCTTCGACGCGGCATGATGGGCGATCTTTCCGGACGACTCGCCAGCATGCTCGCCGCGATGCCTTACGCGGTGGCGGCGAAATTTGCCTACTCGGATCGGTCGGTTATCTGCACGATCGGCGACGGCGCATTCCAGATGCTCGGAATGAACGAGCTCATCACGATCAAGAAATACCTGAAGGAATGGATCGATCCGCAGTTCATCATCCTGGTGCTGCACAACGACGATCTCGCCCAGGTCTCGTGGGAGATGCGCACCGAAGACGCCAACCCCGTGTGGAGCGCCTCGCAGGATGTCCAGTCGGTCGACTACGCGGGATGGGCCGAATTGCTCGGATTCACCGGCATCAGGGTGAAGTCCGACGATGAGGTCGAAGCCGCATGGGACGCTGCGTTCGCCAACCGGGGTGTCACCCTGATCGACGCGTACACCAGCAAGAACGTCCCGCCGCTTCCGCCGCACATCACCCGCGAGTTCGCGCTGCATACCGCCGAGGCGCTGCTCAAAGGGGATCCCTCGGCCGCCGGCGTCATCCGCGATTCCGCAGAGGCGTTGCTGTCCGAGGGGATCGAACGGGTCAAAGGGGCACTTCACATCGGCGAGGATCGCGACAAGCCCAGCGATTAGACCCGAGCGACCGCGATCGAACGCTGCTGCCAGGCAGCTTCGGAGCTCGCCGGTTGGCGCCACGATCCGAGGATCCAGCGCAGCATCGCCGCGATCTCGGCGCGCCTGCGGTGCACGTGTTCAGACCTCGACCGCAGCTGGATCTGCGGGCCGGTGGGCCAGGGCGCCCGCCGGTACCGCGCGGCGCAGCCAGTCGGCGGTCCGCGCGGCCAGCGCCGAGATCGTCAGGGCGGGGTTGGCCGAACCCTGGGTGGGCAGGACGCTGCCATCGCACACCAACAGATTCGGCACGTCCCAGCTGCGGCACCAGCGATCGACGACCGAGTCGTCGGGCGTGAAGCCCATCCGGGCGGTCCCGACCAGGTGCGCGTAGCGGTCGACGGCATGGACCTCGGTCGCTCCGGCCGCCTGGAGGACGGCCGTTGCCCGGTCGACCCCGGCGGCCATCATGCGGCGGTCGTTGTCCCCCAGGCTGAACCGGGCATACGGGGCCGGCAGGCCGAAGCGGTCCTTCTGGGTCGGGTGGAGCGTGATCGTGTTGGTTTCCGCGGGCAGGATCTCGCCGAGGACGCCGATGGCAGCGTAGTGGTTGTACTCCTGCATGGCGCGAACCAGGTCCTCCCCGAAGCCGCCGTCCTCGCCGCTGATGAGGTGGGCCATGGCGATCGGCAGCGGGGACACCGTCTGGAGGGCGTAGCCCCGCACAAAGTCGTTGGCCGGATCTGTTTCATAGAACTGCTCGGTCGTGGCGCACGCGGGGGGCGCCTTGTACTGGCGAATGGGCCCCGGAAAGCGTCCCCACACGACCGGCCCGGCCTGGGCCATCAGGAAGCGGCCGACCGTCCCGCTCGAATTGGCCAGGCCA
>JBBSHF010000076.1:0-9350 GCA_038253355.1 Candidatus Limnocylindria bacterium
CGGCTCGCTGACGGCCATCTCCTGCAGGAACTTCTCGGGTCCCAGCAGGTCGGACGATGCGCCGTCGACGGCGTAGTGCATGGGGATCACGATCTTGGGGCTGATCTGCGCGGCGACCTCGGCGGCCTCGGCCGGGGTCAGCGTGAAGTTGCCGCCGGCCGGCACCAGGAGCACGTCGATCGGTCCCAGCTCCGCGAGCTGCTCTTCGGTGAGCAGGTGGCCGAGGTCGCCGAGATGCGCGATGTGCACGCCGTCGATCTCGAAGACAAAGATGATGTTCTCGCCACGCTGGGCACCACGCTCCGCGTCGTGGAAGGTGCGGATGCTGTTGACCAGCAGGTCGTGGAACTCGTACTCGCCCGGTCGGGTGAGCGTCAGGCCCGCGGTGATCGAGCGGACGTAGCTGTGGTCGGCATGGTCGTGCGAGATGGTCAGCAGATCAACGTCGTGCTTGCCGGCGACGAAGCCGGTCGCCGGCGGCGAGGGGTCCGTGATGACGGTCGCATCTCTGCCCTTGAGGCGGAAGCAGGCACGTCCGTACCAGGTGATTTCCATCGGTGGTCCGATGCTAACGGAAACGCACGAGCGCCGGTGCCCGCCCAATGACACCGGCGCTCGAAGGAGGGAGGGTGGAGGTAAAGACCCGTCGTGCGGATCTCCAACTCGCAGCCTGAAGACTAGGGGCGGCTTCTAAATCGGTGGCTTGCCCTCGGTGAAGAAACATGAACAATCACCGGATGTGACCGCGTCGCGGAGGCCGCGTGGGACAATGCCGCCCATGTCGTCACTTGCCCGGCGCCTGGCAGCAGGCGCCGTCGCCGTGCTCTGCGTGCTCATCGTGGCCACTGTGGTCCTGCGCGGTGGCGCCGCTCCGGTGGGCGTCGCGCCCAGCGTCTCGCAGGCGCCGAGCTCGGTCGCCACGGCCACGGCCACGCCGGCGCCATCGGGCAGCCAGGATCCGCAGGCCGTCTTCGCCCGCATCCAGGACGAGGTGCAGAAGCTGCGTGGCCTCCCGGCTCCCGGCATCGGCCCGGCACAGCTCATTGGCCGCGCACAGCTCGAGGAGGAGCTGAAGGCCTCCTTCGAGGCCGACTATCCGCCCGAGCGGCAGCGCGCCGACAACATCACCCTCCACGCGCTCGGGCTGCTCAAGCCCGGCCAGGACGTGGCCAAGCTGCAGCTGCAGCTGCTGACCGGCCAGGTCATCGGCTTCTACGACGACAAGAGGAAGCGCATGGCGGTTGTGTCCGACGCTGGCGCTGATCCGCAGGCCAGGATCACCTACGCGCATGAGTTCACCCACGCCCTGCAGGACCGATCCTTCGGCCTCTCTTCGCTCGACCTGCAGGCGGTCGGCGAGGACGATCGTTCGCTGGCGCGGCTTTCGCTGGTCGAGGGCGACGCGACATACACCATGCTGCAGTGGGCCCTGGCGCACCTGTCGCCGGAAGACCTCAGGGGCGTGACTCAGACGCCGCTTCCCGACATGAGTGGCATTCCCGACTGGATGGTGCAGCAGCTCCTCTTCCCGTACGACGACGGGTTCAAGTTCGTGACGGCGCTCTACGCGCGGGCCGGCGGTTTCGCCGGCCCGGATGCGGCCTTCCGCGATCGCCTGCCCGTGTCGACCGAGCAGATCATCGACCCCGAGAAG
Source organism: Candidatus Limnocylindria bacterium (assembly GCA_038253355.1). Taxonomy (GTDB): domain Bacteria; phylum Chloroflexota; class Limnocylindria; order QHBO01; family QHBO01; genus JAICUY01. The sequence goes on from JBBSHF010000076.1 coordinate 1,655, forward strand.
TACTTCGCCAACGAGCGACCAATGGAGGTTGCGGCACCCAACCCCGCGGCGGCGCTCGGCACCGGCTGGCGCCAGGTCGAGTCGTCCGCCGAGGGAGAGGCGATGGTCGGCATGGCGCTGCAGGGGCTCGGCGTCGAAGCCGCGGCCGCCAAGATGGCGGCGGCCGGGTGGGGCGGCGATCGGCTTGTCGTCGCGTCTGGCCCGAGCGACGCTTTTGCGCTGGCCTGGCGTCTGAGGTGGGACTCGGTGACCGATGCGAGCGAGTTCGCGACCGCCTACCGCTCGATCAGCGTGCCGTTCCCAGCACAGCTGGTGCGGCTCTCGGCGGACGAGGTGCTGGTCGTCCACGCCTCGTCGCAGGCGATCCTCGACAAGGTGTTGGCAGCCTCGCGCTGAGCCGGATTCACGACGATGATCCGACACCGCGGCCGCGTTAATGCGCCCGGGGGCGCCTAATCTACGCGTTGCGCGCGATCGGCTGCGTAAGGGCCTGGCACCGCCCTTTAGCCAATGCCGGAGCCTGAGTCGCAGCGGCGCCCGCGTTACATCATCTGCGGCGCGGAGATCCCCATCAGGCCCAGTCCGTTGGCCAGCACCTGGCGGGTGGCGTCGACCAGGGCCAGGCGCGCAACCGAGAGCGGCGTCTCGGCGGGGTCATCGGTCAGGACGCGGCAGTCGCGATAGAACTGCGAGTAGAGCGAGGCGACTTCGTAGCAGTAGTGCGGCAGGTCCTGCGTCTCGCGTCGGGCGGCCGCATCGGCCACGACCTCGGGAAGGGCCAGCAGGCGGCGGATGAGCGCCTGTTCCGCCGGATGGACCAGCAGCTCGGGTGCGCGCGAGGTGTCAGGACCAAGTGAGCGGCCCCTGGCGTTGCGCAGGATCGAGCAGCAGCGCGCGTGCGCGTACTGGACGTAGTAGACCGGGTTCTCGTTGGACTGCCGCTTGGCAAGCTCGATGTCAAAGTCGATACCGCTGCTCGTTGCACGCGAGCCGAAGAACCAGCGCGCGGCGTCGACGCCGATCTCCTCAAGCAGATCGTCCAGCGTCACGAACTCGCCCGAGCGCTTGCTCATGCTCGCCTCGGTGCCGTCGCGCACGAAGCGCACCCAGGCCACGAGCAGCCATTGCACCCGCTGGGGGTCGTGGCCGAGCGCCTGTGCGGCGGCACGGTTGCGCGCCACCGTCCCGTGGTGATCGGCGCCCCAGATGTAGATCAGCTCGTCGAAGCCGCGGCTGAACTTTTCCATGAGGTAGCCGATATCCGAGGCGAAATAGGTCGGCTGTCCGTTCGACCGATACACCACGCGGTCCTTGTCGTCGCCGAACTGTGTCGAGCGAAACCAGGTGGCGCCGTCCTCTTCGTAGAGGTAGCCGCCCTGCCGCAGCTTCACGACGCCGCGGTCGACCCAGCCATCGTCGTGGAGCGAGCCTTCGCTCTTCCACACATCGAAGTGCACGCCGAGCCGCGCCAGGCTGGCCTCGATGCCTTCGCGGATGCGTTCCGATGCCCATCGGCCGAGTGGCCAGGCCGGGTCCTCGGCGGACTGTGCATCGGTCCAGACCCTGTCCGGAAGTGCGCCTGCGAGGTCGCTGATGTAGTCGCCGTGGTAGCCGTCCGGGGGGATCGGCTGGCCATTGCGCGAGGCCACGACGGAGAGGCCCAGGTTGCGCACCTGGGTGCCCGAGTCGTTGAAATAGTACTCGCGGGCCACCTGCTGGCCGGCGCCCTCGAGCACGCGGCACAGCAGGTCACCGATGAATGCGCCGCGCGCGTTGCCCACCGTCAGTGGCCCGGTCGGGTTGGCGCTGACGAACTCGACGTTGATCCGTTGCGCCTGGTCGGTCGTGGCACGGCCGAAGGTTGGGCCGGCATCGCGGATGGCGGCCACCTGCTCGGCGACCCAGGCCGGCCGCAGCCGGAAGTTGATGAAGCCGGGCGGTGCGACGCTCGCCTCGCCCATGTCATCGGGCAGCTGTAGGTGACGGCACAGCGCCTCAGCGATGCGCATCGGGTTGGCCCGGGCCAACGGGGCGAGCTGCATGGCCGCGTTGGTCGCGTAGTCGCCGTGCTCCGGCCGCGCGGGCCGCTCGATGCTGATCGGGGGCGCCTCGCCGGACAGGCTCAGGTCCCCTGCGGCAGCCGCTCGCTCGACGGCACCGGCCGTGACTTGTCGGAGGGTGGCGCGAATGGTGGACATCGGCCGCTCAGTCTAGCGGGCGACCAGGCTTGCACCGGGTGATGGCAAACGACGGAGGAACCGGCGATCATCGGCGGATCTTGCATTCGATGTCGCAAGGTAGCGGAGGAACCGGCGAATCTGGGGTAGTTCGCGCGCCTCCTCCGGCGTATGCCTTCGTCAGGTGCAAGAGTGGCTACGTCAGATGCAGGGGCGGCGCAGGCCGAGCGTCATCGGTCCTTGGCCAGGCGCAGCTCGAGTGCCTGGTCGGTGCTGAAGTCGCGCAGGTTCAATGCATCGGCCGCGACGTCGAGCAGTGCAGCAGTGGGCGCCAGGCCGATGAGCTCGCAGTGGTCGATATCGGTCCCGGCCTCGAGCGCCATGCGCCTGATCTCGCGCACCACGCGCGCGATGCCGGTCTGCTCGGGGTCGACCAGGTTCATGCTCACCTGCGCCAGCCGTGCCTCGCCCGGATTCTCGAGCAGGACGCCCATGGCCTGCACGGCCGGCAGTCCGCCCGATGACTCGCGGATGGCGTGCGCGATCTTGCGAGCCAGCGACAGGTCGTCGGTGGCGAGGTTCACGTTGAAGGCGATCAACGGCTTGCGAGCACCGACGGCAACGGCACCGCCCCTCGGGTGCAGGTGCGACGGCCCGTAGTCCGGGTCGCGGTCCGGATTGACGCCGATCTCCTCCTTGAGCGCCTCGTACTGTCCGCGTCTGACGTCGGCGAGGCGCCGGCGCTCGGGTCGCAATGCGGCCTCGCCGTAGAGATAGACCGGCAGCTGGAAACGCGCGGCGATCTGCTCGCCGAAGCGGCGCGCCAGGTCGACGCACTCCTCCAGGCGCGTGCTCCCCAGCGGCACGAACGGGATGACGTCCACGGCACCGATGCGCGGGTGCGCGCCTTCGTGCTGCGTCATGTCGATCAGCTCGAGCGCCCGGCCGACCGCCGCGGTTGCCGCCCGGACGACCGACTGGGCGGGCCCGGCGAAGGTCACCACGCTGCGGTTGTGGGTCGCGTCGCGGCTCGAGTCGAGGAGGGTGACCCCCTCGATCTGGCTCACCGCGTGGCAGATCTCCTCCAGCACCTCGGGGCGACGGCCTTCACTGAAGTTGGGGACACATTCGATCAGACCTGGCACAGACCGATGATACGTGCTCCTTGCCCAGCGCTTTCGCGCCCTCCGGCCGTTGCCGGCATCCGGCCGCCAGCCGTGATGCGCTGGCAGGAGCGGCGAGCAGCGCTACGTCTCGGCTGCGGCCACCTGGCGCGGATCTTCGCGGCCGAGCGTGTCCGGATTCACGCCGCGAGCGCGGGCGAGGCGCTCGGCGAGCAGCTGCAGCGGAATGGCGGCGGCCAATGCCGCATTGACCAGCCGCGGCAACCGCGCCGCGAGCGGCACCGCCAGGCGCCCTGCCGGCGTCAGGGCAAGCGGCACGTCATCGCCCAGGTCGGCGGCGAGGATTGCGGCGGTGGGCATGCCGAGGGCCGACGCGGAACGCAGCACCGCCAGCGAACGTTCCAGGAGGACCTGCCCCTGGGCCTCGCGATCGGTCAGGATCAGGATCAGGCCAGTCCGGTCGTCGGCGGCGGCGAGGTGACCGTGGCGCACGGTTTCGAGCTGATGTGCGGTCACCGGCAGATGCGCTCCCTCCTCGATCTTCAGCGCGAGCTCGCGGGCGCTTGCGAAGTCGATGCCCGAACCCGCGGTCAATAGCCGATCACAGCCGGCCAAAGCCTGTGCGGCGGCGGTTGCCGAGGGCTCGGAGTCGGCGATCTGTAGGACGGCGCGCAACGCCGTGACGTCGAGCGGCTCGCCGCGCAGGACGCCTCTGAGCGACGCCGCAACGACCAATGGCGACAGGTAGCCGATGGTGTGGCACCAGCTCTGGTCCTGCTCATCCGTCGTGACCACGATGTCGGCCAGCGCGGCGCCAGGCGATCGATCGCTGACGGTGACCAATGCCGTGCGTGCGCCGGCAGCGCGGACGGTTGAGAGCGCCTGGTTGGTCGCCCACGTTCCGCCCTCGTGCGAGATGGCGATCAACAGGCCGCGCGACGCCGGCGAGCGCAGGCTCTCGAAGGCCTGGACCGATCGAACGTCCGCCGGAAGGCCCGCGGTCGCCAGGGCTTCGGTCAGGATGACAGCGGCTGCCATGGCGGCATGCTCGCTGGTGCCGCAGCCGGTAACGGTGATCGGCTCGTGAGCGATGGCGGCGTCGCGGAGCGCATCGGTCAATGAGGCCAGTGCCGGCGAGCTGGCCAGGCGCAGGCTGAGCCGTTCGGCGAGTGCCGGCCCGGCGGCGATCATCTCAGTCATGAGGTAGGGCGGCCCGTCGCGGCGCGCTGGCATGGAGGACGGCGCCCACGGCTGGGGCGCGCTGGGAAGCGGTGCCTCGGGGTCGAATGGCATGGCGGCGATGCTACGCGCCGACTACGCTGGCCGCATGTCCGATCTGCCTCGGCCTCCAGCGCCGGCGCTGGACGGCTTCCAGCCCGATCCGACCGCCGATCTGACCCTCGTCAACGTCTTCGACTTCGAGCGCCTGGCGGCCGAGCGGCTGCCGGCCGGGCCATTGGCCTACTTCGCGGGCGGCGCCCTCGACGAGCGGACGCTGGACGACAACCGCGCCGCGTTCGAGCGCTGGCGGTTCGTGCCACGGGTAATGACCGACGTCTCGGCCATCGACACATCGGTCTCGATCTTCGGCCGGAAGTGGCCGTTCCCGGTCTGGATCTGCCCGACCGCACTGCAGCGCATGGCGCATCCCGAAGGGGAGCTGGCGACGGCACGCGCTGCAGCGGCCCGCGGACTGACGATGACGCTGTCGACCTCGGCGAGCACTGACATGGCGGACATCGCGGCAGTTGGCGGACCACGCTGGTATCAGGCGAGTGGTCAGCCTCGCGGCAATCGGCCGCGAGCTGTTGGTCTGACGAGCGCGGCACCGTCCCGCCACCCCGGAAGCTCCGCGCCGATTCACTGAAGAATGTACGCTGGCATGGAGGCATGCTCGTGCGTGCTCTCATTCACAGGTGACAGGTCGCACGGCGCGAGGCACCCGTCATGCGGGCTCACATTCTCTGAAGGCTCGGACCTCTGGGCGCCGCTACTCCCCGCGCATCGGGATGCGGACCCCGCGCTCGCGCGCGACATCCAGGGCGCGCTCGTAGCCCGCATCGGCGTGGCGCACGACGCCCATCCCCGGGTCCACAGTCAGCACCCGCTCCAACCGTGCGGCGGCCTCCGGTGTGCCGTCGGCCACGATCACCATCCCCGCGTGCAGCGAGTACCCGATTCCTACGCCTCCACCGTGATGGAACGAGACCCAGGTGGCTCCCGCGGCCGTGTTCAGCAGGGCGTTGAGGATCGGCCAATCGGCGATCGCGTCACTCCCATCGCGCATTGCCTCGGTCTCGCGGTACGGCGACGCGACCGAGCCGGCGTCGAGGTGGTCGCGCCCGATCACGATCGGCGCGGCCAGCTCCCCCGAGGCCACCATCTGGTTGAAGCGCAATCCCGCGCGAGCACGCTCCCCGTAGCCGAGCCAGCAGATCCTGGCCGGCAGGCCCTCGAACGGCACTTTCTGTTCGGCCAGGCGAAGCCATCGGTCAAGCGTGCGGTTCTCCGGGAAGAGCTCGAGCAGGGCCGCATCGGTCTTGCGGATGTCGTCCGGATCCCCCGAGAGGGCGACCCAGCGGAAAGGCCCCTTGCCCTCGCAGAAGAGTGGGCGGATGAAGGCCAGCACGAAGCCGGGGAAGTCGAAGGCATCGGTCACGCCTGCTTCCGAAGCCTGCGCGCGGATGTTGTTGCCGTAGTCGAAGGTTACCGCCCCACGCTGCTGGAAGGCGAGCATGGCGCGCACGTGGTCGGCGATGGACGCCATGGACCGATGCAGGTAGGCATCCGGATCCGCGCCGCGCAGCTCCAGGGCCTCCTCCAGGCCGATGCCTCCCGGCACGTACCCGCCCAGCGGATCGTGGGCCGACGTCTGGTCGGTGACCACGTCGGGCTGCCAGTTCCGGCGCACCAGCTCGGGCTCGATGTCGGCCGCGTTGCCGATGAGGGCGAGGGAGCGGGCCTCGTCGCGATCACGCCAGCCGGCGATGGTAGCCAGCGCCGCGTCCAGGTCGCTGGTGATCTCGTCGACGTAGCCTGCCTGGTGTCGTCGCTGTGCGCGGGCCGGGTCGACCTCGATGACCAGGGCCATTCCGCCATTCATCGTGATGGCGAGCGGCTGCGCGCCGCCCATCCCGCCAAGGCCGGCGGTCAGCGTGACCTTGCCCTTCAGCGTGCCGTCGAAGTGCTGGCGCGCCAGCTCGGCGAAGGTCTCGTAGGTGCCCTGGATGATGCCCTGCGTCGCGATGTAGATCCACGAGCCGGCGGTCATCTGGCCGTACATCGTCAATCCCTTGCGCTCGAGCTCGCGGAACTGCTCCCAGGTCGCCCAGTGCGGCACCAGATTCGCGTTGGCGATCAGGACGCGCGGCGAGTCACGGGTCGTGCGGAAGACGCCGACCGGCTTGCCGCTTTGGACCAGCAGCGTCTCGTCGTCTTCCAGGCGCTTCAGCTCTCGCACGATGGCGTCGAAGGCTTCCCAGCTGCGCGCCGCCCGCCCGGTGCCGCCGTAGACGACCAGATGATGGGGATCCTCGGCGACCTCCGGGTCGAGGTTGTTCATCAGCATCCGCAGCGCCGCTTCCTGCTGCCAGCCCTTCGTGCTGAGATTGGTGCCGCGCGCTGCCCGGACGGTCCGCGGGCCGCTCTTCGGGATGGTCGTGGTCATGGACCGATGATACCGCCGGCCAATGCGGCCATGGTTTCAGCCGAGCGCCCGTTTGCCCCTGACAGCGACGGCCATCACGCCACGGCCATTTGTAACGGTTCCTGTTACGAATAGGACGGAGAGGTCCTGTCGCAGTGTCAGACCTCGACCTCGGTGCCCGAGCCATCCGCGAGGGCGGCGGCATGGACGAATGCGGCGGCTGCGACGTCCTCGAGGCCCAGGCCCAGGGATTCGAAGATGGTGATCTGGGCGTCATCGGTCCGTCCTTCGACTCGACCGATGATGACCTCGCCGAGCGTTCCCGCGATGTGCCCGGCGTCGATCGTGCCGTCGCCGATGGCCAGCAGGATGTCACCGGCCTCGAGGAGCGCGGCGCGCGTGTCGTCGACGAAGAGCCGCGAGGCGGCCAACGTGACGGCTGGAATCTCTCGCGCCGTCGGGGTGGCCGATCCGACGGCGTTGATGTGGACGCCCGGGCCAACCGCGGCGGCCTCGAACACGGGCACGGGTGAGGCGGTCGCGGTGACCACAATGTCCGCGCCGTCGAGCGCGCGTGTCGTGTCGTCAATGGCCATGATCGACATGCTCAGGGCGAATTCAACCGGTCGTCGCAACACCTCGTGATGGAGGTGGTCGGCGATGGGTGTTCGAGAGCGTCAGCGGGCGGTGCGTGCGCTGCGCGGCCAGATGTGGTCGCCGGGTCGACCGTCGACCGCGCGGCGGGAGGA
>JBBSHF010000077.1:0-9031 GCA_038253355.1 Candidatus Limnocylindria bacterium
CAGGATGGCCACGGTCATCGTTCTTGTTACACTCCGGATGCCCCCAACTCGCAACCTGGAGTGCCCACCACGCATGGACTTTGCCCTCGACGCCCAACACGAGGAGATTCGCCGCACGGTGCGCGACTTCGCGCAGCGACGGATCGCACCGGTCGCCGATGAGCTCGAGCGCAAGGCGCAGTTTCCCCACGAGATCATCCGCGAGGCGGCCGGCCTGGGCCTGCTTGGCGTGCCCTATCCAGAGGAGGTCGGCGGCACTGGCCTCGACAACCAGGCCTACGCGATCACCATCGAGGAGCTCTCGCGGGTCAGCGGCAGCGTGGGGATCATCGTCTCGGCGCACACCAGCCTGGGCTGCTATCCGCTCTACTTCGCCGGAACGCCCGAGCAGAAGGAGAAATATCTGCGGCCGCTGGCCAGCGGCCAGAAGCTGGGCGCCTACGGCCTGACCGAGCCGGGTGCCGGCTCCGACTCGCGCGGCACGCGGACTCGAGCACGGCGCGACGGCGACGAGTGGGTCCTCAACGGCAGCAAGCGCTTCATCACCAACGCCGGCGTGGCCGATATCTACATCGTCACCGCGATGACCGACAAGACCGCTGACAGCGGCAAGATCAGCGCCTTCATCGTCGAGCGCGATGCGCCCGGCTTCTCCATCGGTCGCATGGAGGAGAAGATGGGGCTGCATGCCAGCAACACCGGTGAGCTGCTCTTCGAGGACTGCCGAATCCCCATTGACAACCTGCTCGGCAGCGAGGGCGAGGGTGACCGGCTGTTCCTGGCGACGCTCGACGGCGGAAGGATCGGGATCGGTGCCATGGCGCTCGGGCTGGCGCAGGCGGCCTACGAAGCCGCATCGGCCTATGCGAAGGAGCGCGAGCAGTTCGGCAAACCGATTGCGTCCTTCCAGGGCGTCGCGTTCATGATCGCCGACATGGCCACCGAGATCGACGCGGCACGGATGATGGTCTACCGCGCGGCGTGGCTGAAGGACTGTGGCCGACCCTTCAGCACCGAGGCCGCGATGGCCAAGCTCTACGCCTCCGAGGTCGCGCAGCGGGTCACCAACAACGCGGTCCAGGTGCACGGTGGCTACGGCTACATCACCGAGTACAAGGTCGAACGTTACCTGCGCGACGCGAAGCTGACCGAGATCGGCGAGGGAACGAGCCAGATCCAGCGCATGGTCATTGCCCGCAACCTGCTCGGGGTGCGTTCCGGCTGACGGGAGCGCCCTGGTGGTCTGCGTCATTCGTAACCGAAATTGCACGATTGGCGATTGGGTCAGCCGTCCGCGCGTCGAGCCGCCAGGGCGACGAAGGCGTCGAGCGACTCGGGATTCACAAGCGACCCGCGCGAGGCGGCAATCTCCGGCGCCATGCCGCCGAGGATGCGCTTCAACGGGACCTCCAGCTTCTTGCCGGAAAGCGTGCGCGGCACGCCCGGCACCTCCGAGATCCCGTCCGGCACGTGCCGCGGCGACAGCTGGCCGCGCAGCTCGGCGCGGATGCGGCCACGCAGCGCGTCGTCCAGCGCGCAGCCCGGGGTCAGGGCCACGAACAGGAGCAGCTCGTCCGACGCTTCGAGGTGGATGACCACTGAATCGGCGATCTCCGGCAGCGACTCCACGACGGCGTAGAACTCGGCGGTCCCGATCCGCACGCCGCCGCGGTTCAGGGTCGCGTCCGACCGGCCGCTGATGATGCACGAGCCGCGCTCGGTGATGGTGATCCAGTCGCCGTGGCGCCACACGCCGGGAAAGTCGGTGAAGTAGGCGGCGGCATAGCGCTCGCCCGAGGGGTCATTCCAGAAGCTCACCGGCATCGAGGGCATCGGTTGGGTGATCACCAGCTCGCCCTGCTCGCCGATGAGTGGCCGGCCATCGGCCGAGAAGGCCTCGACCGCGCAGCCCAGGTGACGACAGCTGATCTCGCCGGCCCACACCGGCACGAGCGGCGAGGCGCCAACGAAGGCGGTGCACACGTCCGTACCGCCAGAAACCGATTGCAGCTGCAGCGAAGGACCGATCGCGTCGTAGACCCAGCGGAAGCCTTCCACCGGCAAGGGCGCACCGGTCGAACCCACGCCGCGGATGCGTGTCAGGTCAAACGTCGCGCCGGGCGTCAGCCCCGCCTTGCGGCAGGCCATCAGGTACGGTGCGCTGGTGCCGAAGTAGGTCATCCCGGTCTCCTCGGCAAGGCGCCACAGCGCGGACAGATCGGGGAACGCCGGCGAGCCGTCGAAAAGCACGATGGTCGAGTCGACCAGGAGTCCAGAGACCAGGTAGTTCCACATCATCCAGCCGGTGGTGGTGAACCAGAAGAACCGATCGGCTGGGCCAAGGTCGTGGTGCAGGGCATGGATCTTGAGGTGCTCGAGCAGCATCCCGCCGTGGCCGTGCACGATCGGCTTTGGCAGGCCGGTGGTGCCAGAGCTGTACAGGATGTAGAGCGGATGGTCGAAGGCAACCGGCTCGAAGACGAGATCGCCCTGCTCGGCGAGCAGCTCGATCCAGGTCGTGGAGTCGGGCAGACGCGCCGCGGCATCCAGGTAGGGCACCGACACGACGGCGCTCAGACTCGGCAGCGCCGCGCGGATGGCGGCCACCTCATCGGTCCGGTCGATGACCCGTTCGCCATGGCGATAGCCGTCGATGCTGAGCAGCACCTTCGGCTCGATCTGTTGGAAGCGGTCGACCACGCTGCGCGTGCCGAACTCCGGGGCGCATGACGACCAGATTGCGCCCAGGCTCGCGGTGGCCAGCAGCGCGACCACCGCTTCGGTAATGTTGGGCAGGTACGCGGCCACGCGATCGCCGCGTCCAACGCCCAGGTGCCGCAGGCCGACACGCGCCTGCGCCACCGCTTCGCGCAGCTCGGCGACGCTCAAGCTGCTGGCCGGGCGCGTCTGGGAGTAGGCGAGGATGACCGAATCGTCGGGTGAGCGCGCCGCGAGGTGCAGCGCGTGCTCGGCGTAGTTGAGGGTGGCCCCGGGGAACCAGCGGGCGCCGGGCATGGCGGCATCGGGCAGGACTGCGTCATACGGTGTCCGCGCGCGTATTTCGAAGTAATGCCAGACCGATTCCCAGAACGCCGCCGGATCGCGCACCGACCAATCCCACAGGGCGGCGTAATCGCCGAAGGCGAGTCCGCGCTCTGCCTCCAGCCAGCGCAGGTAGGCACCGATGCGCGTGCGCGCGCGCACGTCGGGCGGCGGTTGCCACAGTGTTTCGGGCGGGACCCAGGAGACCATGGACCGATCATGCCAGACGGCGCTACCGTGGGCGCTATGCCGCCGCGTGTCGTCCTCGCCTGCGTCGCTGCGCTGGTCTGCTCGCTCCTCTCCAGCGCCGGTGCACGTGCCGCCGAGCCGATCACCGCCGTGCCGCTGCCCGCCGAGCCCGATGCCCGGCTGATCTCGACGCCGGCACACGCCGCCGTCGTGTTCGACCTGGACGGCGACGGCGTGCGCGAGCTCGTGCGGCTGACGCCTGAGCTGGCGGTCGGTGGTCGGCAACGCGTCGATGCCTGGCGCGTCGAATCGGGCGGACAGCTGACCCCCATCGGCCAGGAAGTGCTGTTTCGGGGTGCCAGCGTGGACGAGGTGCTCAGCGGAGCGCCAAAGCCTCGCGACGCGCTCTTCCCCGTTGGAGTCAACGAGCCGGCGCGGTTCGTCATCTGGCACCAGGACGGGCACGAGCGGCTGCTGGTGGTGACCATCGGGACGCGGGGCCTGGCCGTCCCGTGCTGCCTCACGGTCTGGCAGGTCGGCCTGCGCGACGCAGCCCATATCGAGCTGCGGCTCCTGCTCAACAGCCAGGACAATGCCACGGCGCTGTGGTCGCTCGACCTCGACGACGATGGTACCGATGAGCTCATCGCTACCCAGCAGCCGGGAAGCAGCAGTCCGAACGAGGTTCCGCTGCGGGTCCTGCGCTGGACCGGCGCCCGGTTCAGCGCGCTGCGCTCGTCGTTCGTGGCACCGCCCGACTGGGCGGCATTTCCCATCGCCGACAGCGATGGGCGTCCCGGCGGCGAATTGCTGGTGAGCAGCGACCGAATCGACGGCGGGCCGGGCGCCGTGCTGCAGCGCATCTCGCTGCGCGGCGCGGCGGTGAACGTCGAATCGTGGCCCGTCCACCAGCGCGGGACGGTCACCCGCCTCCCGGACGTGAAGCAGCCGCGGGTGGCGGTCATCGGCGACACCGACGGCAGCACCCAGGTCTTCAGCTGGCCGGCCGGCGGCCAGGCGCGGGAGCTGGCAAGCGGCGGTGGCTTCGGACGGCTGCTGGGGGTGATGGGCTCGGGAGCGGGTGCGCGCATCCTGCTCGACACCACGGGGCACGCGCCCGGGCCGTCGCCCGACGAGACGCCCTCGATGGCCATCCTCGAGCCCGGCATGCACGCGATCGAGGCACCGACCCCCCGGCCGGCGGCGATCGCCTTTTCGGCTGGGCGCCTGGTGCCGTACAGCGGTCCGTTTCCTGGCGGCCTCCCGCGCGGGAGCGTGGCGTGGATCTTCGCCGGCAATCTCATCGTGGACCAGCCGACCTCGCTCGGATGGACCGCGCTGAGGACCCGGCCGATGGCGCTGCTGCCGGGGATCGTGCCGCTCGGCGTGCTCGGGCCGGGCGGTGCCTGGACCGCGCTGCTGCAGCTGCCCGGGTACGACCCGGCGTCCGAAGGCGGACCGCTGGTTGTTGCAGCTCCTTCTGCCCCGTTTGCCGGTCGAGTGAGCATCGCGCCCACCAGCGCCGTCCTCGCTCCGGAGGCCAACGACGGCCTGCTGCACCCGGGAATCGAGAAGGCCATTCGCGATCCGCAGCGGCTGCGCGACACGGCGCTGGTATCCGGTGAGCAACGCATCGAGGCGCTGGTCGTGGGGCCGCCCGATTCAGTCGTTGCCCTGGCCGTTGGCATTGGCTTGCGCTTCGACGCCGCCGTTTTGCGGCCGATGCCCGCGCCCGGCCGCCTGACACTTGACATCGAGCCACCGAGCGATGGGACGCGCGCGTTCGGGGCGGCGCTGGGGGTCGTCACGCCCGACGGCCACGGCTATGCGACGCACCTCGACGTGCGGCTGCTCCTCGGCCCGCCGACGCTCGCCGCGCGGTCCGCGACCCCCATCTTCTCGCTGCAGGTGCCGCTCTCGGGGATGACCGATCCGGGCACATCGGTCAGCGTGGACGGACGAGCCGTGGCGGTGCGCTCGGACGGCAGCTTCTCCGCCACGGCAGACGGCTCGCTCCTGCCCCACGACGTGCGGATCGAGGCGGTCGACGTGGTCGGCAACCGTGCCACGGCGGTGCTCAGCGTGGTCGGCTTCCTGGACTATCGGCAGCTTCCATGGGTGCCGCTGGCTGTCGTGCTGACCGTCATCGCCGGCGCGCTGCTCTTCGTGCGCGTGCCCCGGCTGCGCTCGAAGGCCGTACGCCTGCCCGATGACGATGCCACGCTCGAGGATCTCGACTAGATCCGAGAACCATGGGTCGGAGAAGGAATGGACCGATGCTATAGTGGCGACCCCGAACCAGACCAGCCCGTGAGGGCAGCGCTGCCCATGGAATCGACGCGCGAGCACCGGCTTCCCGATCTCGAACAGCACCTGGAGCGCCAGATGCGCGCCCAGGAGCAACAGCTGGCCGTGGTGCGCTTTGCGGTCGTGCTGCTGGCCGGCGCATTGATCCTCGCCTTCCGTGCGCAGCTTGCCGCCTTCTGGCTCGTGGTTGGCGTGCTGACCGTGGTGGCGCTCTATGACGCGGCGCTGCTCCTCCTGCTCAAGCGATTTCCGGCTCGCGAGGTCGGGATCGTGGCAACGGCGCTCGACATGGTGGCCGTCACCGTCGCCATCTATGCCGAGCCGCAGGCGCTCGACGCCTACCTGTTCTACGGTCCGGTGATCCTGGCCGCGGCGTTGCGCTTCGGGCTCGGCGCATCGGTCTGGTCGTCGCTGGTCGTCTCGTTCATGTACGCCAGCGTGGTCCTCCTTGGCCCGGGGTCGCCGGGAATGGTCCTCGAGCTGCTGCCGGTGCGAGTCGCCTATCTGGTCGGGATCGGGCTGGCCGCCGGCCTGTTCGCTCGTGTCGTGATCGGACGTGCCGCGCAGAACGCGCAGCTGCAGTACCGGCTCGACGCGGAGGAGCGCGAGGCGGCGCGGGCGCGGGAGCGCGAGATTCTGTCCGCCATGGTGCGCGATTTCGGCGATTCGCTGGAACTCGGCGCCACCGTGGGTGCGGTCGTGCGTGGCGCGGCGCCGTTGCTTGGTGCGGCGACCGCTCTTTCGCTGGTCGATGACCAGCGACTCCGGCTGGCCGCGGTGGCGGGCCCGGATGCGGACCTCGTCGAGCGCTGGCGGACGCACCTCGCTGAACGGACCGTGCGCGTGGGCGAGGGGATCGCGGGGGGTGCGGCGGCCACGGCGACCTCCATCCTGGCCGGTGCCGATGCCGCTCCGCCGGTCTTCCCCGGCGATCCCGACGGCGTGAGCGGCCTGGGCCTGCGCTCGATCCTGGCGGTGCCGATCCTCAGCCGCGGCACGGTTCGTGGGGTGCTTGTCAGCGGCTCCGTTGGTCTCCAGGCTCTTGGCGAGGACGAGCGGCGGCTGGCCGAGGCGATCGCCGACCGGGCCGGGCCGGCGCTCGAGAACGCGGCGCTGTGGGCCGACCTTCAGGATCAGGTGGCCCGCGAGCAGCGCGCGCAATCGATCAAGGATGACTTCCTGTCGATCGTCAGCCACGAGCTGCGCACCCCGCTGACCAGCATCCAGGGCTATTCGCAGCTGCTCGAGTCTCGTCTGCGCGCCGTGACCGATGGCAATCTCAAAGAGCTTTCGCACCTGCGCGTCATCCGCTCGCAGGTCGGGCGTATGCGTCGCCTGGTCGACGACCTCCTTGACGTGAGCCGCATCGACCGGCGTGGCGTGGTGAGCATCGAGCCGGCTCGGATCGAGCTGGCGGATGACCTGCGCGAAGTGGCCGGGCGGACGCAGCGCGCGCATCGGGACCGGATGGTGACGCTCGAAGTGCCGCAGACGCTGCCGGTCGAGGCGGATCGCGACCGGATCGCCCAGGTGCTCACCAACCTCGTCGATAACGCGGTGAAATACTCGCCAAGGGCGGGGCCCGTCACCATTCGGGCGCAGCGGCAGGGCTCTGACGTGGTTGTCAGCGTGGCCGATGCCGGCATCGGTATCCCGGCCGAACAGCTCGACCTGGTCTTCGACCGTTTCTACCAGGCCGATGCGGACGCCAGCGGTCGGCGCTTCGGCGGCCTGGGGCTGGGTCTGTATATCAGCCGCGCAATCATCGAAGCCCACGGGGGCGCCATCTCGGCCGCGCCGAACCTGGAGGCCGGGCGAGGGAGCATCTTCAGCTTCCGCATCCCGGTTCGGGCGGCGGTGCGTGCCTCGTCGGTCGAAGCTCCGGCGCCCGGTGAGCCGCCGCCATTCGTGCTGCGCCGCCGGGAGCCGGGGACATGAAGCGTGAGCGGCTGGCCGCGTTGGCGGCGCGGCATGGATTGGAGCTGGTCGGGGTGGCGCCGGCCGAGCCACTTCCCGAGGTGCGGCAGCGGATGGACGACGCGGTCAGCAGCGGCCGCATGGCGACGATGGGCTGGATGGGCGGCGAGCGGCCGGCGATCGCCAGCGATCCCCGGCGCCTGCGGCCCGACGCCCGCTCGGTGATCGTGGTGGCCGCTCCCTACGCCGGGGCGGATCGCGCCGCGTGGGACCCGGAGCCGGAGCGCCTGCGGCGAGCCCTCCGTCCGGTGCTGTCCGTCGCGGAGCCCGGCGAGCCGGTTGGACTGATCGCGCGTTATGCGCTCGGCAGCGACTATCACGGGGCGCTGCGGCATCGGCTGAACGCGCTCGCCGACGACCTGCGCAGCGAGGGCGCCGACGCCGGCGAGGTGGCCTACGTCGATGATCGGCCCCTCGCCGAGCGTGCCTTCGCCGAACGCGGCGGCCTGGGCTGGGTCGGCAAGAACGCCAACCTGCTGACGCATCATCGCGCCGGTTCGTACGTCTTCCTGGGAGCGCTGCTGTCGTCGTCCGAGCTGCCCCCAGACGAGCCGCTGCGCACCAACTGCGGGTCGTGCCGGCGCTGCCTGGATGGCTGCCCGACCGGGGCGATCGTGGCACCCGGGGTGATCGATGCGCGTCGCTGCATCAGCTACCTCACGATCGAGCATCCCGGCGAGCTGGACGAAACCTCGGCGCTCGCGCTCGACCATTGGATTTTCGGCTGCGACGTCTGCCAGGAGGTGTGCCCGGTCAACGCGGAGGCGGACGACAGCGGACCGCTGCGCGTCCCGCTGCGCGTCCCGCTGCTCACCCTCGGAACCTGGTTGCTCGGCCTGGGCACCCGCGAGTTCGGCCGAGCGCTGGCGGGCACGGCGCTCACGCGTGCCGGTCGACATCGGCTGCTGCGCAACGTGATCTGCGTCGTGGCCAATGCCTGCCGCGACGGCGAGGTCGGGCCGGAGCTCGCGCGACCCTTCTTCGAGGAGGCCGTCCAGGACCGCCGTCGGGAGGTGCGCGCCCACGCCGCACGAGCGTTGCAGACCACGGGCTGACCTCACCGCCGGGCGGGCAGATGGCGGCATCGGTACACTCCGGGCATGCCCCTGGTGCGCCCCTTTCGCGGGCTCGGCTACGCCCTGGACCGCTACGGCTCATCGACGATTCCGGAGCGCGTCCGGTGGGCCGATGAGGAGGCGTCGCGCCCCGGCACGGTTGCCGACCTGTCCGACCTTGCCTGTCCGCCGTATGACGTGATCGGCGAGGCGCAGCGCGACGACCTGCTGGCGCGTGACCTGCACAACGCGGTGCGGCTGGAGCTCAATCCGGCGCCTGATCCGCACGCCGCGGCCGCCGAGGCGCTGGGAGCGTGGCGTGCGGATGGCACGCTCGAGGAGCGCGCGCAGGCATCGGTCTACTACTACAGCCACGCGCGGCCGGCGCGGCCGGATGAGCCGACCGTGCAGGGAGTGCTGGCGCGCGTGCTGCTCGAGCCGTGGGGTGCCGGCGTGCATCG
>JBBSHF010000078.1:0-8884 GCA_038253355.1 Candidatus Limnocylindria bacterium
CGCGCGCCCGCGGGCGAGCGTGCATGCGGGTTCCTGCGCAAGCTCGAGCACGAGCCACACTGCAGCAGAAGCGGATGAAAGGACGATGAGAGTCGGCGTCGCACCGTTGCGTACCGGATTGCCGTGCCCGGATGGCTCATCGAGCGTTCATGAACCGAGGCGACAATAGGGGTGTGCGTGTACTCGTGGTCGAGGACGAGGCGAAGATGGCCAGGCTGCTTTCGCGCGGCTTGGCGGAGGAGGGGCATGCCGTCGATGTCGCCGGCCGGGGGGAGGACGCGCTCTGGATGGCACAGGCGACGGGCTATGACGCGATCGTTCTCGACGTGATGCTGCCCGGCTTGGACGGGTTCGAGACCTGCCGCGAGCTGCGCCGGCAGGAGGTGTGGTCGCCGGTGCTGATCCTGACCGCCCGCGACGCGGTCAACGACCGCGTGTCTGGTCTCGACACCGGCGCTGACGACTACCTGGTGAAGCCGTTCTCGTTTGCGGAGCTGCTGGCGCGCCTACGCGCGCTCAAGCGCCGCGCTCCGGCGGAACGTCCGGTCGAGCTTCGGGTTGGCGACTTGCGCCTCGACCCGGCCGGACACCGCGCCTGGCGGAGCGAGCAGGAGCTTGGTCTTTCGCCAAAGGAGTTCGCGCTGCTGGAGCTGTTCATGGGGCATCCTGGCGAGGTGCTGTCGCGGCCGCAGCTGCTCGAGGGGGCGTGGGACATGGACTACGAGCGACGCTCGAACTTGATCGACGTCTACGTGGGCTACCTGCGCCAGAAGATCGACAAGCCCTTCGGCCGGCGCTCGATCGAGACGGTGCGCAGCGTCGGTTACCGGCTGCGCGAGGACGGCGGATGAGGGCGCTGTCGCTCCGGCTCAAGCTCACGCTCGCGTTCGCGACGGCGATGGCGGCCGTGCTTGCGACGATGGGGCTGTTCGTCTATTTGCGCGTCGGCGGCGCGCTGGTGGCCTCGGTTGATCAGAACCTGCGCTCGCAGGCGACCGAGACCGCGTCCCACCTCGGAAGCGATCGGCGGCCGCTGGTCGATGTCGATACCGCTGGCGGGCCGATGCTGGGGCAGCTTCTTGATAGCAGCGGTCGTGTCGTCCGCTCGACGCCGGCCGGGCTTCGGCCGCTGCTCGACCGGAAAAGTGCAGACGCCGTTGCTGGTGGCTCGCGGTTACTGCGCTCCGGTGATCTGCCCGGCCGCAGCCACGACTGGCGGCTGCTCGCGGTTCCGATCGGTTTCGGTGGGCGTGGTCGTGTACTGGTGCTTGCCGGGTCGCTCGCGGCGCGCCAAGTGGCGCTGCATCGATTGTTTGTTGAGCTGCTGGTCGCTGGCCCGATCGCGCTACTGTTGGCGTCACTGGCCGGCTATGGGCTGGCGGCGGGGGCGCTGCGCCCGGTTGAGTCGATGCGGCGCCGGGCGGCGGCGATCTCTGCCTCCACACGGGGCCAGCGACTGCCGGTGCCGGCTGGTCGCGATGAGATCGCGCGCCTGGCGGCGACCCTGAACGAGATGCTCGCGCGGCTCGAGACTGCCTTCGAGCACGAGCGCGCCGCGATCGAGCACGAGCGGCGCTTCATCTCGGACGCAAGCCACGAGCTGCGGACCCCGTTGGCGCTGTTGCAGACCGAGCTGGAAGTGGCGCTCCGGCGCCCGCGCCCGCGCAAGGAGCTGGAGGCGGCGCTGCGCTCGGCGGCGGAGGAGACCGAGCGGCTGACCCGGCTGGCGGCCGACCTGCTGCTGATCGCCCGCTCCGACCAGGGACATTTGCCGATCCGGCGCGAACGGGTCGCGACGGGCGCGCTCCTGCGGGCGGCGGCAGACCGCTTCGCCGTCCGCGCTGGCGAGCACGAGCGAAAGATCGCCGTCTTCGATGACGACGGGGAGCTAGTGGATGCGGACCCGGCCTACGTGGAGCAGGCGCTCGGAAACCTGATCGAGAACGCGCTCGGTCATGGCGCCGGTCGGATCGACCTGTCGGCGCTGACGCGCGGCCACCTGGTCGAGCTGCACGTGGCCGATGAGGGGCCCGGTCTGCCCGCGCGGTTTGTCCCGCGCGCGTTCGACCGCTTCAGCCGCGCCGACGAGGCGCGCAGCCGTGGCGGCAGCGGCCTTGGGCTCTCGATCGTCGACCTGGTCGCGCGCGCGCACGGCGGCGAGGCCGGAGCCGCAAACAGGCCAGGGGGCGGCGCAGACGTCTGGATCGCCGTCGAGCGGGCAGGTAGCAGCGAGGCGAGTCAAATCTCGACCCGCTCGCTCGCCCGCCAGCGCTAGCCGCCAGGCGCTTCTCATCGGCGGTTCATCATCGTCTGCTGCACTGGTACCGGTGCCAGACGAAGCTGATCTACGCGCACGCCTGAAAGCGCGCGACAGCAACCTGCGGCGGCTGCAGAGGCTCACCGCGGGGCTCGCCGTCGCGATGACCGCGCTTGCGACGATCTTCGCCGGGCTCGCCGCCCACACGGCGGCAGGCCGCAAGCTGATGCGGGTGCAGCGGCGCACGACGGGCGCGACGGCGAGGGCTGGCTCGTCGCGGAAGCAGCGGCAGCGGATTCCGCCACCCCCATCCCTGCCCGCGGGCGGGTCGGAGTCCGCGCCTGCCCCGGTGGCGCCGGCGCAGCCGCCGGCAGCGACACCGGCGCCACCGGTGGTGGTGACGGGAGGATCGTGAGCCCCGGTTCGCTCTCGTTGCCGGCGCTGGGTACGACCGCGACACTCTGCGTCACTGACAAGCGCGGGCTCGGCCGGGCGCGGGCAGTGCTCGAGCGGGAGCTGGCGGAGATCGACCAAGTCTGCAGCCGCTTCCGCTGCGACTCCGAGCTTGCCCGCTTGAACGCGGCCGCCGGCCGTGCCGTCGCCGTCAGCCCGAGGCTGCTGGAAGCGATCGAGGTCGCGCTGCGCGCCGCGGCGAGCAGCGACGGGCTCGTCGACCCGACCGTCGGGCGCACGCTCCGGCTCGCCGGCTACGACCAGACGTTCGAGCTCGTCCGCTTGCGTGACCATCGCTCATTCCGCGCCAGCCTCGCTTCGGTACCGGGCTGGCGGCGCGTCGAGGTTGACGCCGAACTGGGCACCGTCCGGATTCCCGCCGGCGCCGAGCTCGACCTGGGCGCGAGCGCCAAGGCGCTCGTCGCCGACCGCATCGCGCGGGCCGCCGCCGCGGCGATCGATGGCGGCGTGCTCGTCTCGCTCGGCGGCGACGTCGCAGTCGCCGGGGAGCCTCTCAAGGATGGCTGGTCGATCCGCCTCGCGGACGACCACGCCGCCCCGCTCGATTGCCCCGGCCCTGTCGTCTCGATCGGCTCGGGCGGGCTCGCCAGTTCCGGCACGGCTGTGCGCCGCTGGCGCGCAGGCCGGATCGAGTTGCACCACATCGTCGATCCCCGCACCGGCGGGCCAGCGCTTACGCCGTGGCGGACGGTCAGCGTTGCAGCGAGATCCTGCGTTGACGCCAACGTCGCCAGCACGGCCGCGGTCATACTCGGCGAGGCGGCAGCGGACTGGTTGTCGAACAGACGGCTGCCGGCGCGGCTCGTCACCGCGACCGGGTCGGTCGTCTGCGTCGCCGGCTGGCCCGAGGGGGCCGGATGAGCGGGCTGCTGGCGGCGAGCGGCAACGGGAAACTGCTCTGGTACCTGACCCGCGGCACCGGCGTGGTCGCGCTGCTGCTCTTGACCGCCGGTGCTGTGCTCGGAGTAATGAGCTCGACCCGGTGGCAGAGCAGGCGCCTGCCACGCTTCCTGGTTTCCGGGCTGCATCGCAACGTCACCCTGCTCGCGCTCGCCTTCGTCGCCGTTCACGTCGTCACCACCGTCAGCGACCGGTTCGCACCGGTCGGCTACAAGGACGCGGTCGTGCCGTTCCTGTCCCCGTACCGCCCGATCTGGCTCGGGCTGGGCGCGGTTGCCTTCGACCTCCTGGTTGCCCTGATCGCGACCAGCCTGCTGCGCGCCCGGATCGGGCTGCGCAGCTGGCGGGCCGTGCACTGGCTCGCCTACGCGTCCTGGCCGGTCGCGCTCGTGCACACGCTTGGGACCGGCAGCGACGCCCGCGCCGGCTGGCTGGCGGTGCTCGGGATCGCCTGCACGGGCACGGTGGTGCTATCGGTGATCTGGCGGGTCGGCGCCGCCGCCGAGGGCCCGCCAGTGGTTCGCGTCGGCGGCGCGCTCGCCGCCTTCGCGATCCCGCTGGGCATCCTCGTTTGGGCAAACGGCGGCCCGCTGAGCAGAGGATGGGCGGCACGGGCCGGCACACCGAGGTCAATACTCGCCTCGGCCCGCCTCGCCGCCGCGGCGAGCTCACAGGGCGGCACCGGCCCGCCGGCCGCAGCCACGGCGCCGGCGCTTCCAAGCGGCTCCTTCGACGCCAGCTTCCGCGGCCGCCTCAAGCAGACCCCGGCCGGAAACGGATTTGTCACCGTCACGATCGACGGGGTAACAAGCGGCGGTTTCAACGGCTGCCTCCACGTCGCCTTGCGGGGCGTGCCGCTTGACGGCGGCGGCGTGCAGATGATCGACAGCAGGGTCGGCCTGCTCCCCAACGGCGCAAGCTCCTGGGACGCGGGCCGCGTGGTCGCCCTCGAGGGGCAGCGGGTCTTCGCCGACGTGCAGGGAGCGGCCGGCGGGCGGGTCCGTATCCTGCTGGCGCTGCAGATCGATCCTGTTTCCGGGAGCGTCAGCGGCTCGATCCACGGTGGCCGAGGTGGCGACGAAAGCGGGCCGTCGCAGTGAGTGCCCGGGCCGCCACGCTACCCGGCCTGCCGGCCCCGGCGCCGGAGGGCCTGCCGCGGCTGCTCGCCGGCGCCCGCGGCGACGGCACAGCAGTCTCCCTGTCCGAGCACCTCGCCCGCCACGGCGAGCTGCCGCTTCGACCGCGGCGGGGCGCCGCCGACGAGCTGATCGAACTCGTCGAGGCAGCCGGCTTGCAGGGGCGAGGCGGAGCGGCCTTTCCGACCGGGCGCAAGTTGCGCGCGGTCGCGAAGACAGGGCGTAGAGCATTCGTGCTGGCCAACGGCGCCGAGGGCGAACCAGTCAGCGGCAAAGACCAGGTGCTGCTTAGCCACGTCCCCCACCTCGTCCTCGACGGCGCGGCTGTCGCGGCCGCCGCTGTCGGCGCCCGTGAGGTGACCGTCGTGGTCGGCGCCGGCGCCGCCCACGCCCTCGCAGCGGTACGGGCAGCGATCGCCGAGCGCCAGCGCCGCCGGCTCGACCGGGTCTCCTTTCAGCTCGTCAGCGCGCCCGATGGATTTGTAACCGGCGAGGAGACCGCGCTCGTCAACTGGCTCAACGGCGGCCCTGCCAAGCCGACCTTCACGCCGCCGCGTCCGTTCCAGCGCGGCCTGCGCGGCGCGCCCACCTTGGTGCAAAACGTCGAGACGCTCGCCCAGCTGGCGCTGATTGCGCGCTTCGGCGCCGACTGGTTCCGCAGCCTCGGCACGCCCGAGGAACCCGGCAGTGCGCTGGTCACGCTCGGAGGCGCCGTCCGCCAGCCGGGCGTCTACGAGATTCCGCTCGGGCTGCCGCTGGGAGAGCTGCTGGCCTGGGCGGGCGGCCCCTCGGCACCGATCGCAGCCTTCCTGATCGGCGGCTACTTCGGCGCCTGGGTTGCAGCCAAGGCCCACTCGCTCGCCCTGCTCGAGTCCGACCTGCGCACCCTCGGCGCCTCCCTCGGCGCCCGCGCGATCTTCGCCCTCCCCGAGAGCGCCTGCGGAATCGTCGAGACCGCGCGCGTGATGCGCTACCTCGCCGGCGAGAGCGCCGGCCAGTGCGGCCCCTGCGTGCGCGGCCTCGACGCGATCGCTACCGCACTCGAGCAGCTCGCCTGGGGCAAGGCCGACAAGCGCTCCCCCGACGGACGACTCGAGCGCTGGCTCGAGCAAGTTAACGGGCGGGGCGCCTGCCGGCATCCCGACGGCGCCGCCCGCCTCGTTGCAAGCGCCCTGCGCATCTTCGCGGACGAGCGCGAGCGGCACGCGCGCGGATCCTGCAGCGGCGCCGCCCGCCCGCTGCTGCCGGTCAAGACACCACGGGCGGCGGGCCAACTGGCGGCCAGCCGGTGAGCACCCGCCTGCGGGTCAACCCGATTTCCTGCGAGGCGCACGGCCTCTGTGCCGAGCTCTTTCCCGAGCGGATCTCACTCGACGACTGGGGCTACCCGATCATCGACCCGCGGCCGATCCCCGCCGAGCTGCAGGCGCACGCCCGCCGCGCCGTCGACGCCTGCCCGACACTTGCGCTGGCGCTCGGCCGCGGCGAAGCCGCCGAAGCCTATGCCGCCGCTAGGCGAGCGCGAGGGACGTAGATGAAGACGACGCCACGCACCGGGACGTCATGCCGCCGGTCGAACCGGAAGCGCCTGAACCCGGACGCGGCGGGAAAGTTGTACTCGCCGACGTCGAAACCACCGTCACGATCGACAGCGGTCACGTAGGCGACGTGCCCGAAGGGCGGAAGCAGCTTCGCCCAAACGGCGACCGCACCGGGGGCGCCGTCTCCGGCCGACGCGAAGCCCGGCCAGCGCCGCCACGTGCGGCCAGTTCCAGACGTCCATCGCCCCGGCAACAAACCAGTCGATCCGCTGGCCGTTCGCCTGCAGCGCCCAGGCGACGTAGGAGGTCCAGTTGCACATATCCCTCCGTCAGCGATCGACCCGGTCGGCGATGCCGGCTGCGGGAAAGCGCGACGCGTGCGGATGGCCGTCCACGAGCAGGCGGCTCTTCGGCGTGCCTGAGGCCCGTTCGGCCGGCGCCGCGCCCGTCAGGGCGGCCAGCGCGGCAACGACCGAGGCGACGGCAACCGAGCGTACGGGCGTCCCTGGTCGGCGCGGCACCTCGCCCCGCAGTCTCGCCGATGCAATCCCGCAGCCGGGTCGTTGCCGATGATCGTGCCCGCCTCCCAGGAAGCACGACGCCGGCGCCGTCGCCGCAGACCTCCGCGTCGCAGGCACTATCGGCTGCCGCTGATCTTCCTCCTGCTCGTGGTCGTGGTCGTAGTCGGCGCGCTGGCGGGCCCCGCTCACAAGCAGCCGAAGCGCTCGCCGCGTTCCAGCCATCCGCCCACTGCCGACCGCCCGGCCGTTCGGATTCCTAGGGGCCCGATCCCCGGCTACCTGCTGATCGCCGACCGTGGCAACAACCGCCTCCTGCTCGTCGACAACCGCAAGCGGATCCTCTGGCGCTACCCGCAGCCCGCCGGCCCCACCTACCCGTTCCACTTCGACGACGACGCCTTCTTCGGGCCCGGTTTCAGGACGATCATCAGCAACCAGGAAGACCAGCACACGATCCAGATCCTCGGCTTCCCGAGCGGACGGCTGCTCTGGCGCTACGGCCACGCGAACCTGCACGGCAGCGCCCCCGGCTACCTGAACACCCCCGACGACGCCTACCAGCTGCCGGACGGGCTCGTCTCGGTCGCGGACGCCTCCAACTGCCGCGTCCTCTTCATCAACCGGGCGCACGCGATCGTGCGCGAGCTCGGCCAGGCCGGCGTCTGCGCGCACGCGCCGCCCGGCCAGCTGGGCGCCGTCAACGGGGCGACGCCGCTTCCGGGCGGAGGCACGCTCGTGAGCGAGATCAACGGCTCCTGGATCGACGCGGTCTCCCGCCGCGGCCGGCTGCTCTGGGACTTCCAGGCGCCGGTTGCCTACCCGTCCGACCCGCAATGGCTCGGCGGCGGCCACATCCTGCTGGCCGACTACGCACGACCCGGCCACGTCTTGATCCTCGACACCCACGGCCGTGTCCTCTGGCGGTACGGGCTCCCATCCGGCCCGGGGATGCTCGACCACCCCTCGCTCGCGACGCGGATCCGGCCGGGGCTGATCGCCGTCAACGACGACTACCGCGACCGGGTCGTCCTGATCGACCTCCACCGCCGCCGGATCGTCTGGCAGTACGGCCACACCGACGCCAAGGGACGCGCGGCCGGATACCTGAACACGCCCGACGGCATGGATCTGCTGCCGGCCTCGGAGGCGCTGGCGGATCCGGCGCTCACAACGCCTCGACGGCCCGCTGCCGCGGCGCGACACCTGCACCCGTTGGCGGTCGCGCCGCTGCGCGTGCGCACGGCACCGTTCCGGCTCCCCGCCCCCGTCGAGCGGGCGGTCGCGGTCGCCTGGCACGGACGGATCCTGATCGCCGGCGGCCTCGGCGCCAGCGGCCAGTCGGCGGCCGGCGTCTTCGCGCTCGACCCGGCGGACGGCCGGCTGCGCAGCCTCGGCGCCCTGCCGCTCCCGGTCCACGATGCCGCCGGCGCCCTAATCGGCGGCCGCCTGATCCTCTTCGGCGGCGGCGCAAGCACGAGCAGCGACGCCGTGCAAGCGTTCGACCCGAGAACGCGGCGAGGCTCGATCATCGCGCAGCTGCCGCACCCGCTCTCCGACCTGGCCGCCGCACAGCTGGGCGGCACCACCTACCTGATCGGCGGCTTCGACGGGCACACGCCGCGGACCGAAATCCTCGCCACCCACGACGGCCGTCAGTTCACACTCGCCGCCCGTCTGCCAATCGGCCTCCGCTACCCGGCCGTCGCCGCTGCAGGCGGCAAGATCCTGATCGCCGGTGGGCAGAGCGCGAGCGGCCTCTCCGCCGCCGTCTACACGTTCGACCCGGCGGGCCGGCGCGTCGAGCTCCTCACCCGACTGCAGGCACCTATTGCCCATGCGGCCGCGATCGCCGAAGGCGGCAGCCTTTACATCGTGGACGGCACCGACGCTGCCGGGCAAACGTCGAGATCGCTCACCGCCGTCAACCTCGCGGCACGCTCTGCCCGAGCTTTCAAGATCCCAATCCGGCTTGTTGCCGACGCGGCTGCCGCTCAGCTCGGCCGCACGACGTTCCTGATCGGCGGTCGGCGCAGCCACGCACTCACAACGGTGGTC
>JBBSHF010000079.1:0-8870 GCA_038253355.1 Candidatus Limnocylindria bacterium
CCCCGGTCGGGCGGGGTGTGACCGCGCAGCACGGCGTCGAGGTGCTCGGGGTGCCACCCCAGCGCGAGCGACAGCGCTTCGAGCGTGCGGGAGCTGCGGCGGCGCTGGGTGGTGTTGCGATGCAGCTCGCGCACGATCGCGACCGATACTTGAGCCCGTTCGGCCAACTCGCGTTGGCGCCAATTGAGCTCGGCAAGCCTCGTATCGATCGCTCTGGCGACCGCCGACCAGTCCTGCGCCACCTATTCCTCCGCGCTCCGCCCTAAGCGCCGAAGAGTAGTCCCGCGTGTCGTTTCGGTAATCCCGCGCACCATCTAGCACTGAAATCAGTGCACAAATCCGATGACATTCTGCTTTGTTCTTTGGGAGTTGAGTTATGGACAGCACCAATAAGAGCGCCGGGAGCCCGGCGTTCTACACCGTCGCGGAAGCCGCCCGCGTGCTGCGGGTGACCCCGGCGACGCTCTACCGCGCCATCCGGGACGATGCCTTCCCGGCAGTGCGCATCCGCACCCGGTATGTCATCCCGGCCAGTGCCGTCGACCGGCTGGCCGCCGAGGCGGCCGAGTCCGGTGGGTGTGTGGACGTGGCGGCGATGGCCGCGCAGCGGCGCGCCGCTCGCGAGGTGGCCCGCGCAACCGGGGGTGCGCCGTGGTGAACCCCAACAACACCCCGGACTACGAAGCCGTGGCCGCTGGGCTCGACCGGTGGAGGCAGGTTCCGAACGAGGTTCTGAGAGATGTCGTGATGCGGCGTGGGCTGTGCCTGTGGGGTCTGTGGCCAGCCCAGGAACCGGACTGGGACGACTGCGCACCCAGCGACCGACGACTAGCGGCGCGGTTGTGCGCCGGGTGCCCGGTCATCGAGCAGTGCCTGGAGCTGGAGCTGCGCATGGCTGGTCCGTGCACTACAGGGGTGTGGGGCGCGCTTGCTGAGGGCGACCGGCGCGCGCTGCACCCGATCTGGCAGCGACGCCGCCACCAGCAAGACGGCACAGACCAGGAGGGAGGGCGCAGCTCATGACTGTCGATCTGAGTCCGACGCAGGTGGTCGCTGCCCTGGGTGTGCTGTTGGCGTTGTTGATGATGTGGCGCGCGGGCGGCCGGCGCGGGCGTCGGGCGGCGCAGGCTGGCCATGCGGCTTCGCGGGTTGCGTCGCTGGCCGGGCACGTGTTGGGCACGGCGGGGGTGATCGTTGGTGTGCAGTGGGTGGCGATCACCTACGCCCCCGGCAGCACCTTGTTCTGGGTGGTGCTCGGTGCGCCGGCGTTGATCACTGCGCATGCCCTCACCAGGTCAGTGACCTCGCTAGATGCCGGTTATTGGCGAGGTGACCGGCGATGAGCACACCGCAGGATGCGGCGGTGGTCCCGGCCGATCCGGTGCTCGACGGCGAGTTGATCGAGGACGACGAGCTCCCGGGCGGTCAGCGCCAGCAGTCCTACCGGGTGGCGTCGTGGTGGCAGCGCTCACCCCGCGTCCCGGCGGCGTTCAAGAGCCGAGCCCACGCGATACAGGCAGTCAAGGACGCGGCGGTGACCGTGATCTGTGCGCCGTGGCGGTTTGTGGGGGCGGCTGGTCGGGGCACGGTGCTGGCCGTTCGGGCGTGGCGCCGTTGGGTGACCGTGCGGGACTACCGGGAAGCGGCCGAGCAGTCGGAGAAGCTGGCGGATAAGTACGTCGAGATCCGTGAGTTGACCCTGTTGCGGTGGCGGGTCACCGGCGCCGTGGTCGGGACCAGTACGGCTGGTGTGGCGGTGGCCGACATGTTCTACGGCCACCTGGTGCTGTGGATCAACGGTCTCATCGGTGCGGCCGTGCTTGCCATCACCGGTCGGCGCAAGGACGGCAGCCCCGGCCGGCGGGCCGTGCTGGCCGGCGCCCGATCCCTTACGTGGACCATGGACCCGCAGATCCTCGTCGACGCCTTCCGCGACGCCAAACTCATCGGCAAAGACGAAACGCTCCGATTGGTGCAGCGCGCCAACCGGATCGGGGCCGGTTGGTCCATCACGGTCGATCTTCCGGCCACTCGCAAGGCCACCGACGTGATCAAGAACCGGGAAGCGCTGGCGTCGGCGCTGGCCGTCGATGAGGTGCAGTTGCTCGTCGAGCGGGTCCGGGGCAATGGCGGGCACGCCGGGCGGGTGGCGATGTGGGTCGCCGACACCGACCCGTACGCCACCCCACCCACACGCACACCGTTGCTCGATGTGGCGTGCTGGGATGCCTGGCGACCCGTCCCGTTCGGGCGCGACGCGCGAGATCGCCGCATCAACCTCCCGCTGGTGTGGACCTCGCTACTGGTCGGGGCGATCCCCCGCCAAGGCAAGACCTTCGCCGCCCGGTTGGCCGCCGCCGGGCTGATCCTCGACCCGTACACCCGCCTGTACGTGACCGATTTCAAGGCCGGCAAGGACTGGGACGCCGCAGCGCAGGTAGCGCACCGGTTCCTCTCCGGCGACGAACCCGCCCACGTCCTGGAACTGGCCGCGTGGCTGGTGGAACTCATCACCGAAGTGCAAGGCCGCTACCGGCGCATGCGAGAGCTCGACAACGAAGTCTGTCCCGAATCAAAAGTCACTCCCGCTATGTCGCGTGATCCGTCGTGCAACATGCCGATCACCGGCATCTTCATCGACGAAGTGCAAGTCCCCCTCGAAGAACGCACACCCATCAAGGTGCAAGGCAAGACCATCCCCGTTGGGGAGTACATCGGCGAGTTGCTGACCTGGTTGGCCAAGAAGGGCCCGGCTGCGGGAATCGTCCTGGTGCTGGCCACCCAACGACCCGACACCAAAACCATCCCGTCCGCGCTGCGGGCCGTGCTCGGGTCCCGCTTCGCGCTGCGCGTGATGGACTGGCGCGACAGCAACATCATCCTCGGCGAGCAAATGAACACCCGGGGATGGGACAGCAGCCGACTACTGCCCTCACACAAAGGGGTCGGCATTCTCCGCCCGGACGGCGAGACGACAGCCGGGGCCGATGTGCTGGCCATGATGGTCCGCACCGACTACATGCCCAACAATGACTGGGCCACCCTCTGCCAACGCGGCCGGGCGCTGCGCGCAACGGCCGGCACCCTGACCGGGCACGCCATCGGCACAGCCACCATCGCCACGCTCGACCCGACGATGGTCGCCGACGTCATCGGCCCCAGCCAGATCACCACCAACGACGAGGCGCCCCCGCCGGTTTCTGATCTGCCGGAGCCACTCACGTCGGTGATCGCCTACCTCGGCGCCGATCTCGACGGAGACCGTCGCGAGTTCGTCGCGACCGCGGAACTCATCGAGGCACTCGCCCTCGAGCCCACCGCGTTCGGACGGCAGATGGGTGAGCTTGGCTGCCGACCCCGCCCCGGCCGGGTCATCGCAGAAGACGGCACGAGCCGCCAAGCCCGTGGTTACCTCATCGCCGACATCCGGGCCGCCATCACCGCCCAGCAAGACAACCCGGAACTCGACGAAGGCCCGGTCTGACCCCGTCACACCCACCAGCGCAACCCGTCACAACCCGGGTGAACCCGTCACAATCACTGTGACGGGTTCACCCGGGTTGTAAGCAGGGGAAACGCCTTGTGTGACGGGTGTGACGGGTATGGGCCCAACCCGTCACACCCGTCACAAACCACGCCTGAAAGCGCCTTTGAGGATACGGGCTCAGCTGTGACGGGTTCAGTCACGGAACCAGCGCCAGACACTGTGCCGAGCGTGCCGGCCGTCGCGCCCTCGATCGACGTGCCGCTGCGCGGACAGCTCTAAATCCAGACAACTCGGGCACCGGCGCTGCGGTGGCGCGCAGAGCGCGCCCGGGAGAAGATGAGCACCGCACGCGGCCACCGGCCGTCCTCCCGTCGTTCGCGCCGCTTCCATCGCCTCGGGCGTGACCGAATGGTCCAGACGATCCGCCACCGAGGTGACCCAAATCTGGCGCAGTCGACCGCGACCGCGCGTGCTCACCGTTGATCTCGGCGCAGGATGCCGCAAATTTGCGCATACCGAGCCTGCCCGGCGTCGGTGACCGTAACCCGCCGTAGACCCCACCCATCATCATCGGCCAGTGCGAGCAACCCGCAATCGATCAGCTCAGTGAACGTGCCAGTCAGATAACGCCCCATCGGATGGCCGTAACCGAGGTAGATCTCGCCCGCCTTGGCCACCCCACCACCGAGAGCCCGCCGCAGCGCCAGCGCAGTGAGCAGCTCGGGACGCAGCCCGTCCACCGATGCGGTACCCGTCATCGGGGACACGCGGCGCACACGGTCGCGACGCCGCGGGTCCGGTCCCTGGGCGCGGTCTGCTCTTCCACGACGTCCACCTCGGGTAGCGATCGCTGGGACCGTCACGGCCGGGGAACCGGCGTGCGTCGGGGCCGCACCGGGCCCCGGCCGTGACGCGGAAGTCCCGGCGGGCTTAGGGCAGCGCGGCACCGAGACTCCCCGCTCGTCCCCCTCGGGCGGCGAGCTGAAATAATCGTGCACTAGAGGTGGTATCAGCGAAACGACGCAAGGCCGCCATCCCGCCGCCACAAGGACGCCACGCCCAGGAGGTGAAGTGGTCGATCGGCCAGCACGGACACTGCTCGAACACCGCATCCGCCAGCGATGCATGACGTTCGAGGAGTTCATCGAGCACGCCGAAACCTTCGCCCGGGACAATCACGAACCAGGCACCCTGAGCCTGCGCCACCTTCAGCGACTCGTCAGCGGCCAGCCGCTCGGACCGCTTCGGCCGGCCACCGCGCGGCTACTCGAACGCATACTCGGCGAACCGATTGCCGCTCTCCTCGCGCCACCGAATACCACGGCGCACGAGTGCGAGGACCCCACTGCCGAACTGCGCCAGACACTCGACGCCACGCGCCGCGTAGATCCGTCGACTATCAACCTGCTGCACCAACAACTCGACGCTATCCGCCGACTCGACCGGAAACTCGGCGCCATCGTCGTCCGAGACGAACTCAAGACCAAAATCTGCCAAGTCGAGCGGCTGGCCACATACAGTCTCGCTCCAGGTACCCGCGAACAACTCGCCGCGCTACTCTCCGAAATGCATACCCTCGCCGGATGGCAAGCACTCGACCTCGGCCACATCCCCGAATCCTGGCTACACTACGAACACTCCCGCGCCAACGCCGCACAATCCGACTCCATCGCACACGAATCCCACGCCGCCGCCGAACAAGCATTCGTCCTCATCGACGCCGGAGAAGCCAGCGAGGCTGTCGACCTTCTCGGCAGCGCCCGACGTCGCGCGGACGGAACCGCGCCTCGGGTCCTGCGAGCATGGCTGGCCGGCGCGCATGGCGAAGCCCTGGCCGCCCACGCAGACCGCACCGCTAGCCTGCATGCCTTCGATCAAGCGGCCCAACTGCTACCCGACGATCCGACTGACGAGCGACCCTATGTCGCCCTCGACGCCGTCCACCTCGCACGCTGGCGCGGCCACGTACTCGCCCGGTTCGGCGATCCCGAAGCCATTAACGTCCTGACTGACGCCCTAGCCCATCTCGACGCATCGTTCGTCCGTGCTGAAACGGCGCTGCACATTGATCTCGCCACCGCCCTTGCAGCCAACGGTGAACGAACAGAAGCTAGAAACCACGCCCACCATGCAGCTCAGCTCGCCGCACGGGTCGGCTCAATCCGCCAGCGCCGCCGCTTGGCGATACACCTAGCCGCCGTTCGTCAGCCAGACTTTGCCTGACCTAAGTGCATCGTTTCTACGTCACGGGCTGTTTTCACCATGGGAGTCCAGCGTCTTAGAATGCTAGTGTCGGGTTTCGGAGGACTCGACCAGTTCGTGGAGATCACCGATTCCCGCCAGCTCTGCGTCGAGCTGGTCGACATCAACTCGCTTCTTAGGCCGGAGCTCGCCGGGTATGACCGTCAGCTGCTCCACGTGTAGGTCGTAGACGTTGCGCAGCCGGCGGTAATCGAAGACTCCGGGGGAGATCGGGGTTCGCCGCTTGTCTACTATGTTGTAGGCCTCCAGCTCGAGCAGGCCGTCAGTGCGGGTGTCTTGTGACAGCGCGAAGCGGTCAGCTGCCCGGCTGGGGGAGTGCCAGATCCCGTCGGGATCCTTCCGAGCCTTCGCGTCGTCGAGGAGGACGAGCAGCATCGCGACGGCCGCCGCGCGCAGCACGCTGATCCAGCCCTTGGTCCAGAACTGCGGCGGAAGCGGTACCCAGTAGTCGTCCCGGGTCGGGCGCTCGCCGTCCGACTTCGCCTTCAATGTTTCGGCCGGGATCGTGTAGGGCCGACCGTCGCCACGCTCGTCAAGTAGGAAGACCTCAGCCGGCATGCCGGGCCTCGGCTTCACCCTTAGGAAGTTGTTCTTCTCCAACCAGGCGATCGCCGCGTTCACTCGGCGGGCACCGTTCGTCTCCGGCTCGTCAAGGCCAAGCAGTGCCGCCCATGCCCGGGCTGGGTAGTCGGTGTTGTGCGGCGCTTTCACCGAGAACCAAATCAGGCTTAATAGCAGCTTCAGCCGAACGCTACCGCCCTGGCCTCCGCCGAGCATCCCTGCAAGCGGCGGAGGGGGGTCCGACGGGCGCCAGCGTTCGATGAAGCCGTTGCGCACCGGCGCCGGCCGGTCGTGCACCCGTCGCGCTACGTCGAGGCCGTACTCCAAGGCGCTTTCGGGTGGCTGGAGAAGCGTTATCGACCGGCCTCGGCCAACGTTCACAACTCGCGGACCCCGTGGCCTTGGCCCACCGGCGCGTGCTCTGTTGCCCTCCATCGGCCTCACTTAGCTCTCTAAGGGGTCTCGCCTACCGTAGGGGTTCCTGGACGTAGTGAGCAGGGCATCACAGTAGGGGAAATCAGGCCACAGCGTCGGCTTGGATCGGAGTTGACCACGGAAGTATATCCGAAACAACGTCGTGGTTACTGGCGCCCGAAGGGTGGCGGTTGAGTTATCGTCAACCTCATCGCCGGTGGGATAGCGCCCCACCGGCGATGAGGGAGGGAGGGAGCGCCGCAGCCAGCGGCGAACCTCTCGGTGTGACCAACCAGGGACACCCTAGAGTCCCACAGCTCGGCCGGGAGAGCACCGGAATGACGGCAGCCAGCCGCCCCTTCGCCCCGACGGCAGCCAGCCGCCGGGTACAGCTCCCCGCGCCGAGCCGCGTCCGAAAGCTCGGCCTGTGAGGAAGGCGCCACGGCAATGGCAACTCGTCGGTCGCGCCAAGAGCCAGCCCCGAGGGGCGGGCCTACCTGGCGCCGGTCGCCGGGGAAGCGCCGCCCGCGACGGTGGCGCGGCGCCCCCGGGTGACCTCGATGAGGCGTTCGTCCTTCAACAGCGCCATAGCTCGGTGTGCAGTGCCGACAGCGACCATATGAACCACGGCGAGTTCCGCGACGGTAGGGAGCTGGTCTCCGGGCTTGAGTCGACCGGTTCGGATTTCGTCGCGCAGCGATGCGGCGATCTTCTCGTATGGCCCGCGCGGCTGCTGAACGGGAACCGGTCTTGGCATGATCCCGGCCATCGTTGTAGCTGCGCGCCGATCGGCCTCATCGACCCAGGCTGCGTACACTTTGAGCGTGGTCGCGCCGCCGCTGCCGTGTCCTAGCCGACCGGCAACGGTGCGGAGATCCACGCCAGCGGCGACCAGCTCGGTTGCCGAGTAGTGGCGCAAAGAATGTAGGCGGGTGCTACGCAGTTTGAGCTTGATCGCCATTCGGCGGTATCGCTGACTGATCGCCCTCGGGGCACACGGGGCGGAGCCGTCGGGAGCGGGGGAGAATACGAAGGCGTCGAGATTCAGGGCGCATCCAAGGTCGGAGCAGCGCTGCTCCCACAGCTCCCGATGTTGGTTAAGCAACCCGAGCGTATGGGGATCGAGCGCGATCTTCCGCCGCTGCCCGGTCTTGGTGTCCTTCTCCTTGATCCCGGCCTTGGTCTGCGCGTTGCTGCGATGAATCCAGAGGATCGCACGGTCAGAGTCGACATGGCGCCACCGCAACGCAGACACCTCGCCACGGCGAGATCCGGTGATCATCGTCAGCCAGAGCAGCAGACCCCACTCTGGGTCCGCCCATGCCGCGTTGAGCAACGCCGCCGCTTCTTCGGCGCTCGGCGGGTCAGGCTCAGTCCGATTCGGCGAGGGTGCCTCTGCCATCGCGGCCTTGTTCACGCCAAGGTGCTGCCAACGTACGGCGCGTTCGAGGGCACCACGGATGATGTAGTGAATCTTGCGCGTGGTGCTGGTGCTCAGCGGCCGGCAGACATGTCCTGCGGAGGGTCGTCCTGAGCACAGCTCACGGCAGCGATGCAGTCGCGCATAGAAACGCTCCAGCAGCTCCGCATCGAGCTTGCTCGCCAGCATGTTCCCGAGCGGCGGCAGGATGTAGAGGCGAATCAGATCGTCGTACCGCTCGCGAGTGGTGTCCTCCAGATCGGCGACGTCGAGCCACTGAGCAATAGTCTGCCGGACGGTGATGGCCGTCTTCGGGTGCCGACCTTCGTCGACTTGGCTCTGAAGACGGGTCAGCGCTTGTTCCGCGCCGTCATACGTCGTGGCTGTCTCGCGCAGGTACCGCTCCCTGCCGGTCAGCGGGTCGGTGCCGGTGTAGACGATCGCCTGAAAGCTGCCGGACGGCAGGGTCCGGATATGCCCGCGCGGTCGGCGTCGGCGTGGTGGCATGCACGGACGGTAACAGAGTTCAATGCACGAACCCTTGCATGAAAGCGATCTGAACAGCGGACGCCCTGCATTTCCGCTGTTCAGACGTGGCGCCCCCGGCAGGATTCGAACCTGCGCCACCGCCTCCGGAGGGCGGTGCTCTATCCCCTGAGCTACGGGGGCATGCCGCAGGCGAGCTTACCGGTACTGACTACGCACGCCGAAGTCAGGCGGTGCTCA
>JBBSHF010000080.1:0-8590 GCA_038253355.1 Candidatus Limnocylindria bacterium
CGACTACCGGGGCGGTGGTGGATTCCGCGGCGGTCAGCGCAGTGATCGGCCCGCCCGGCCCGCGCGTGACTTTGACGAGCGCGACCGTGGCTACCGTCCACCGCCACGCGATTTCCCGCGTGACCGGCCCTTTCCGAGCGGTGATCGCGCCCCGGGGGGCGAGCGCAGCTTCTCCGGAGCGCCCCGCCCGGCGCAGCCCTATTCTCGGCCCGCCTCCGACGACGGCGGCATGGCGATTCACCTCGATCCTCGACGCCTCGGCCTGCTGAAGCAGCTGGCCGGCGAAGCCAACGCCCGACCTGGCGAGCTCGTCACGCACTGGATCGAGGAGCGTCTCGACGCGGAGCGCAGCGGGGTCAGCGCCCCGTCCGCATCCGCTGCCGCGCCGAGCAGCGATGCGCTGCAGGCGTTGACTCAACGCGTGGATGGGCTTGCCCAACGGCTCAACGAGCTGGCAGCGGACCGGCAGGTTCGGGCAGCCATGCCCCTGGACGACGGCGCACGGCCCCCGACAACGCAGGCCACCGCCGAGCCGGCCACCGCCGAGCCGGCCACCGCCACGCAGGCGCCCAGGCGGCGGGGACGACAGCTAAAGAGTGCGGCGCGTCCGGCCCGGGTCGCAGCGAAGCGGAGCTCCGCCCGCGTCCCGCTGCACCAGGAGATTATCGCGGTGATCGGCGAGGGTGGACCCATGACCGCCGCCCAGATCGCGCAGGCGATCGTCGAGCGCGGACGCTACAGCGCGCCGCGCACCGGCAAGCCGCTGGATGCCGCCATGGTCAACGGGCGAGTGTCGAACCCGACCTATCGGTCACGCTTCCACCGCGAGAACGGCAAGATCGGCCTCGCCGGCTAGTCCTCCAGGACGAAGGTCACCAGGATGTTCGCCTGGAATTCGATGCCGCCGTCGCGCCCGACGTTGACGCGCTGCTCCTTGACCCAGGCGCTGCGCACCTGACGCAGCGTCTTGCCGGCACGATCGATTCCCTCTCGGATTGCATCTTCGAAGCTCTCCGTGGAGGTGCATGAGAGCTCGGTGACCCTTGCGACGGACATGGAATCCTCCTTGGCTGGTGGGTGAATCGTCGCAGTATGGACCGCACGATTCGGGCGCGACGCGATTGCGCACCGGTGCATCGCCGATTGACGAGTCGCCAACAAGGCCCCAGACTGTCACCACGAAGCGTCGGCGTACTCCTTTTCGGATTGCGGCTGCGAGCGTTTCAGCATCGGTCCGAGGAGGCCCGAAAAACACATGCCCACTGGCACCATCAAGCGCATCGTCACCGATCGTGGATTTGGCTTCATCGCCGATGACCGCGGCAACGAGCACTTCTTCCACTTCTCTGGCCTGGCCGATGGACTGCAGATCGAGCAGCTTCAGGTAGGACAGCAGGTCAACTTCGAGACGGAGCGTTCTGACCGCGGTCCCCGCGCCACGAACGTCACTCCAGTCGCCGAATAGACCCCGAATGGGCCTCTTTTGAGGTTCTGATTCCCGAAAGAGGCGCCCGTGGGCGCCTCTTTTCATGCTCGGCCGCTCGAGAAACAACTGCGTCCGCCCGGGTGCCGACCGCCCGCATGATCCGTAACAGGCCCGCCGCGGCCCCTTACCTGCGTCCGCCCGGGTGCCGACCGTCCGCATGATCCGTAATGAGCGCGCCGCGGGCCCTTACGCACGTATCGTGAGCGACCCTGCGAAATAAGGGGCCGCCAGCTGCCCATTACGCTCTGGGTGAGGATGTTCTCCGCCATAAGGGCTGTCAGCTGCCCGTTACGCTCTGGGTGAGGATGTTCTCCGCCATAAGGGCTGTCAGCTGCCCGTTACGCGCAAGACGAGCCCTCGCCGTGTGGCACGCACCCTCGCTGCGGCGCGGCAGCACTTACGCCCGATGAGAACGTGCCCAGGCAACCAGGTCGGGCGCGGACATGGCATTGACCAGTGACCCCGCCTCGACCCCGCAGGCCGCGGCGCGCTCACAGCCGAACGGCTGCCAGGCGAGCTGGCCCGGTGCATGTGCGTCGGAGTCGATGGCGAAGCGGCAGCCCGCCTCGACCGCGAGACGCAGGATCCGCTTCGGCGGGTCGAGCCGCTCGGGACGCGCATTGATCTCGATCGCCTTGTCGAAACGCAGCGCCGCCGCGAAGACAACCTCCGCATCGAACTCAGACGGCGGCCGATGCCGCTTGCCGACCACCATCCGGCCGGTGGCGTGACCCAGGATATCGAGCAGCGGGTTGGCCAGGGCGGTGACGAGCCGCCTGGTCATCGGTGCGGCGGCCATGCGCAGCTCGGAATGGACAGAGCCGACCACGACCTCAAGTGCAGACAGCAGCTCCGGGTCCTGGTCGAGCGAGCCATCGGGAAGGATGTCGACCTCGATGCCGGTCAGAATGCGAAACGGCCGCAGCTCCTCGTTGAGCGTCGCCACTTCCTTGAGCTGCGCGCGCAGCCGTTCCGCCGAGAGGCCGTTGGCGACGGTCAGGCGCGGCGAGTGATCGGTCAGGACCATGAACTCGTGGCCCAGCTCATGCGCCGTTTCGGCCATCTCGCGGATCTCGCTGCCGCCATCACTCCAGTCCGAATGGACGTGGCAGTCACCGCGCAATGCATCGCACAGCTCTGCCCCGCCCTCGACCACTGGGCGACCACCGCCCGCCTCGAGGCGACGCAGGTAGACCGGCTCCTCGCCGTTGACCGATTCGGCGATCGTGCGCGCCAGCACCTCGCCAATGCCAGGTAGCTCGCGCAACGTTTCGTATCGCACGCGCTCCGCAAGCTCATTGGCTGAGGTTGCAGCCACCTGGGCAGCCGCGCGCCGAAAAGCCTGCACACGATAGTTCGGCTCGCGCGCGGCCTCGAGCAGGAACGCGATGCGCTTGAGGTCGGCGATCACGTCGCGCATGGGAGCGAGTATCGTCCTATCCGACCAGCAGCAGCACGATGCAGGCGGCGGTGCTCGCCGCCCCGGCATAGCGCCATGCCGAGGCGAGGTGCACCCGGATCGGCTGCGGCGCTCCGTTCCTGTTGGCCAGGCTGCGGCAGAGCATGGTCGCCACCGAGCCGTGCGGTGTGCTGACCGCCAGCAGGTTCGTGCCGACCAGGTATGCCACCACGGCATGTACCGGCGCTCCGACGAGCCAGACCGAGCCGAACAACGCCGCGGGCAGATTGTTGGCGACCGACGCGAGCAGCCCACCGACCAGGGCAATGCCGAGCAGGCCAAGCGGACCGATGCTCGCGCCGGCAAGCGACGGAAGCAGGCCCGCCACGTGCGCTGCGGGTCCGCGCAGCAGCGCGGCAACCAGCACGATACCAATCGCGCTCAGCGGCAGGCCGGTGGCGAGCTGGCGCACCGATGTCCCACCGGCCAGCAGGCCGATCCCGGCGACGACCGATGAGCCGACGACGAAGGCGAGCACCACGTCGCCACCGGCGAAGCCCAGCGCCAGCGCCGCCATCGCTGCCAGCAGCGCCACCCCGCCGGCCAGCAGACCCGCGAAGGTGGTGACCGGTGGAGCCTCCGGCACGCGGCTCGATGCCACCGACCTCCCGCGCAGTCGCCACCACAGCAGGCCGCCCACCGCGAGGGTCGCCGCGAGCTGCGGCACGGCGGCTGCGGCCACGAACGAGGCAAATGAAACACCGCTGGCGGCAACCACCAACAGGTTCGTCAGGTTGCTGAATGGAAACAGGAGCGAGCCCACGTTGCTGCCGTAGATTGCGGCGTCCACCTGCTCCGCCGTGCTGGCAAGCCCACGGCGCGCGAGTGAGAGCCCGACCGGCACGGCCAGCACTGCGGCGGCGTCGAGGCCCAGCAGCGCCGAGACCGCCAGCCAGGCCAGGTATGCCCCAAGCAGCACCGGTCGGGGCCCCCCCAGCGCCGCGAGGCGGCGCGCCAGGACCTCGGTCCAGCCGAGCGCCGCGAGCGTCTGCGCCAGCGGCGGCAGCGCAACGACCAGCAGCAGCGTGCCGCGCAACGGACCAAGCGGCTCGGCCAGGACCGCCAGCAGGGCAATCGCTGCAGCCGGCCCCAGCGCAACCACCACACGGTTCACGGCTCGGGGGGCCCCGCGTGAGGCGGGCGAGGATGCCGCGGGCGCGTCGCCTCCTCAACCGCACGGGCCAAGGCCAGCAGCTCGAAGCGCTGCAACGCGTCGCCGCTGGTCAGGGCGGCGCTGACGCGGCCATCGGCAAGCTGGCGGATCGCGCGCAGCGTCGCCGTCGGATGGCCGGCGTCGGTGGCGACAACCGCCGCGGCGCCGAGCTCGAGCTCGGGGGGCGGAAAATGGCGGTGTCCTCGCGGGCCGGGGCCACGCTCGCTGCGCAGGACGCCCTGCGCCTCCAGGTAACGCACCATGCGCGGTGACAGTCCCAGCCGTTCGGCCGCGGGGCCCATGCGAGCGGCGTCGCCTCGGCGTTCTTCGTCCATGCGGGCGAATATACCAGAGTTATGTGAGATTGTAGCCAGGCCATCGGTCAGGCGATGGTGAGCACCCGACGCGGGTTGTCGGTCGTCATGCGCGCAATCTCGCCCTCACCCACCGCCGCGGTGCGCAGCCGCGGCAGGAAGTGCTGCTGCAGGTAGACGTAACCGAAGCCGCCATTGGCCTTGAGCTGGGCATTGTGGCAAACGTCCTGGCTGAGCAGGATCTGGTCGCCGAATCCGCGCTCGAGCAGCTCGACCAGGAGCTCGATCAGGCGCGGCTCGGCGGCCTCCTCCGTCCCGAATCGATGGCCCAGGAAGTCGAGCTCCAGGTTGGCGCCCTGCTCGAGGATGGCCAGCCAGTGCTCGAGGACCGGGTACGAGTCCGCATGACCGATGACCACGCGGGCCGGATCCACGCCCTCCTCGCTGAAGACACGCAGCTGGGCCAGGCCGACAGGCGACATGACCGCGTGGGTCGTGATCGCCATGCCGGTCGCCCTGGACGCACGGGCCGCCGCGCGATGCACCCGCTCCTCCTGGGCGCTGAGCCACGGCTTGTCGGTGCCGATCTCGCCGATGATCCCGGGACGCACGCCCGTCCCGCCCACGCCGTCGCGGAACTCGGCGATCATCTCCCCGGCCAGGTCGTCGACCGTGCGGCGGTCGATGCGCGCCTCGGGCGGGTAATACGACTCGCGATACCAGCCGGTGCC
This sequence comes from Candidatus Limnocylindria bacterium, assembly GCA_038253355.1. Taxonomy (GTDB): domain Bacteria; phylum Chloroflexota; class Limnocylindria; order QHBO01; family QHBO01; genus JAICUY01. The sequence goes on from JBBSHF010000080.1 coordinate 5,144, forward strand.
CATCACGATCTGGACGCCGCTGCTGCTCGCCAGGCGGCGCAGCCGCTCGGGATCGCGGCCGACGCCGGGAAGGGTCAGATCCGCGATGGTCGAGCCACCGCGCCGGCGAAAGTCGCGCAGCTCCTCGGCGATGGTGAGCTCGTCGGGAGTGAGCTCCCAGTAGTCCCATCGGTCCGGGACGTGCCAGAGGTAGATGCCGGTGTGCTCGTGCGGAAGGCTGAAGCCGACGCGCTCGGGTGGCAGGGGTCCGGCCACGGTCATGACGCATGGGGCCACGGGTTTTCACCTCGGATCCTTCGGGTTGCCGGCCGGTTTGTGCTGGGCCGCCGGCAGCTGTGGGTTACAGTGACCGCGCCATCTTGCCATGCGCGCCGCGTGCGAAAGGGTCTGGCAGCGGTCAGGCCAAGCGGCTAGCCTCTGCGGGGAAGCGCGCGCCGCGCGACCGATCCGAAGGAGACCGCGACACGACCATGGGTTCTCGAACCGACGATCGCGCATCGCGGGCATCTCACGACAACTGGACCGCGGCACAGAACGCGCTCGACCAGGCTGCCGAGCGCCTGCGCCTGGACGACGGCATGCGGCGCGTCCTGCGCGTGCCGAAGCGCGAGCTGGAGGTCCACTTCCCAGTCACGCTCGACAGTGGCGAGGTGCGGGCGTTCACCGGCTACCGCGTGCACCACAACATCAACCGTGGGCCCGCGACCGGCGGGATTCGCTACACCAGCGACCTGACGCTCGACCTGGTGCGCTCCCAGGCGATGCTCAACAGCTGGAAGGCGGCCCTGGTGCAGATCCCCTACGGAGGCGCGGCGGGCGGCGTGGTCGTCAACCCGCGACAGCTCAATCGCCACGAGCGGGAGGGCCTGACGCGCCGATTCACCACCGAGATCAGCCTGATCATCGGTCCAGACCGGGACATCCCGACCCCAGACGTCAACACCGGCTCACAGACCATGGCCTGGATCATGGATACCTATTCGATGCACGCCGGCCACACGATCGCCGGCGTGGTCGCCGGCAAGCCGCTGGCCATCGGCGGCACGCGCGGGCGGCGCGAAGCGACCAGCCGCGGCGCGTTCCAGACCATCCGGGCCTGCGCGCGCTCAATCGACCTGCCCCTCCAGGGCGCGAGGATCGCAATCCAGGGCTTCGGGCGAGTCGGCAGCATCCTGGCCGGGATGCTCAGCGACGCCGGAGCACGGATCGTCGCGATCGCCGACGACAACCATGCCGTCGCGGACCCCGGCGGTATCGACATCTCACGCGCGATGGCCTGGGTTGGCGAGCATGACGCCATCGAGGGCCTGCCCAACGCCGAACCGATGGGGCGGCCGGAGATCTTCGCCATGGCGTGCGACATCCTCGTCTCGGCGGGGCTGCAGAGCCAGATCACCGCGACCAATGCCTCGAGCGTGCGGGCTCGGATCGTCGCCGAGGCGGCCACCGCGCCGACCACGCCGGCCGGCCACGACGTGCTCCGCGACCGAGGCATCCGGGTCATCCCCGACATCCTGTGCACCGCCGGCGGCCTGGTCCTCAGCTACTTCGAATGGGTGCAGGACATGCAGTCCTTCTTCTGGACCGATGAGCAGATCGCGGCCGAGCTCGATCGGATCATGGATGCAGCCATGGGCGACGTCGTCGCCATGAGCGAGGCAAACCGGGTGGACCTGCGCGGTGCGGCTATGATGCTCGCCGTCTCGCGCGTCGCGGAGGCGACCCAGCTGCGCGGGCTGTACCCGTAACTTCTGCTCAACCAACGGAAGCCCGCGGTCGCAGCTGAGCACGATTCATGCGAGGATCGGGCCGCGACGTACCCTGTTCAGCGTCGTGCAACCGCCGCGCGCCCAACGAGGAGACTTGCGAACCATGACTACCCGGTCCCAACGCGATCTGCTCGTCGAGCTGGAGCCGACGGCTGAAGCGCTCATGAGCCGCCACTTGGGCATGACCAGGGAATGGTTCCCGCACGACTACATCCCGTACTCACTCGGGCGCGACTACGACAAGGAGCCGTGGACGCCTGATCAGCCGCGCATCTCGGGCGTGGCGCAGATCGCCTTCGAGGTGAACCTGCTCACCGAGGACAACCTGCCCAGCTACCACCGCGAGATCTATCGCCAGTTCGCCCGCGGCGACGGCGCGTGGATCAACTGGGTGCACCGCTGGACGGCGGAGGAGGGTCGGCACGCCATCGTGCTGCGTGACTACCTGGTCGTCACGCGCAATATCGATCCGGTGGCCCTGGAACGTGCCCGCATGCAGCAGATCCAGATCGCCTACGACCATCCCGACGACGGCAACGTGCTGCGCGGGCTCGCCTACGTCGCCTTCCAGGAGCTGGCGACCCGCGTCTCGCACCGCAACACGGGGCGCTATTCATCGGACCCGGTCGCCGACCGGATCATGGCCCGCATCGCTGCCGACGAGAACCTGCACATGGTCTTCTACCGCGACATGCTCTCGGAGGCAGCCAAGCTCGATCCATCGGGCGTGGTCGAGGCGGTGGCTGCCGAGGTGATCGAGTTCAAGATGCCGGGCGCCGGCATGGCGCAGTATCGGCGCAAGGCGGCGCAGATGGCGAACGCCGGGATCTACGACCTGCGCATCCACCACGACGAGATCATCTGGCCATTGCTGCGGCACTGGGGCATCTTTGAGATGGAAGGCCTCACCCAGGCCGCCGAGGAGGCGCGGCAGCGCCTCTCCCATTTCGTGGGGCACCTGGATGTGACGGCGTCGCGCTTCGAGGCGAGGCGCGCCATGACGCGGGAGCAGGAGGCGATCCTCGCCGACTGAGCCGCGCCCACGGTCAGCGACAGGGCGGTCGGCTTGCGGCGACATCGGTCTTGCCCGCACACTGGGCGTCATGAGCGATAGCACGGGTTGGCGCGAGCACCAGGACCGATGGGCGCGCGAACGCCTCGACCCGGCCCTCGAAAGAGGACCGGAACGCCGGGACCGCTTCATTACCCAGTCAGGCGTGGAGATCAATCGGCTCTACACCCCATCCGACCTGGACGATCCGGCCAATGATCCCGATGCGGGCCGACCACGGTATCGGTTCAGCCCTGGCCACGCAGGCGAGGCTGGCTGGAACGAGATCGACGACGTTGGCCTGCCGGGCGAGCCGCCATACACGCGTGGCATCCACCCCACCGGGCATCGCGGGCGCCTGTGGACGATGCGCATGTTCGCCGGCTTCGGCACCGCCGAGGACACCAACGCCCGCTTCAAGAAGCTGATCGAGGCCGGCGGCACGGGGCTGTCGATCGCCTACGACATGCCGACCCTGTACGGCTACGACCACGACGACCCGCTGGCGGCCGGCGAGTTCGGGACGTGCGGCGTGGCGGTCAGCAGCCTGGCCGACATGGAGATCCTGCTTTCAGGGCTGCCGGTGGGCGAGATCTCGACCTCGATGACCATCAACTCGCCCGCCGC
>JBBSHF010000081.1:0-8542 GCA_038253355.1 Candidatus Limnocylindria bacterium
ATGACCCTGCTCTGCTGCTCGTGCACTGGAAGTTCTACCTGCGCTCGATCACCAACACCCTGATGGACATCCGCATCCACGCGGGGTCGATGGATCGGGACGAGGCGATGCGCCTGATGGTGACGGACGGCTTTCAGGAAGAGTCCGAAGCGGCCAACAAGTGGGACCGTGCGCGCCTCTCGTCCACGCAGCTGTGCGAGTACTTCCTCGGCTCGGAGGAGATGGCCGAGCTGGAGCGCGAGGCTCGCCGCCGCGCCGCGGCCGCCGGCGAGGAGTTCGTCTACCGCGGGTTCCTCGAGTCGGTGCTGGCCCACGGCACCCCGTCGATGCCGGTCATACGTGACATCCTGTTCGGCTGAGTCCAGCTGAGTCCAGCTGAGTCCAGCCGAGTCCAGCCGAGTCCAGCTGAGTCCAGCTGAGTCCAGCTGAGTCCAGCTGAGTCCAGCCGAGTCCAGCTGAGTCCAGCTGAGTCCAGCTGAGTCCAGCTGAGTCCAGCTGAGTCCAGCTGAGTCCAGCTGAGTCCAGCGCCTCGGCTTTGCACCTGGTGTAGGCAAGTGAAGAAGTTTTCGGCTCGGACCCCACTTCGTCCGCGGTTCGGTGCATCCGGTGTGGGTGTTCGGAGGAGGAAGGGCGCATTCCGCGGCCCGTTGCCTGGTTCCTCCGCCGTTTGCCTACAACGCTTGCAAGGCCGGCCCGATGAGACGCCAGCTCCCGGGTTTGGTTGACGCGAGCGGTCAGGCATGCCCTGGCTGGCTCAGCTTGTCCCAGCCATACGAGTTTGTTAGCATCGTTAACTAATGGCTTTCGCGACCCTGACCCGGATTCTCGTCTCCGCCACGCGGCCGCCGCTGCGCATCCTGCGCCGCAGCGTGTCGCCGGCGCCGCTTCCCGCCGCACCCGGCGGCGGATTCCGGCGCGGCTTCACGGCGCTGCGGCATCGCAATTTCAAGCTGTATCTCTCCGGGCAGGTGGTCAGCCTGATTGGCACCTGGATGCAATCGGTCAGCCAGCCGTGGCTTGTCCTGTTGCTTGGTGGCTCGCCCATCCAGCTGGGGATCGTGCTCGCCCTGCAGTTCACGCCGGCCATGCTCTTCGCCCCACTTGGCGGCGTGCTGGCCGATCGGATCGACAAGCGCCGCGCCCTGATGGGGACCCAGTTCGCCGCCATGGTGCAGGCGGCCATTCTGTTCGTGCTCACCTTCAGCGGCGTCGTGCAGATCTGGCACATCTACGTGCTGGCGCTGGCGATTGGCCTGGTGAGCGCGGTGGACATGCCGGTCCGCCAGGCGTTCGCCGCCGAGCTCGTGCCGCGCGAGGATCTGGTCAACGCCATCGCGCTCAACTCGGCGACCTTCAACCTCGCGCGCGTCATCGGCCCCGCGATTGCCGGCGTGACGCTGGCCCTCTTCGGGCCGGCGGTGAACTTCGGGATCAACACGGTCAGCTACTTCGCCGTGCTCATCGGTCTATGGATGATGAACGCCACCAACCTGCATCGCGTCGAGCATGTGGCGCCGTTCTCATCGGTCCGTTCGAGCCTTGGTGAGGGGTTCAGGTACGCACGCCGCACGCCGCACGTCCTCTGGCCGCTGGTGCTGCTGGGCGGCGTGGCCCTGTTTGGCATGAACTTCCAGACACTGCTGCCGCTGTACGCCAGAAACCAGATGGGCATGGGCGCTGATGGCTACGGTGCCCTGTACGCGGCCATGGGCGGTGGCTCGCTGGTCGGCTCGCTGTGGCTGGCGTTCGCCGGCAATCGGCGCAGCCTGCTGCGGCTGATCCTGGGCGGTGGTGCGGTCTTCATCCTGTTCGAGCTGGTGCTCGGCCTGTTTCCCGTCCCGCTGGTGGCCTATCCAACCATCGTGGTCGTTGGACTGAGCTCGATGCTGATGGTCAACACCATCAACGTGACCGTCCAGAACGGGGTCCCCGACGAGCTGCGCGGCAGGGTCATGTCGCTGTACGTGACGGTCTTCGCCGGCTCGGCGCCGCTGGGCGGACTGATGGCCGGCGGGCTCGCCCAGCTGTTCGGAGCCGCGACCGCCTTCCTGGTCGGCGGAGCGCTCTCTGCGGTGATCCTGGCACTCGTCGCCTGGCAGCTGCTGGTCAAGGGGGTCATGCGCGACCTCGGGCGACCCAATTCGGTGAGTTCCGCCCGCCTGCAGACCGAGCGAGGTACTGGCGAGCCTGGCCGCCCCGAGCGCACGCGGGCTGGCTGAACCGATGGCGACCGGAGCGCACCGCGGCTTCGCGGCGCTCCGCGTCCGGAACTACCGCCTCTACTTCACCGGACAGGTCATCAGCCGCATCGGCACCTGGATGCAGCAGGTCTCGCTGCCGTGGCTGGTCCTGGCGCTGGGCGGATCGCCGCTGCAGCTGGGCGTCGTGGCGGCGCTCGAGTTCGTGCCGTCCATGGTCCTGGCTCCCTTCGGCGGAGTGGTCGCCGATCGGATCGACAAGCGCCGCGCGATCCTGGTCACCCAGTTCCTCGCTTCGCTGCAGGTCGTCGTCCTGTTCGTGCTGACAGTGACCGGCGTCATCGATATCACGACGATCATGGTCCTGGCCTTCGCGCTGGGCCTGGTCAACGCGGTCGACATGCCGCTCCGCCAGGCACTCGCCGCGGAGCTGGTGCCGGCCGACATCCTGACCAACGCGATCGCGCTCAACTCGATGGCCTTCAACTCGGCGCGCGTCGTGGGGCCTGCCATCGCCGGGGTCACGATCGCCATCGGCACAGCGCTGTTCCATACCGTTACCGCGGGCGTCGCCTTCAACCTGGCGATCAATGCGGTCAGCTACTCGGCGGTGCTGATCAGCCTGTGGCGCATGGATCCGGGGCAGATTCGCCGACCGCCGCGCCCCGAGCGTGCTGTGCCGGTGCTCGACAGCCTGCGCGAGGGCCTCTCGTACACGATGCGCACGCCGGTCGTGCTCTGGGCGCTGGTGCTGCTGGGCGTCGTCTCGACCTTCGGCCTCAACTTCCGCATCCTGCTGCCGCTCTTCACGCAGGACGTCCTGCATCTCGATGCCGGCGCGTACGGCGCGCTGTACGCCTGCATGGGCATCGGGTCGCTGGCCGGCGCCATCTCGCTGGCCTTCATGCACGAGCGCCGGGTCATTGCCCTGATGATCGGCGGAGGGCTGCTCTTCGCATTCTTCGAGCTGGCGCTGGCGTTCACCCGCAGCGCAACGCTGGCCATCCCGCTGCTGGTCGGCGTGGGCTTCTTTTCGATGCTGATGATCAATACCGTGAATGCCACCGTGCAGGCCAATGTGACCGATGCGCTGCGCGGGCGAGTGATGGCCCTCTACGTCACCGTCTTCGCCGGCAGCTCGCCGATCGGCGGCATCTTTGCCGGCGCCGTCGCCGAGACCTGGCATGTGCCGGTCACCTTGATGGCCGGAGCGCTCATCTCGCTGGCGGCGGTGGCCCTCGTCGCGTGGCGATTTCGGGCCGCCGGCGCGGCAGGCCGGCTGGGCCACACCCGCATCGGGATGCAGGAGCTGCGCGATGAGTCGCGCGACAGCCAAGGATCCCTCAGCACCTGAGCGGAGTGGCTTACCGCCCTGCCGCCCCTACCGCGGGTTGCGCGGCGACGTCTGGCGGCTGGGGAGCAGGACCTGCAGCTCGTCGAGCGCCGCGCTGACCGCGGCGCGACGGTTCTCCGGCAGCGGCGCGATCAGCTCGTTGGCGGCACTGAGCAGATCGCTGCGCATCGCGGCGACGCGGCGCCGGCCCTTTGGTGTCAGCGCCAGCAGTACGCTGCGCCGGTCGTTCGGATCGCCGCGCCGGACGATCAGGCCAGCGTCGACCACGGCGGAGGCCAGGCGGGTGATCACTGGCGCGCTGACCAGCAGGCGGCGCGCGATCTCGGCCTGGGCGGTCGCCCCGTTGGCGGCGACGATGCGCAGCACGTTGTACTGCTGATAGGTGAGCGCGCGCCACGCCGGACGACGCCGGGCGTGGGCCAGCAGGTGACGGAAGACGGGACCGATGGTGGCGATCAGGCTCGCTTCAAGCCCGCTGAACTCCGCGTCCGGCTCTTCGGCGCGACGGGTGGGTTGCGTGGCCGGCATTGCGTCTGATCGTAGCACCAGCTGACGATCCGACCAGATCCGCACCAAGGGTTGGGCCGCGTCGCCGGGCTAGACCACCCGGTCGTCGGGCAGCTTCTCGGCGAACTCGGAGCCCAAGCGCGTCGCGTCGTACGCCTTGCCCATCAGCTGGTGGTACGGTACGCCCGAGAAGAAGTGGTGCGAGCGCGTCGGCACGTCGACCAACGGGTCCCACTCCTTGCGCTGCAGAGTCACGTAGCCCTGCTCCTGGTCGGCCTGCATGTCGCGCAGCAGCTCCGACAGGCCGTGCCCCTCGGCGTGCTGCGCGCCCAGCGTGATGAAGACGAAGCGATACCCCAGCTCGCCGAGCTCCGCGAAGGTGATCGGCGAGGGATCGTTGAACCATTTGAACGAGCTCGACCAGTTGAACGCGAAACGCGCATCGGGGAAGCGGTCGTGGACCTGCTGGGAGAACGATTCGACCGGACCGCGGTCCGAGGTCGGGAATTCGCACCAGACCAGGTCAGGAATGCCGGTGTCGAGGTAGCGCAGCGCGCGCTCCACGGCCAGGTCGAGCCCACGCGCGGGCTCCGGGGCATCGACCGCGGAAAGCCCATCGGTCCGCGCGATCACCACGAAGTCGTCATTGCCAAGATCGGAGGCAACCGCGCGAGCCATGCGCAGCTTGCCGACCATCTCGGACGCCGGAATCAGCGCCTTGCCGCCCATGTGGCCGCAGCGCTTGGGCAGCACCTGGTCCTCGATGTGTGCCGCGGCCACCCCGCCGCGCACGTACAGCTCGGTCGTGCGCTGCACGTTGAAGATATTGCCGTAGCCGCCGTCCATGTCGACGACGACCGGCGGGATGTCGAGGTGCTTCGGGGCGATGCCCTTCTCGGGATCGCCGACCGCCTGGGTGAGCTGGAACTTGCGCAGGGCGCTGACCGTGCGAGCGGCCGCATCGGCGATCTCCGGCCCCGAGTAGAGGTCCATGTCGGTGGTGCCCAGGTGACCGATGGCGAACGAGTAGCCGCTGAAGTAGACCGCCTTGTAGCCGTGGTACATCGCCAGTTGCGCACCCATCGGGTCGTAGACCCCCGGACCGAACAGGTACGGTTCGGTGTCGAGCAGCCGGCGCATGCGCGTGGACGGGTTCTCCCAGCGCGACGTCGGAACGCTGAAGCCCGACGGCAGAAGCGGGCTCTCGGCAAGATTGGTCTGCGCCAGGGTTTGGTCAGTCGTCAGGGTCATCGCTCAGTCATTCCCGTGGTCGCGATGGCAGAGGTCCGGGCAGGCGCACTCCGACAGCTCCGCGGAGGTGAGCAGCTCCGGCTGGTCGGGCATGCTCACCCGCCATCGCCGCCAGCGAAGTCGACGCTGCAGCATGGCAACCGGGGCCCTGTCTGGCTCGCGGTGGGCCATCGCGGTTGGCGCGACTCGGTCGATCATCTGCTTCATCATGTGCCTGACTCCTCGTGCTAAGATCAGCAACGCTGATTCATAACTGTCAGAGCATAAGCACTTTCTATGCCGCCGTCAACCCCCGGACCGCTCCATCTCAACCAGATCGAGGCCTTTGTTGAGGTTGTCCGTGCGGGCAGCATCAGTCGCGCCGCGGAGCGGCTGTACGTCACGCAGCCAGCGCTGACCGCACGGATCCAGGCGCTTGAAGCCGCTCTGGGCGCTCGGCTGTTCGTGCGCAGCCGCACGGGCACCCGTCTGACCGATGCTGGACGAACGCTGCTGCCATACGCCGAGCGGGGGCTGATTGCCCTGCAGCGTGGCCGAGAGCTGGTTGCCGAGGTGGCCGAGGGCGAGGCCGGCCGGCTGACCATCGGGGCGGCCCCGGCGGTGAGCACCTACGTCCTGCCGGCGATGCTGCGCCAGTTCCAGGCGCGCCATCCGGCCGTGCAGCTGTCCGTGCGCAGCGGCCACTCGGAGGAGGTGCTCGAGATGGTGCTGCGCGAGGAGGTCGAGATCGGTCTGATGCGGCCGATCCGCCACGCGGACATCGAATCGACGCCGCTGTACGAGGACGAGCTGGTGCTGGTGGTGCATCGGGGGCACGACTTTGCCTCGTCGGGCGTGAGCGGGGTGCGCATGGAGGCGATGGCCACCGAGCACCTCATCCTGTTCGATCGAACCTCGAGCTACCACGAGCTCACCAGCTCGATCCTGCGCGAGGCGGGCATCCGGCCTCGGGGTCTCATCGAGGTCGATAACATCGACGCCGCCAAGCGCATGCTCGAAGAGGGCCTGGGCGTGGCGTTGCTGCCACGCACCGCGGTGCGTTCGGAGATCGCGGAGGGCCGGCTGCGCGAGGTGCCCATCAGCGACATGACGCCGGTGCGCCGCCGCATTGTGGTGGTCCGTCGCGGGGACGCGGGGACACCATCGACGGTCGTGGCCGCGTTCCTGGAGACGCTTCAGCAGCTGCGTCCGGGGTGATTGGCCCTGAACGCAGGTCCACGCCATCGGCCTAGAATCGCGAGCGAGAAGCACCAGAACAAGAAGGAGCTGGGCGTATGACGGACGAAGCAGCGACCATCGAGAACCTGCTGCGCGAGGAGCGGACCTTCCCGCCCCCGGCCGACTTCTCGAAGCACGCCCTGCTCAATGATCCGAGCATCTACGAGCAGGCGGCCAGCGAGGAAGGCTTCAGAGCCTTCTGGGACGCCGAGGGGAAGCGTCTCGAGTGGATGGAGCCGTACACCGACATCTATTCCTGGGACGCGCCGTACGCGAAGTGGTTCATCGGCGGCAAGCTCAACATCAGCGTCAACTGCCTCGACCGTCATGTCGCCAACGGCCTCGGGGACAGGGTCGCCTACTACTGGGAGGGCGAGCCAGGCGACAACCGCACGCTGACGTATGCCGAGCTGCTCGAGGAGACCTGCCGGCTGACCAACGCGCTGCGCGGCCTGGGGGTGAAGAAAGGCGATCGGGTCGCCATCTACATGCCGATGATTCCCGAGCTGCCGGTTGCCATGCTGGCCTGCGCGCGCATCGGTGCGCCCCATTCGGTCGTGTTCGGCGGATTCAGCGCGGACGCTCTGGCGGGACGGATCGAGGACGCGCAATGCTCGGTGCTGATCACCGCGGACGGTGGGCATCGCAAGGGCGGCGTGGTCGACCTCAAGTCGCAGGCCGATGACGCGGTGGCGCGTTCGCCATCGGTCAAGCATTGTGTCGTCGTCAAGCGCACTGGCGTGGATGTCGCCTGGAGCGCCGGGCGGGATCACTGGTACCACGAGCTGATCGCGGATCAGCCGACCACCGCCGATCCGGAGCCCATGGACTCCGAGGATCTCCTCTATCTGCTGTACACCAGCGGGACCACGGCGAAGCCCAAGGGGATCATGCACACCACCGGCGGGTATCTCGCCGGGGTCGCCACCACGCATCGGACCATCTTCGACATTCATCCGCAAACCGATGTCTACTGGTGCATGGCCGATATCGGCTGGGTGACCGGACACTCGTACATCGTCTACGGCCCGCTGGCGAATGCGACGACCGGGATCATGTACGAGGGAGCGATCGACTTCCCCGACAAGGACCGATGGGCGCAGATTGCTGCTCGCTACCGCGCTACGATCCTGTACACCGCGCCCACCGCGATTCGGGCATTGATGAAGTACGGCGCTTCAGCCTTTGCTGCCGATGATCTCTCGTCGCTGCGACTGTTGGGCTCGGTCGGTGAGCCGATCAACCCTGAGGCCTGGGCCTGGTACTGGAAGGAGATCGGCGGCGGGCGCTGCCCGGTGGTCGACACGTGGTGGCAGACCGAGACGGGCATGATCATGATCACGCCGTTGCCGGGGATTACCACCCTCAAGCCGGGTTCGGCGACCCAGCCGTTCCCCGGCGTCTCGGCCGACGTGGTCGACGAGGCGGGGAACTCCGTACCGCTGGGCGGTGGTGGCTACCTGGTCCTGGACCGGCCCTGGCCGGCCATGCTGCGCGGCATCTACGGCGACCCGGAGCGCTACCAGCAGACCTACTGGTCGCGCTATGCGGGTCGCTACTTCGCCGGCGACGGCTGCAAGCGCGACGACGAGGGCTACTACTGGCTGCTCGGCCGCGTCGACGACGTGATGAATGTTTCGGGGCACCGCATCTCGACCACCGAGGTCGAATCGGCGCTGGTCGACGACTCGCGGGTCGCCGAGGCCGCGGTGGTCGGCCGCTCCGACCCGCTGACCGGCCAGGCGATCTTCGCCTACGTCATCCTGCGCTCGCCCAACGAGCCATCGGAGGAGCTGTCCGCCGAGCTGCGCGAGCACGTGGCCACGGTGATCGGCAAGCTGGCCCGGCCGAAGCAAGTCATGTTCACGCCGGATCTGCCCAAGACGCGCTCCGGCAAGATCATGCGCCGCCTGCTGCGCGACATCGCCGAGCAGCGTTCGCTGGGCGACGTCACGACCCTCGCCGACCAGGGGATCGTGAACACGATCCGTGAGCAGTCGGGGCAGGGAGAGGA
>JBBSHF010000082.1:0-8487 GCA_038253355.1 Candidatus Limnocylindria bacterium
GCTGCCGTTCGAGGTGCTGCTCGCCCAGCTGCCGCGGCGCATGGCGAGCGGCTGCAGCATCGTCGTGCTCAGCGCGCGCGACCCGGCGCCGTTCCTGCAACCCCTGCGCAGGCTGTCGCAGCAGGGCTTTGCGGTCCGCCTTGCGGCGTATGGCCCGGCAGCCGGCTCAGCCGCGGCGCGCGCCAGGTCGGTGGGCATCTCGTCCTCCATCCTCGCGCTCCATCCCGATTGGCGAACCGCCGATGCCCTGGATCTCGTCGCCTGACCGCGCGCTTGCCGCGCTCGCCGACGCGGCGCTGGAGGGCGCCTGGCTGACGCTCGCCTACGTGCTCGTGCAGCGCATCGCCGGCGACGGCGAGCTCCACCTGGGATTGGCCGACCTTGCCGGTGCTGCTCTGGCCGGGCTCCTCCTGGCGCGTCACGGGCGCGCCCTGTCGCGACGACGCTACGCCGGCCTGCTGGTGTCCATCACGCTCGCCGCCACGTTCCTTGGCTGGATCGGCCCGATGCTGGAGTCCCTCGGCGCCGGCGACCTGAGAGCGGCGCTGCTCGCCAATCCCGGAGGGCTGCTTGCCGGGATTGCCGTCATCCGCGGAACCGCGCACGCGGATGCGGCATCGGACGGTGCAACCGTCGAAGGGATGCTCGGGCCAGGGCTGCTCGGTCTGGCCGTCTTCTGGATGATCGCGACACTCATCGGCCTGGTCGCCCTTCCGGCGCTCGCGGGAACCGCGCTGACGGCGAGCGTCGCATTCGTCACCGCGACGCTCCTGGCGCTCGGCCTGGCGCGGCTCGCCGAGCTGCGCCACGAGGGCATAGAGCAAGGCGACAGCCGGCGCTGGCTGGGCCTGCTGCTGGGTGTCACGGGCCTCATGCTGCTCGTCAGCCTGCCGTTGGCGGCCGTCCTCGGTGTCCCGCTGCTCGCCGCATTGACCGGCGTGCTCGGGCCGTTCGCGCCGCTGCTCTCTGCCGCGCTGCTGCTCCTGGCGGTGCCCTTCGCCTTCCTCGCCGGCTGGCTGGTCGAGGTCTTTACGGCGCTCGGCCGGCTGCTCGGGGCGCACGCCGCACAGAACGCGGTGTCGTCCATCGCCCCCGGGCCGGTGTCGTTGCCACCTCTGCTCGGCGGAGGCGGCGAGGCGAGCGGTCCGCTCCTGTTGCTGATCACGCTGATCGGCGTGGTGGGCGTGGCCCTGATCGTCGCCCGCATGCTTCGGCGACCAGCGCTGGGTCACCTCGTGGGGCCGGCATCCGAGGTGCGAGCCACAGAGCTGCCGACACCGCACCTGGTCCTGCCACGCCTCCGCCGCGCCCACCGTCGTTCGCTACCGCAGACCGCCAGGGAGGCGTACCTCGCCGCCCTCGAAGCGCTGGGACGCTCGCCGAGCACCGCCCGCCAATCAGCCGAGACGCCGGCGGAGCACGCCCGACGGCTGCGCGCCTCGGAGCTTGGTCAGCCGTTGGCACGCCTCGCCGCCGATTATCAGCTCGACGCCTTCGGGGGGCGCGTGCTCAGCGAGCCCGAAGAGCGGCGTGCCATCGACCGCTGGCGCCGGCTCGCCAAGCGTCGATGACCGCCACCACGCGCCCCGACGCAGCGCCGCAGCCGGCGCCCGACCTCCCCGACCCCCGGGCGACGACCGCATGCCCTGCCTGCCACTATCAGGCACGCAGCGTCGAGCGCCACCTGTTCTTCGCGTTCGTGGAAGGCCTCTCCGATTCCGGCTTCCTGGGCCGACTGGAGCAAGGGGGCGGCTACTGCGTCGAGCACTCCCGTGCGATCATGCATCGCTTCGATGCTTCCCAGCTGACCGATGCGTACCGGCGCGTGCTCAGCGGGCGGCTGGCGCAGCTGCGAGAGCCTGCATCGAAGGTGGCATGGCTGGAGCAATGTCCCGCGTGCAAAACCGCGGCATGGGCGAGCGAGCACGTCATCTGGCTGCTGCTCACCGGCATCTCCACCAACGACCCCGACATCTCGCTCGACCCTGACCGCCCGTTCTGCCTGCCGCACCTCCGCCGCGCCTTCGAGCGCAGCGACTGGCGCAGCTGGCCGCTGCTGCGCCGGCACCTGGTACGGACGCTCAGCGTGGGCGCGGCTGAGCCCGCGGTGCTGATCGGCGGCGATCCGCAGCATGGCTGGCGCACGACGCGACCGGCGGCCACGACGCAGTCGGCGTGGGCGGGAGGCCTGATCTCCTACGACGGGCTGCTCGCCGAGCTCGAACATGAAGGCTGCCCGGTCTGCACAGCGGTCACCGCTGCCTCGGGCCGCTTCCTGGAATGGCTTGCCTCCGCCGCGGCGCGCACGGACAGCGGCATGGCCCTGCGACTGTGCGCCGACCACGCCTGGGACGCCACCTGGGGGGCCCCCGAAGCCGCCGCCCGGGCGATCCGCGCGGCCGCGACGACATGGGAAGCCCGTCTGGAGCGTCTCCCCGCCGATGCGGACCTGCCGCCCACTGACCTGCGTCGGCGGCTCACGGCGCTGCCGGCCGCGCTCCGACAGGCCACCCTCAAGGAGCGCGAGCGAGCCAAGTCGGCACGACGACGATTCGCCTGGCAGCGCGAGCTCGATCGGGCGATCTCACACCTCGCGCCGCACGGCTGGACAAGCGAGCTGCTGACTCGACTCTTGCGGGCGGAGGAGTGCGCGGCCTGCCGGGCGTCGGCGACCACGCTGGTCCGCTGCGCCGCGCTGGTCAGGGTGACGCTCACCGACAGCGCCGGCCGCGAGCGCTATGCCCGCAGTGGCGGCGTCTGCCTTCGTCACCTCGCATCAGTGCTGCCCGGCGCTTCTCCCGCGGCGACGGCGCCGCTGCTCGAACGCGCGGCCGTTCGCACGGGCCTCGTCACCTGGCAACTGGAGGAGGCGAGCCGCAAGATGAGCTGGTCGGTCCGCCACGAAGGACGTGGTGCCGAGGGAACCGCCTGGCAGCGTGCCATGGCGCTCAACGTGGGCAGCGCCATCTTCGACGACCGCTGGCTGACCGCCGATCCTGGCGGCCGTCCGCGCCCCGCGATCTAGCGGTTGGCTGATCGCTGCTGGAGGAGTCGCAGGCCAATCGCCACGCCCAGCCACAGGAGGCCGACCACGAGCCCCACGATGGTGGCCACGGTCGGCCCATTCGACCATTGCAGCGAGAAGGCGAACAGGCCGACCAGGAAGGCGCTCAGCAGGCTCATCGTCACGTAGCGTCGGGTGAAGGACAGGTCACGCGCGCTGCGCCTGGCTTCGCGCTTGGCCCTCATGCGCTCCATGCGCGCTCGAGCGCCCGGCCCGGCGGGGACGGCGTATCGGTCCTGGTTCTTGTTCATGCGCTCGTAGGCGCGGCGTTCGGCTCGGGACATCGGTCCTGCGGAGTCTAGCGGCTCTGATGCTCGTCCCGGAGCGGAGGCCGGCGGCGCCCCGACGAACCCATCGGGCTGTGCACGTCCTCCACCTTGAGCTGCACCGGGTCGACGCCAAACAGCGCGGTCAGGAACCAGTCCATGGCGACGCGCACCTTGCGGTTGAATCCGGGCAGCCGCGACCAGTAGTAGCCCCGCCACATGAACCAGGCCGTCCAGCCGCGGACTTTGACGCCCCAGACCACGCCGACGCCGGTATGTGCGCCAATGGACGCCAGCGTACCGATCGTCCGATAGCGGAAAGGCCGCAGCTCTCCCCCGCCGATGCGCGCGACGATGTTGTCGGCCAGCTGCTTCGCCTCGCGCACGGCATTCTGGGCAGTGGGTGCGTAGGCGCCCTGCTGACCGTTCTCGGTGCGTGGGATCCGGGCGCAGTCGCCGATGGCGAAGACGCCCGGAGCGCTGGTCTCCATGGTCGAGCTGGTGGTGGCACGGCCCGCCTTGTCGACCTCGACCCCTGATTCGCCGACCATGGGGGCTGGCCGCACGCCGCCCGTCCAGATGACGGTTCGGGTGGGGATGACGCGACCGTCGCCGACCACCACTTCGCCTTCGCGCAGCTCCTTCACGGGGGTGCCGAGCAGGATCTCGTAGCCGCGGCGCTCCAGGCGCCGACGCGCGTAGTCGCCCATCTCCGCCGGCATCTCGGGGAGCAGCGAATCCTTCAGCTCGACAAGGTAGCAGCGGATCTCGCTGTCATGCACCCGCGGGTAGTAGCGCCGGCGCACGCGATGGATGAAGCCCTCGATCTCGCCGGCGGTCTCGACCCCGCTGAACCCTCCGCCGCCGACGACAAAGGTGAGCTGCGCCTGCCGCTCGGCCGGATCGGCCTCCAGGTCGGCGCGCTCGAGCATCTCGATGACCCGGTTGCGCAGGCTGAAGGCATCGGCCAGCGTCTTCATGCCGACCGCGTGCTCTTCGAGGCCGCGGATGCCGAAGGTCGCGGTCTCGCCGCCCAGGGCCAGCACCAGCGTGTCATAGCGAAGCCGATGCAGATCACCCTCGCCGCCCAGCACGTTCACCACCCGCTGCTTCAGATCGATCGCCTCGACCTGCGCGGTGACGGCCCATGAGCTCGGCTTGCGGAGCATGGCGCGCAATGGGCTCACGACGTGCCGCGGCTCCAGGTGCCCGGAGCAGACCTCGGGCAGCAGCGGCGTGAAGAGCATGAAGTTGTCCTGGCTGACGAGCCAGATCTCGACGTCGTCCCGGCGACCGAGGCGCTTCTCGAGCGCCTGCGCCGTCTGCACGCCGGCGAAGCCGCCACCCAGGATCAGGACTCGATGCGGTGCGCTCGCGCTCTGCTGGTTCATGCTGCTCATCGTGCACCGATGATGCCACCGCCTCATCCCACTGCCCGGTGCCGCTGGTGCGGCTGCCCGATGCCGTTGATGCGGCCAGTGCATCACTGCGCACCAATCGAGGGCTTCCGGCGTCAGTTGATGCAGCCAGCGCATCACCTCGCGCCAATCGAGGGCTTCCGGCGTCAGTTGATGCAGCGACTGCATCGCGCCTCCCCCAAAATCGGCGGACAGCTCGGAGGCACTCGATCGCATGGGTCTGTACCATTGGGCTGCAATGCACGAGATCTTCGACCAGTTCAAGCAGCAGCTGCCGGATATCGATCCCACCGAGACCCAGGAATGGATCGACTCGCTGGACGCGGTGGTCGAGCAGGAGGGACCGGAGCGCGCCCGCTTCATCATCTACAAGCTCCTCAAGCGCGCGCGGCAGCGGCAGGTCGGCCTGCCGCCGCTGACCCAGACGCGCTACATCAACACCATCTCGCCGGAGCAGGAGCCCTACTTCCCCGGCGACGAGGAGATGGAGCTGCGGGTCCGGCGCATGATCCGGTGGAATGCCCTGGCCATGGTGCTGCGCGCGAACACGAAGTTCGACGGGATCGGCGGACATCTGTCGACCTACGCCAGCGCCGCAAGCCTGTACGAGGTCGGCTTCAACCACTTCTTCCGTGGTCCGCAGGATCCGGGGGGCGGCGACCAGGTCTACTTCCAGGGTCACGCGGCACCTGGTTTCTACGCACGTGCCTTCCTGGAGGGGCGCATTACCGAGGAGCAGCTCGACCACTTCCGCCGCGAGGCGCTGACGCCGCAGCTTGGCCTCAGCTCATACCCGCACCCACGGCTGATGCCCGAGTTCTGGCAGTTCCCCACGGTGAGCATGGGCATCGGGCCAATCAACGCCATCTACCAGGCGCGCTTCAGCCGATACCTGGCGGCGCGCGGCATCGCCGATACCAGCAACCAGCGCATCTGGGCCTTCCTGGGCGATGGCGAGATGGACGAGCCGGAGTCGGTCGCGGGGCTCAGCCTCGCCGCTCGCGAGGGCCTCGACAACCTGATCTTCGTCGTCAACTGCAACCTGCAGCGACTGGACGGCCCGGTGCGCGGCAACGGCAAGATCATCCAGGAGCTGGAGTCGATCTTCCGCGGCGCGGGCTGGAACGTGATCAAGGTGATCTGGTCCCGCGAGTGGGACGAGCTGCTCGCTCGCGACAAGGACGGCGTGCTGCTCAACAAGATGAACGAGACGCTCGACGGCGACTACCAGAAGCTCTCGGTCGCCGACGGCGCCTACATCCGCGAGCACTTCTTCGGTCCCGATCCACGACTCAAGGCGCTGGTCGAGCACCTCTCGGACGACGACCTGCGAAAGCTGCGTCGCGGCGGCCACGACTACCGCAAGGTGTACGCCGCCTACGCCGCCGCGGTCGGGCACAAGGGCTCGCCGACGGTGATCCTGGCGAAAACGGTCAAGGGCTGGACGCTGGGCCCCGGTGTCGAGGGACGCAACGTGACGCACCAGGCCAAAAAGCTGACCCAGGATGAGCTGAAGATCTTCCGCGACCGATTGGAGCTGCCGATCCCCGACGAGACGCTCAAGGAGGCACCGTACTACCACCCCGGCCCCGACTCGCCGGAAATCGGCTACATGCTCGAGCGTCGCCGGCAGCTCGGCGGCTCGCTGCCCAAGCGAGTGGTCCACTCGAAGCCCCTGCCGCCGGCCAAGGACGCGGCCTACGAGGAGCTGTTCGCCGGGTCGGATCGGGCTGCCAGCACGACCATGGCCTTCAGCCGGCTGGTCCGCAACCTGACCCGCGACAAGGAGATCGGCAGCCGCATCGTGCCGATCATCCCCGACGAGGCGCGGACCTTCGGCATGGACGCGCTCTTCAAGGAGATCGGCATCTACAACCCCCTCGGCCAGCGTTACACCGCGGTCGACAAGGAGCTGCTGCTCAGCTACGTCGAAAAGACCGATGGGCAGATCCTGGAGGAGGGCATCACCGAGGCCGGCGCCATGGCCAGCTTCACCGCCGCGGCGACCAGCTACGCGGTGCACGGCGAGCCCATGATCCCCTTCTTCATCTACTACTCGATGTTCGGCTTCCAGCGCATCGGCGACCTGATCTGGGCGGCGGGCGACGCGCGGGCGCGCGGCTTCTTGGTGGGAGCCACCGCCGGCCGCACCACCCTCACCGGTGAAGGCCTGCAGCACGACGACGGGCATAGCCACCTGCTCGCCAGCACCGTGCCGAGCGTACGCGCCTACGATCCCGCCTTCGCCTACGAGCTGGCGATCATCGTCCGCGAGGGCATTCGCCGCATGTACGGCGAGACCCCGGAGGACGTCGTCTACTACCTGACCCTCTACAACGAGAACCTGGCCATGCCGGCCAAGCCGGACGGCGTCGAGGAGGGGGTCCTGCGCGGCCTCTACCTGTACAAGCGGGGAGAGAAGGGCCAGCGCCGCGTCCAGCTCCTGGGAGCCGGACCAATCCTGCACCAGGCGCTCATCGCGCAGCAGATTCTGGCCGACCGCTTCGACATCGCCGCCGATGTCTGGAGCGCACCCTCGTTCCAGCAGCTCCGCGACGATGCCCTGGCCGCCGAGCGGTGGAACCGCCTGCACCCCGACCAGGAGGCGCGCGTCCCGTTCGTCGTCGCGCAGCTCGCCTCAGCCCAGGGACCGATCGTGGCGACCACCGACTATATGAAGGCGGTGCCGGACATGGTCGGCCGCTGGCTCGACCGCCCGGACCGGCCCTATACGGTGCTGGGGACCGATGGCTGGGGCCGCAGCGACACGCGCGAAGCGCTGCGCATCTTCTTCGAGGTCAGCCCCCAGCAGATCGCGTACGCCGCGCTCCACGGCCTGTGCCTCACCGGCGAGGCGAGTCGCGAAGAGCTCAGCCGGGCGCTGAGCGAGCTGGGAATCGACGCGGACGCACCAAACCCCGCCCACACGACCTAGAGCTGACGCCGGCCGCAACAAACGGTGCGACTGCCGGCAGGCGAGTCAGAACGTGCATTCAAGAGGCGGAGCTCAGCAGCAGGCGCTGCCCGCACAGGGCACAGAACGCATCCTCTCGGCCAATGGCCGAACGGCATCGGCTGCAGCGGAAAGGCCCGAGCACCGCCAGCGCAACCCGCAGCCCGCTCCACGCGGCCCGCGCGTTGCGCTCCAGTGGCGACGGTCCCGCGACCATCGCGCGTCGACCGTCGCGCCGCGGCGTCTGGGCGCCCCAGGTTCGCGCCCTGGCCTCTGCCGAGCTGCGCCGCGAGTCCATCGTCAGAAAGCGCAGCCTCGCAATGTCGTACTCCGCGCGGGCCAGCGGATCGGTGAGCAGGCCACGCACCGCGTTCACCACGCGCATCTCGTCGTTGGCTCGGTCCGAGCCGTTGTGGTCGGGATGGAAGGTGCGCGCCAGGCGTCGGCAGGCGCCAACGACCTCATCGCGACCGGCGCGCGGGTCGATCCGCAGCAACCGGTAGATGTCTCGGTCGGGCGAGTAGGGCAGCAGTTCCATGGTCTGCGCCGAATCCTACCCGACGCCTCGCCATGGTGCAGCGGTCACGCAAACTTGCGCGCTCGACCTCCACGTTTGCCGCACGGCCGCACCGCGAACTGCCCCCGACTTGGCATCTGTCGCTCCTGGTCGCGCTAATGCCCTCCCGGAGCAGGCAAAGCCCGAGACCCGTGCTCAGGCAAGCTCAGGCATCGGTCGTTGGCCGCGTTACCGCGACGGGTACCGACATCTGCACCTTCGCGCGGGAC
>JBBSHF010000083.1:0-8251 GCA_038253355.1 Candidatus Limnocylindria bacterium
AGGCCCGCTGGCCGCGGGTTGCCCGGGGCGCAACCCGCAGGCAAGAACGGGCCGCACGGACGCCCTCGCCGGGCCCAACCTGGCCGTTGGTTGCTCCCCCGCCAAACGCCACCGTTGTGGCCACTACCCGATCCCCAGTGGTGAGGGCGCGACGCGCTCGGTTGGCTGCGCCGGAACGGGCGGCTCGGACGGACCGCCGGCGAGGACCCTATCGAGACCCGAGCGCACCGCCTCGAGTGAGATGCGACCGCCGAGCAGGGGCACGCGCTTCACCTCGCGATGGATGGCGAGCTCAACCAGGTCGGCGTACTGGCCGTCGTTGGCCTCGATGCACACGACCTGCTCGTATCGGTCGACGATGGCGCGCAGCTCGTCGCCGAGGATCGGATGGATGCGGATCGGCCGGAAAAGCGCGTAGTCGGCGGCCAGCGGCGAGGCGACGCGCGACACGATGCCGTAGCAGATCACCAGCACGGACGCGTCGACGTTCCAGCCATGCTCGTATCGGGCGTAGCGCCGCGCCACCTCGTGATGACGATGCTTCGCCTCGTAGTACTGGCGCAGGTATTCGTCAGCATCCGCCGTGGCAGGCTCGCCGGCGTTCGGCCCGTGCTCGTACATCAGCACGCCGGCGAAGAAGCGTGGCTTTCCCTTGTCGTGTCGGCCGAGCGCCGGCACCTCCCGCGGCAACACGCTCACCGACGCAGCGATCTCATCAAGGTCGACCACCTCGTTGAGATGCGCCACGAACGTGTCGCTGAAGACCACCACCGGCGAGCGCGACTCCTCGGCCGCGTTGAAGGCATCCACCGTGACCCGGAATGCTTCCTCGACGCCGTTGGGGTAGAAGGCGATGGGCGTGTAGTCGCCGGTCGAGCCGTAGCGCGCCTGCAAGATGTCGCCCTGGCCTGGCATGGTCGGCATGCCCGTCGCCGGCCCCACGCGCTGCACATCGACGAAGACGCATGGCACGCCCACCTTCTGGGCGTAGCCGATTGCCTCCTGCATCAGGCTGAATCCGGGGCCGGAGGTCGCGGTGAACGACTTCGCTCCCGCCAGCGACGCCCCGATGATCGCGTTGGCGGAGGCGATCTCGTCCTCGGCCTGCAGGAATCGGAACTCGGGGTGCTCGGCGGTGTACCCGGACGCGACGTTCAGGATCTCGGTCGAGGGGCTGATCGGGTAGCCGGCGTAGTAGCTCGCTCCCGCGGCAATGGCGCCGCGGAAGACCGCCTCGTTGCCCTGGGCCAGCCTGCGCATCGGTCTAGGTCTGGTCCTTGTCGCGGCTGGCGTGAGCGGCAACCGCCTCCGGAATCATCTCGATCGCCAGATCCGGGCAGTAGCGCTCGCACAGCCCGCAGAGGATGCAGTTCTCCTCTTCCAGGATCGCGTCGTTGCGCAGGACCAGGGTGTTCTTGGGGCAGATCTCGACGCAGATGTCGCAGCGCTTGCAGAAGACCGGGTTCCAGCTGATGTTGGTGTAGTCGACCCAGCGGATGCCGTCCTTGTGGTCCTCGGAGATGCCGGATCCGAAGCCGATGGCGTCGCTGGCACGTTTGGATGTCATGGGAGAACGATTCTAGCGACTCATCCTCGTGCGGTGACCGGGCGACCGGGGCATCGGCTACCATCGGTGACGCATGCTGCCTGACCGATGGCGCTTCGGCGCCGCCTTCCTCGCCTGCGCATTCGTGCTCGGCGCGTGCACGAGCACACAGCCCCGTCCGTCGACTCTCGCCAGCATTCTTCCCATGTCGAGCCCGTCGCCAACGGCGAGCCTGGAGCCCACGCCCGGCCTGAGTCCGACACCTTCGCCGCAGACGAGCTTCCCGGCCGCGGTGGTCACCGGCTTCACCAACCTGCAGGCCGATATCTCGCTCGCCGCGCTGACCAGGCTCGCTGCCGATGGCAAGCTGCTGGTGCCGTGCGGCATCAGCCGCTACCTGGGGCAGCGGATCGTGGGCGGCGGCGACTGCCTGCAGCCGGACGAGGTCAAGGCGCGGCTGCAGGCGAAGCCCGCAACCATTGCGCTGCTGCCGCCGGGACTGGTCGAGCCAAAGACGAAGGTGCTTCCAGTGGACGGCGCCGACCTGTTCGGCAGTCCGGCCGCGCGCGCCATGCCATACCCGGTGCAGGTCAGCGGCGTCGGCCTCGATCAGGCAGCCAGCGCTTACGACGCGAAGGACATTCGCACGCTCATTTCCCTTGGCGACTCGTGCCCGGACCGCGGCGTCGCATACCAGGCGATCACCAAGGGCAAGGGCTGGAGCTGGGT
The DNA here is from genome assembly GCA_038253355.1 of Candidatus Limnocylindria bacterium. Classification (GTDB taxonomy): domain Bacteria; phylum Chloroflexota; class Limnocylindria; order QHBO01; family QHBO01; genus JAICUY01. The sequence continues at coordinate 2,276 of JBBSHF010000083.1, forward strand.
GATGGGTGGCGGGACCGCGAAGTACACGCGCGTCTACCCGAATCCGGTGGGACGCGGGATGGTCGGTGACGGCTTCAACAAAGTGGACGCGGTGCGCACCGGCAGCTTCGGCGCGGTGGCGACGCTGATCAGCGGCGCGGACATCACCGTCGATGATTTCGAGTGCCCGGCCGTCGACAACTGGCGGGTCAACGATGGCGTCGTCTTCAGCATCGACCCACGTGCGGTCACGGCGCTGCGCAAGATCCTGGGCGTCGACGTCGCGACCCTCGCCGCCAACCACCTCTCCGACCAGGGCGCTCGCGGGGTCGTCTCGACGCTCGATACCCTGGACGCCAACGGAATCGCGCACGTCGGCGCCGGCAAGGACCTCAACGATGCGCTGCAGCCAGCCTTCCTGGACGTCAACGGGCTGAAGTTCGCGTTCGTCGGCTTCAACGACATCGCCGGCGTCGCACACGCGGCTGCGGGCACGCCGGGCGTCGCCTGGCTGACAGAGGCCAACGTGCGCGAGGCGGTTGCCCGCGCGCGTGCCGGCAAGGCGGACATCGTCTTCTGCATGCCGCAGTGGTGGAAGACGCCGCCGGGCGAGTACTTCGCCTACTTCAGCGCGCTCGAGCTGGCCCAACGCAAGATCCTGCTCGACGCGGGCTGCGACCACATCCTGGGCGCGGGCTCGCACTACGCCGGGCCGATGTCCTTCACCCGCGATGGCGATCAGCTGCACTTCACCATGGCCAGCCACGGGAACTTCCTGTTCGGGCAGGACTGGAGCCAGCAGACCCAGGAGGGCGTCATCCTGGAGCTCGCCTTCCGCGGCTCCACGCTCGTCCAGGCGCGGATGCACCCCTACATCATGCTCGACCAGGCCCAGGCCAACCTGATTGATCCAACGACCGACGGCCAGCACGTGCTGCAGCAGGTCTTCGACAACTCCGAGCTCGACTACTAGGCGCGCTCAGTCTCGACCGATGCAGCCTCGGGCCCCGGGCCTGACTCCTCGGCGATGCGCGGACGCCCGCTCACCATGGCAATCACTGCGGCGACGATGACCGCGGCGGCGATGAAGGTCCGCGGCGTGATGGGCTCGCTGAGGATGAGCGCGCCGAGCGCCACCGCCACAATGGGGTTCACGTAGGCGTAGGTAGCTGCCGTCGAAACCGGAACGTTGCCGAGCAGCCAGACGTAGGCGGTGAAGGCGATCAACGAGCCAAAGACGACGAGATAGGCCAGCGCCAGCAGCGAGTTGGTCGAGAAGCTGGACGGATCGATTCCGGAGAGCTCCCCGATGACCGTTCCCGCCAGCAGCAGCGCGACGCCGCCGGCTGCCATCTCCATGCCAGTCCCCAGCAGCGCCGAGCGCGGCATCGGCGCGCTGCGCGAGTAGACCGAGCCGAGTGCCCAGGAGATCGCGGCAATCAGCACCAGCCCGATCCCCAGCGGATCGATGGCCGGCAAGCCGGAGATCGGCGCCAGCAGGATCGCCACGCCCACGAAGCCGGCCACGATGCCGCCGACCGCCAGGGCGGACGGTCGGCGGCGCGTGGCGACGGCATCGAACAGCGAGAGCCAGATCGGGACAGTGGCCACCAGCACGGCCGCGATGCCCGACGGGATGCGCAGCTCGGAGAGCACCACGAAGCCATTGCCGCCGAGCAGCAGCAGGGTCCCGACGATCGCGGCGGCGCGCCATTGACGCGGACCAGCCTGCTCGACTGGCCTGCCACCCAGCCCGGCGCGCAGCCACAGGAAGGCGAGCATCAGCGCACCGGCCAGCAGGTAGCGGACACCGGCCGCCAGGAGCGGCGGCAGCGTCTCGACCATCACCGCGATGCCCAGGTAGGTCGAGCCCCACACGACATACACGGTGAGCAGCGCGATGGCGACCTTCAGCGTGGAGGGAGGGGCGCCGGAGTTCATCGGCGCATTCTGCCTGTCCTCGTCGCGCAAGGAAAACGGCCGGTTGGCCCCGAGCGTGAGGTGGCTTGTCGGGCGCGTGGCCCAGGTTCCGGCTGGCAGATCGGGAGTGGGCTGCGGGAGTGGCTGCGACCTGGTGGTCCGCCATGTGCCCTTCGGGAGTGGCTGCGATCTAATGGTCCGCCAGATGCCCCTAATTCCCGCTCATGCGGCCCGGCCGACCGCAATGGGCCGACAGTGACCTCTTGTCCTCAATTCTCGGGCTGCCGATGGGTGTGGCCCCCAATCCGTGGGGCAAAGAGGCCCCACCGGGCCCATTACGGCACAGGAGGATTCGCACCGGGAGACCCGGCAACCTCAGATCTTTCCCTCGGCGTCAGGCTCTGCGCCGATTCCCGCGTCGTCGCTCTTCGTCGCCAGCGAGGTCTCCCACGGCTTCTCCGCAGCGGCGGGCCAGTCGCCGAACTTCGGTCCGGGCACGCTTGTCTCGCTCGCGTCGACCTCCGCGCCAGGCGGTGCCAAGCCGGGCTCGGGGTCGAGCCCAAGGGCAGCGCGGTCGGCGCCGGTGACGCTTGCCAGCGGTCCGCCGCGTTGCGGATCTGCCGGCGGCATCTCCCGGTCGATCACGCGTGGCGGGGCAAGCGGCGCTCCGTATCGGCATCGGCATCGGTCATGGCCGGTTGTGGTGCAGGATCGGGGCCGGGACGACTGAGCCGGCGACCGATCCTCGCCCAGGGCCGGCTCAGGCCGGCAGCGACCTCATCGCCGGACCAACGTAACGGACATCGGGCCGGATCAGCCGATTCGCGGCAGCCTGCTCCAGGCAATGCGCTGTCCAGCCGGCATGCCGTGCCAGCGCAAAGGTGGCCGGGAAGAGGTCCGCTGGCAGGCCCACGCCCTGGAGCACGGCCGCGGCGTAGTACTCCACGTTCGTCTTGATCACCCGGTTCGGCTTCATCTCGGCCAGCACGCGCAGCGCGGTGTCCTCGACCTGGACAGCCATCTCGAGCCAGTCCGCGACGCCGGTGAGCCCTTCGGCGACGTGTCGTAGCGCGGCGGCGCGCGGGTCGTAGGCGCGGTACACGCGGTGGCCGAAGCCCATGATCCGTTCGCCATGGCCGATCGCGTCGCGAATCCAGCGTTCGGCCTGCGCCGCCGAACCCATCTCGTGGAGCTGGTTGACGACCTCCGTCGGCGCACCGCCGTGGATCGGTCCCTTCAGCGCACCGATCGCCCCGACCACGGCCGAGGCGATGTCCGAGCGGGTACCGATGATGATCCGCGCCGTGAACGTGGAGGCGTTGAAGCCATGCTCGGCGCCGGCCACGAAGTAGGCATCCAGGGCGCGGGCGTCCGCTGGAGCAGGCCGCGTGCCGCTCAGCTGATACAGGAAGCCCGCCGCCAGGCTGAGCTCCGGGTCAGGCTCGATCGGTTCATGGCCCTCGCGCAGGCGGGCGAAGGCGGCGAGCGCCGCTGGCGAGAAAGCGGTCAGCGCCCGGGCCTGCTCGATCGTCGGCGGCCAGGTTGGCCGCGCGACCGCGCCCCAGGCCGAGACGGCGGTGCGCAGCGCGTCCATCGGAAGCGTTTCCGCCGGCAGCAGGCGAAGGACCTCCAGCGCCTGCGCCGGCAGCGGCGCAGTGGGCAGGTGAGCGTCCGCCCGCCACTCGTTGGTCCACAGCAGCTCGGCCACCTGCGCAAAGCTACCGCGCTCAACGAGCTCGCCGATGGGATAGCCGCGATACAGCAGCTTGCCATGCGCGCCATCGACCATCGAGAGCTCTGTCTCGCCGGCCACGACGCCCTCGAGGCCCGGCGAATAGGGTCGGGTGTCAGCGCTGTCAGGCATGCCGCCGAGTCTACGACCCAAGGCGCGTGCGTTGCTCAACGGGTAGCATCGGTCCATGACCCATGCACCGATGCCGCCCAAGGGCGACCTTGACATCACCAAGCAGTACACCGCGCACTTCAAGACCCAGCGAGGCAAGATCGAAGTAGAGCTGTTCGCCTCCGACGCCCCGAAGACCGTTGAGAACTTCATCAACCTGGCGCGCTCCGGCTTCTACGACGGGACGACCTTCCACCGCGTCATCCCCGGCTTCATGGCGCAGGGCGGCGACCCGACGGGCACCGGCCGCGGCGGCCCGGGCTACCAGTTCGGCGACGAGTTCTCACCACGGCGTCGACATGACGCGCCCGGAACCCTGTCGATGGCGAACGCCGGTCCGCGCACCAACGGCTCGCAGTTCTTCATCACCTACGGGCCCACCCCGCACCTGGATGACAAGCACACCGTCTTCGGCCGCGTGACGGCGGGCATGGACGTGCTGAGCTCGATCCGCGAGCGCGACCCCGGCCGCGACCGGCAGGACGGCGATCGCATCGACACGATCGAGATCACCGAGTCCTGATCGCCGCGAGATCCGGTCGGTGACGCGCAGGCTGACCGTCGATGACGTCGTGCGCCAGCCGTTGCCCGGCATGGACGCGCCGGCCCGCGCCCAATTCACGCGCGACGGCCGGGCGCTGACCTACCTGCAGGGCCCGCCTGATTCGGTGGTGCGCTCGCTGTGGCGTCACGACCTCGCCAGCGGAGAGCGGACGCTCCTCGCCGGCCCGGCTGTGCAGCCCACGCTCGCACGCGACGAGGAGCTGCGCCGCGAACGGCAGCGCGAGCGCGGATCGGGCATCACCGACTATCAGCGCGCCGACGATGCCGACGTGCTGCTGGTGGTGTCGGCCGGTCGCCTGTTCGTCAGCCACGACGGCCAACTGGTCGTGCCGGTCCCCGACGTGCAGGACGTCCAGGACGCCCGGCTCTCTCCCGACGGTCGGCACGTCGCCTTCGTGCGCTCCGGCGACATCCACGTGGTGGCGGCGTCCGGCGGACCGGCGCGGCGCCTCACCAATGATGCGGCCCCAGGCGTCTTCAACGGCCTTGCCGAATACATCGCCGCGGAGGAGCTCAGCCGCCACGTGGGAATGTGGTGGAGCGCCGACGGGCGCAGGCTGGCCTACGCACACGTCGACGAGCGTGCGATCCCGCCCTACGCGATGCAGCATCTCGGCGACGAGCGATTGGAGATCGAGGAGCATCGGTATCCGCTGGCCGGCGGCCCGAACGCGCGCCTCTCGCTCTGCCTGACCGATGCGGACGGTGGGCCGAGCATCGAGGTCGACCTGGGCATGGCGCCCGACGATTACCTGGCCCGCGTCGTCGCCCATCCAGGCGGCGGCTGGCTGGTCGCCTTCCTGCCGCGCGCCCAGAACTCGCTGCACTGGCTGCGCGTCGATCCTGACGGCACTGCCACCGAGCTGTGGATCGAACGATCGGAACCCTGGCTCAACCTGGACGACGACACCCGTCTCCTGACCGATGGCCGCATCCTGCGCTCCACCGAGCGCAGTGGCTTCCGGCACCTCGAGCTTCGTGAGGCGGGCGGCGCCTTCCAACAGCAGCTGACCGAAGGCGATTGGGTCGTCACCGGGGTGGCGCACGTCGGTGAGGCGGGCGGCGAGGTGCTCTTCCTCGGAACGCGCGACGGCGTGCTGGAACGCCACCTCTACGCCGTGCCGCTGGGCGGCGGCGAGCCGCAGCGGCTGACTCGCGAGCCAGGCTGGCACGAGGCAACCGTGAGCGACGACGGCCAACGCTGGGTCGACACCTGGTCCTCGCTCGCGCGCGCGCCCGCGGTTGCGATGCGCTTCCGCGAGGGTTCTTCATCGGTCTCGATCCATCAGCCGAGCGCAACGGCAGCGTCGCTCGACCTTTCAGCGCCGGAGCTCCGAGAGGTGCGTGCCGCGGACGGCTCGACCCCGCTGCATGCCGCGCTCTACCGGCCGACGACCAGCGCCGAGCCGCCGCCGGCGGTGGTGTGGGTCTATGGCGGACCGCACTCGCAGAAGGTGGCCAACCAGTGGGCCCTCACCATCGAGCTGCATCGACAGCTGACCTGCCAGCTCGGCTTCGTGGTGGTGGTCGTCGACAACCGCGGAACGTTCTTCCGCGGCGTCGATTTCGAGGCTCCGCTCTGGCGGCAGATGGGGGCTGTCGAAGTGGCG
>JBBSHF010000084.1:0-8144 GCA_038253355.1 Candidatus Limnocylindria bacterium
CCTAGGAAGCCTGCAGCGCAGCGAGCGCAGCGGCGACCTGCCGTCGCGTCTCGCTGAGCGAGCCGGCGTTGTCGATCACCACGTCGGCGGCGGCAAGCTTGTCGCCCTGTGGCGACTGGGCGGCCAGGCGGAGCCTGACGGTCGCCTCGTCCATGCCGCGCGACGTGGCGAGCCGCGTGACCGCATCGGTCTCGTCGCAGCGCACCACCCAGGCCTCGTCGAAGGCGTCGTGCAGCGGCGACTCGAAGAGCTTGATCACCTCGACCACGGCCACGGCCACGCGCGCCGTGTCCAGCTCGGCCAGTCGGGCGCGCACTGCGTCACGCACCAGCGGATGCAGGACCGCCTCGAGGTCGGCGAGTGCCCGCGGGTCGCTGAACACGATCTCGCCCAGCCGTCGCGCGTCCAGCGTCCCGAAGCGACGCTCGATGGCATGCCGCGCATCGGCGTCGTTCAGGCGGATCTCGCGCGCCAGCGCGTCGGCATCGATGGCCGCCACCCCCAGCTCGCGCAGCATGACCGCTACGGTGCTCTTGCCGCAGCCGATGTTCCCCGTGAGGCCGATCACCTTCATCGGTCAGGCTCTCGCTGGCAGCGCGGACAGAAGTGCGTGCTGCGCTGGCCGACCATGATGCGGCAGATCGGGCGACCGCAGCGCAGGCATGGCTCGCCGGTGCGGCGATAGACCTTGAGGCGCTCGGCGTTGGCGCCCGGCTGACCATCGGCGCCCACGTAGTCGCTGAAGCTCGCCCCACGATTGACCACGCCCTGGCGCAGTACCGACCGGATCGAGCGATGCAGCCGTCGCACCTCGACCTCGCTCAGCGTGTCGGCGCTGCGCAGCGGATGCAGGCGCGCGCGCCAGAGTGCCTCGTCGGCGTAGATGTTGCCGATCCCGGCGACGAACGACTGGTCGAGCAGCAGCGACTTCAGCCTCCCCGACCGATGACGCAGCCGCTCGCCGAGGCGCCTCGCGCTGAACGACGCGCTCAGAGGCTCCGGTCCGTGCTGCGCAAAGACGTCGCCGACCCGGTACGGCGCCCGACCGTCGGCGACCCGCCGCCGCTGCCTCGCCCGCAGGCCACCGCCCTCCCAGAGCCCGATCCGCCCGAACTTGCGCATGTCGCGGTAGCGCAGCTGCCGGCCGTCGGCGAGCTGAAAGACGACCCGCGCGTATGGATCGTCAGGCGAGCCGGGCGGTGCCACGATCAGCGCGCCGGTCATGCGCAGCGCCACGGTCATCACCCTCCCGTCTGCGAGATGGATGAGCACGGTCTTGGCGCGACGCCGAACGCGCGAGATTGTCGAGCCACCCACCTCAGCCACGAAGCGCTCGACCGGCTGCGGATGGCGGATCGTGCGCTCCCAGGCGACGCGCGCCTCCGCGATGCGAGCTCCCGCGACCCAGCGGTCCAGGTCGCGGGCGACCGTTTCGACCTCGGGAAGCTCAGGCATCGACCTCGACCAGGCCAACCGTCTCCTCGAGCTCCGGCTGGGGAGCCGCACCGACGCGCCGCCAGGCGCCGTCATCGGTCTGCACGAGGAGATCCATCTGCTCCCAGTTATCGCCCACCTTGAGATCGACGGTGAGCGGCACCTCGAGCGGCAGCGCGCCCTCCATCACCTCGCGCACCAGCGACGCGAGGACTGGCAGCTCCTCCTCGGTCGTCTCGAAGACGAGCTCGTCGTGGACCTGCAGCAGCATCCGCGAGGCAAGGACGCCCTCGCCCAGCCCAGCGTCGAGCCGCACCATGGCGATCTTCATCCCGTCGGCGGCGGTGCCCTGGATCGGCATGTTGATCGCCATCCGCTCGCCGGCCGAGCGCAGGGCGGAATTGCGCGCGGTGAGCTCGGGAAGGTAGCGCCGCCGTCCCAGCAGGGTCGTCACGAAGCCCTGGTCGCGCGCCAGGATCTTGATCTCGACGGTGTAGCGGCGGATGCCCTCGTAGGCGGCGAAGTAGTCGGCAATGAAGCGCTGGGCCTCTTCGCGGCTGATGCGCAGCCGGTCGGAGAGTCCGAAGTCGCTCATCCCGTAGGCGATACCGTAGTTCACCATCTTGGCCATGGAGCGCTGCGCGTGCGTGACTGACTCGGCCGGGATGCCGAGCACGCGCGCGGCGGCTGCCCGGTGGATGTCGGCGTGTGCCGCGAAATCGGCCTTCAGCCCTGCGTCGCCGGACACGTGCGCCAGGATGCGCAGCTCCTGCTGCGAGTAGTCCGCCCCCAGCAGCAGCCTTCCCGGCGGCGCCACGAAGGCGCGGCGGATGCGACGTCCAAGCGCGGTGCGGATGGGGATGTTCTGCAGGTTCGGATCGGTACTCGACAGCCGTCCGGTGGAGGCGACCGCCTGCTGATAGGTGGTGTGCAACCGTCCGGCCACGTCGACCAGCACCGGCAGCGCGTCCACGTAGGTCGACTTCAGCTTGGCGATCTGACGGTGCTCCAGGATGAGGCCTATCACCTCGTGCTGCGGCCGCAGGTCCTCCAGGACCGATGCATCCGTCGAGTAGCCGGTCCGTGTCCGTTTCGTGGCGGGCAGCTGGAGCTCGTGGAAGAGAATCTGCTCCAGCTGTTTCGGTGAGCCGATGTTGAATTCGCGCCCGGTGAGCTCGTAGATCCGCGCCTCCAGCCGCGCGAGCTCGGCGCCGAACTCCTGCGACATGGCAGCCAGCGCCTCGCCGTCGATCGCCACGCCGGCAAGCTCCATGCGTGCCAGCACCGGCAGCAGCGGCATCTCGACCTCGCGGAAGAGATCGGTCAGCGCGGCTTCGGCCAGGTCGCGCTCGAGCATGGGTCTGATCAGCAGCGCGACCAGCGCCTCCGCCGCGGCGCGCCCAGACGCGGCTCGCTGCTCGGCTCCTGTCTCAGGATTGAGCGGCCGTGGCGGCAGCTCGGCGCCGTAGCGCGCGGCTGCGAGGTCGTCGAGCGACTGAGCGCGCAGCGCCGGGTTGAGCATGTACGAGGCGATCAGCGTGTCGAAGGCCGCGCCGCGCAGCTCGACACCCCGCTGCCCCAGCGCGACCAGCAGCTGCTTGATGTCGTGCCCGATCAGCGGCCGATCCTCGCGGCTGAACCACGGCGGCAGTCCGCCGTCAGCGGCACGCCGATCGGACCACGGCAGGTACCAGCTGCTGCCGTCCACGCCCGCCATCCCGATACCGAGCAGCGCGCGCTCCAGCGGGCGTCCCGCGCCCATCACCCAGGCGAGCCCGACCTCCTCGCCGCGAGCGGTCAGCCAATCGTTCAGCTCGGCCAACTCGACCGCGCTGCGCGGGATGCGTGGGTCGACGTGCTCGATCGCTCCGCCGGGATCGGCGATCGGGTCCGGCCGCGCAGCCGTCTCGAGCGACGCGGGAGCCGGGCTCGACACGGCCCTGGCGCCCAACAGGTCGAGCGAGAGCTGCAGGCCGCCGCGCGTGTCACGCGCGGGGTCGTCGTACCCGGTCGGCGCCACGCTTGACGGCGGCAGACGATCGATCAGCGAGCGAAACTCGAGCTCGCGGAAGCGCTGGGCCAACGCGCGACGGTCATACCGCCCGGTCCGCGCCGACTCCAGGTCGAGCTCGACCGGCAGCTGGCACAGGATCCGGCCGATCTCGCGACTCATGAACGCCGACTCGCGGTGCTCGACCAGCCGCTCGCGCAGCTTGCCCTTTACCTCATCGAGGCCCGCATACAGGGCATCCAGGCTGCCGAACTGCTGCAGCAGCTGGATCGCGGTCTTCTCCCCCACCCCGGGGACACCGGGGATGTTGTCAGACGTGTCGCCCTTGAGCGCCTTGTAGTCGAGCATCTGATCGGGCCGCAGCCCGTAGCGCTCGTCGACCTTCGCCTCGTCGTAGATCACCGTCGCCGCGACGCCCATGCGCGTGGTCAGCAGCCGCACGTGGTCGTCGATCAGCTGCAGCCCATCGAGGTCGCCCGACACGATCATGGTGTCGACGCCGCGCGCGGTCGCCTGCCGCGCCAGGGTGCCGATCACGTCATCGGCCTCATAGCCCTCCAGCTCGCGGACCGGCATGCCCATCATGGCAACGAGCTCACGCACCAGCGGAAACTGGCTGCGCAGGTCGTCCGGCATGCTCGGGCGTCCCGCCTTGTACTCGGGGAAGGCGTCGAAACGAAACTGCGGCTTGCCGACGTCGAAGCTGACGATGGCGTAGTCGGGCTTGAGATCCTGCATCCCGCGCAGCACGATCTGCAGGAACCCGTAGGCGGCGTTCACCAGCGTGCCGTCCGAGGTTGTCAGCGGTGGCAGCGCGAAGTAGCCGCGGTACACCAGGCTCGGGCCGTCGATCAGCATCAGCAACGGGCGTCGGTCGGGCATGGCAGGCCCAGTCTAGACCGATGACGACCGTTGGCGGTCGCGCTCCGGAACGTCGTCGAGCGCCGTAGAATCGGTCTGATGCCACATGGTCCGGAGCTCGACCCGTACGCCGTACTGGGAGTCTCCCGCGACGCCTCACCACTGCAGGTGGCGCGCGCGCATCGCAGCCTGGCGAAGCGCTACCACCCCGACCTGGGTGCCGAGGGCGACGTGGAGCGCATGCAGCGCGTCAACGACGCATGGGCGCTCCTGTCCTCGACATTGCGCCGCGACGAGTTTGATCGTTCGCACCCCACGCGGACGCATCCTGCGGCCAGCCACTGGGCCGGCAGCCGTCGCACCATTCGACCAGCCGCACCGAGCACGACACGCACCTGGGCGACATGGCGAGCCACCGCCGCGGAGACGCGGGCGGCGCCACGCACCGTGCGTCAGCCCGGAGAGGTGCAGGTGCCTCCCACGCGTCGACCGCTGCCGCGGCAGCCCGAGGCACGCTCGTTCCGCGATTCCGGGTGGGCGGCGCTCGCCGCCGCCGCGGTGATCCTGCTACTGCTGATCAGCGCCATCGTGCTGGGTCGGATCTAGCCGATCATCCGGCCCGCGGCTCGACCGCGAAGCGCAGTATCAGCGCAGCGACGAGCACGATCAGCCCGGCTCCCAGCACGCCGGGCCACCACGGCCCGCCACCGCCTGCCGGGGTATTCTCCAATGACTTTGAACGGTCCGCCACGAGCGGAGCCGGGCTGTGTTCCTCGAACGAGCTGGAATCGTCGCGGCCGGCGCTCGGGACCGCCGGCCGAAAATGCCCGTCGCTCACGAGGCCCGGCGCGCCCGCGCTCGACGTCGTCATGGCGGGCAGATAGGTCACGAAGCTGCCGATCCCGCCGGCCACGCTGAGCAGCAGCCCGGCCGCGAGCGCCGGGGCGAAGAGGCGGCGTGCGAAGAGCCGGCGTGCGAACCCGCCGGCGCGGCGCGGATCGGACACGGGGAGAAGCAGGCGCAGCGGACGAGATGGGACGAGATCGGGCAGATCGGCGAGCGCGGATCGCAGCGCCGTCAGCTCGCTGACCAGCGCGGCGCATCGGTCACAGCTCGAGACGTGCGCACGCAGCGACAGGTCACCCACCGCCTCGGGGTCGTGCTCGGCGAGCGCGGACAGGCGCTCGTCATCGGGATGGGGGAATTGCATGGTCATCGGTCAGACGCCCTCATCCGGAGAAGAGTTCCCGGTGCTCGGCCAGCAGCTCGCGCAGGCGGAGCCGTCCGCGGTGGATGCGTGACTTCACCGTGCCGAGTGCCGACCCGGTCAGCGAGGCGACCTGCTGGTAGTCCATGCCGTACACGTCGCACAGCACAATGGCGATCCGCTGGTCATCGGGGAGGAGCCGCAGCGCAGCATCAAGGTGGCGATACATCTCCCCACGGGCCACCTCCACGTGCGGACTGGGGGACCGCACGTCGGCGAGCTCCGCCTCGCCCTCGGCGGGATCGGGCAGCGTCGTCGTCGGCCGCCGCTGTGCGCGCCGCAGGATGTCATAGCTGGCGTTGGCGGTGATGCGCAGGATCCAGGAGCGGAAGATGCCGCCGCGATACCGGTCGATGGCGTCAAACGCATGGACCAGCGCGTCCTGGGTCGCATCGGCCGCGAGGTCGGCATCGCCGAGCAGCCGCCAGGCCAGTCCGTAGCACGCCGACTGGTAGTGCTCGACCAACCGGCTGAACGCCAATCGGTCTCCGCCGACGGCCCGAGCGACGACCTCATCCTCGTCGGGAAGCGGTGCGGTGCGCCGGGTCGCTGCGGGCTGGGGCTCGGCCATCGGCTCCTATAATGACCGCTGCCCTCGGCCGGAGTGGCGGAATGGTTTACGCGACCGACTCAAAATCGGTTGTCCGAAAGGGCATGTGGGTTCGACTCCCACCTCCGGCACCAAGGTTCCTGCTAGGCTCACCAGGGGACCAGTCCCGGAGGGAGTGCAACCGGTCCGATGACCACAGGCGACACCTCAGGCGAGACCGTGGAGTGCTTTAACTGCGGCCGCGCGAACCCGCCGTGGGCCCAGGTGTGCCGCTTCTGCGGCGTACCGCTGCGTGCGGCGGGATCGGCCGCCATGGTGCCCTCCGGAACCTTTCCGACCGACTCGCGCTCGCTCCTCTCTATGGGCGCGGCGGTCGGCACCATCGTGCTCGCCGTGGCGCTCGGCCTGCTCTTCTCAGCGCTCAACCCGACGGATCCGACGATCGGTCTGGCACCCACGCCCACGCCGCATTCCAGCGTGATGCAACCCAGCCCGTCGACGGTCGCTGCGGCGACCCCGACTCCCAAGCCGACGCCAGTTCCGCCGCCGGCACTGCCCGGCAAGCTGATCTTCGGCACCGGACGCAACCGGCAGACCTGCGCGATCACCAATCCAACCAGCACCTTCGGACCCGGCACCTTCTTCGCGCATGCGATCACGCTCAACGCACCCCTGGGTGTGAGCACCATCGGCGAGGATGTCGTGCGCGCCAGCGATGGCAGGGTCCTCCAGTCGCACAAGACGAGCGACGGCCAGAACGCGGTCTTCCCGAACCAGAAGGTGGCCTGCTTCCAGGTCACCAGCGACGCGGTGATCCAGGCATGGGGCACGGGCGACTTCGTGATGCGCGTCTACCGCGGAGACAAGAAGATCGCCGAGGCTCCCTTCAAGCTCACCCGTTGAGCTTGCTTCAGGCCGATGCCTCTCCATCGGCAACCGCGATCTCGCGCCACGCCTCGGCATACAGCGACGCCCTGATCGGCAGATAGCCCGGATAGCGGCGCCGCGCGTGAGCGATGACCTCCGCGTCGAGCGTCACGATCGCAATCGGATCGGTCGTCTCGAGCAGGACCTCGCCATCGGGATCGACAGCGATCGACGGTCCGCCGATCAGCACGCCCTCTTCGGATGCAGGCCGTGTGACGCTGAGCACGTAGACGCAGCTCGTCAGGGCGATCGCGCGAAAGACGACCTTCCAGCGCGGGTAGTTGCGCTCCTCCGTGGCACGCGGAGCGAGGATGGCATGCGTACCCTGCGCGCCGAGCAGCTGCGAGCCCTGCGGTCGGTTGATATCGCTGCACAGCTGCACGCCGACCGGCATGCCGAATGCGTCGATCCGCTGCGGCGCCAGATCACCGGGCTGGTAATGGCTCGTCTCCCAGAAGCCCGGCTCCTCGGGCAGATGTAGCTTCTCGTACCTGGCGACCAGTGCGCCCCAGCGATCGAAGACCAGCGAGCGGCTCGTGCGGCGACCCTCGGCATCGAGGTGGATGATGCCTCCCACCAGACCGATGCCGGCGGCGCGCGCCGCCTCGGCCTGCAGGCGCCCGCGCGGCCCGTCCATGGGCTCGGCGTCCTCCGCGCGAGCGTCCCTGGTCGCCGGACGCCACGGGTTGAGCGGCAGCTCCGGCAGCACGGCGATCTCGGCGCCACGCCGGGTCGCCTCCCGCAGCCGCTCAGCCAGGCGCGCCGCCCCATCGGCCTCCCAGAAGACCTCGCTGATGAGGGCGACCGTAAGGCGGCCGTTCACTCCGCGCCTCTCGATCTCATCATGCGTGCGAGTCATTGTCGCAGTGTACCCACCGCCACTGTTGCAGTAGGCTACCGCTGCACCGCCTTTCAGCCATTGCATTGGAGGATCGAATGCTCGCCCCTGCACGCCGGAGCGCGATTATCCTCGCGGCCGCGCTCGTCTTCCTGGCCGCCTGCACCGGTGGCGGCACCAACACCAGCCCATCGGCCTCGACGGGAGCGTCCGGCTCGACCGGCACCGCTGCATCACCGGTGGCGACCGTCCCGAC
>JBBSHF010000085.1:0-8113 GCA_038253355.1 Candidatus Limnocylindria bacterium
GGACGCGGCATGGGTCGCCTCGACGCTCGACCCGCCACAGGGCGAGGTGCGCGCCGGGATCTGGCGCTTCTGGCACTACGCCTGGCGGCCGACGCGCACGGGGACCTATGCGCTGCGCGTGCGCGCGGTCGACGGCAGCGGCGCGGTCCAGTCCGCGCAGATCTCCGACACGCTGCCCGACGGCGCGAGCGGCTACGACGGCACCAGCTACACGATCAGCTGACCGTCACTCGCTGCGGATGTCGGTGCCCATGGCGTGAAAGCCGCCGTCGACGTGGATCAGCTCGCCGGTGGTCATGGGCGTGAAATCGGAGAGGAGCACGCAGACCATCTGGCCGATGGGAGTCGCGTCGGTCATCGACCAGCCGAGCGGGGCGCGGTTGAGCCATTTGTCGGCGATCTGGTCGAAGCCGGGGATCGACTTGCCGGCCATGGTGCGGATCGGCCCGGCCGACACCGTGTTCACCCGGATCCCGAACTCCCCAAGGTCGCGGGCGAGGTAGCGGCTGACCGCCTCAAGGGCTGCCTTCGAGACGCCCATCCAGTCGTAGATCGGCCATGCGTAGCGGCCGTCGAAGTCGAGGCTGACCACCGATGCGCCGCCGGCCGCCTGCATCGGTTCGAGCATGCCAACCGTCAGCGCTTTCAGCGAGTAGGCCGATGTCTGGAAAGCGGTCGCCACGCTCTCCCAGGGCGTGTTCAGGAAGTTGCCGCCCAGGGCGTCGCCCGGCGCGAAACCGATGGCGTGCACCAGGCCGTCCAGGCGACCCCAGCGGTCCATGACCACCTTGGCCACGGCGTCGATCTGCTCGGGGTTGTTCACGTCGAGCTCGAGCACGTCGGGCGTCGCCGGAAGCTTGCGCGCGACCCGCCCGGTGAGGCTCATCGCGCGGCCAAAGCTGGTCAGCAGGATCTCGGCGCCCGCCTCCTGCGCGACCTTCGCCACCGCGTACGCGATGCTGTCGTCGGTCAGCACGCCGGTGATGAGCAGCTTTTTGCCTTCGAGCAGCACGCGAACCTCCTGTTGGACCGATGCGGCGATTGTACCGATTCAGGATCGCGGAACGCTTCCGCACGCGATCACGCCCCAGATTGACCTGGCGCGGTCAAATGTTCCGCTGGTGAGCACCGCAGTCGCCGAGACGCCTTGGCACCGTCAAAACATCTCGCTGGTGAGCAGGAGGCCGTCCCAAGTGCGCCATGGCGGGTTTGGTGCTCACCAGACGAACATCTGGCTGCCCCGACCCGCGGCGCCCTCCCGGGCACGCGAAACCCCGCGAAGGCGGTCGGGCTCCCATCGGTCTATGCTCACCGAACGCCATGATGGTCCATCTGTACGACTACGCGCTGCCCGTCGCCGACGAGGCGGCGGGCGTGCCGAACCTGCGCCAGGCGCTCGGCGACCTCGCGGAGGTCGACCGCAAGGCGCTGCTCACCGGCCTCTTCCGCACGGAGCGCATCCCGGGCACCATGGAGCGCCTCTCCACCCTGGTCGCGGACGTCGAGGCCAGCTTCGCTGATCTGCTGGCCCTCCTCGACAACAGCGCCCGCAGGCGCAGCTTCGTGGCGATCGACGAGGCGAAGGTCATCCTGGACCGATACGTCCCGTCCGCCGTCGCGGGGACGCACGACTGGGACGTCGCCCGCCTGCACGAGCCGTACGGCGATGGCACCTACCACGGCAAGCTGCTGAAGCGCACCCGCAAGCAGCTGCGCTCGGTCAGCGATCGGAAGGCGCTCACCACGCCGTTCCTGTTCCGCCGCGAATGGTGACGAGGCGGATGAGCCGATGAGTCGCTCGCGCCGCCGCACCGGCCGGCCGTACCAGCCATACCCTGAGCGACGCAGCAACTGGGGTGCGCGGATCCTGATCGTGCTCGTCGGGCTGGCGCTGTTCATCGGCGTCATCGCCATCGCCTTCAGCCGTTGACGGTCGCCTCGCGCTCGACCTGCAGGCGCAGCCGGTAGAGCAGGTTCCATTCGTCGCTATCGAGCGGCGCCGCGTCGATCCGCTCCTGGAGACGATCGAGCTGGCGGTCGAGCGACCCGCGCCCGTCACGCTCCTCGTACAGCCGGCGCAACGCATCCTCGAAGACCTGCGACTCGGGACTCCAGCTCAGGTAGGCCTGCGTGAAGGCGAGCTGCTTCTCGATCGCCGCCCGGGCCCGATACGCCTTGGCCTGCGGACCCAGGATCCCGACGTTGGTGGCATACACCACCACCTGCAGCTCGTCGCCGCTGATCAGCATCGGATTGTTGTGCGCCATGCGTCCGAGGAGATGGCGTGCGGCGTAGCCCACCGTCCGCAGCGGCCAGGAGATGGGGCCGGTCAGCGGCCGGCGCTCGAACGTGCCGATCCCCAGGCTGCCAAGGGCGTCCGCGATGGGACGTGACAGTCCCTCGGCCGAGCCCTCCTCCTGCAGCACCAGCGTCACCTGCACCAGGCGGTAGCCCCGACGCACGCGGCTCACCACCAGGAACGGCGCGATGACCAGCATCTGCAGCACGGAAATGCCCAGCGAGGCGGTCGCCGGATAGCTCATCGGCACGCGACGCAGCCAGCCAAGCAGGGAGCGCGCCCCCTCGAAGGCGGCGAACTCGGCCACGCCCGCCAGGATTGGCGGCGCCAGACCGATGGCCGCGACCAGCGACCACACCTCGAATGCATCCAGGTCGAAGTTGCGCGACACCCATCCGGCGCGTTCAGCGACGAAACCGATGCCCAGCGGAAGCGCGAAGCCGACGAGCACCACGACCCAGGCGACCGCGACGAGCGCCATCACCGAGAGCAGGTAGCCACGATTGCCCGGTACCTGGCCGAAGAAGAGCGAGGTCGCCCAGCGCAGGGCGAACGATGCGGAACGCGCGAGCGCCTGCCAGGCGATGAGCAGCACGAACGGCAGGAATGGCACGCTCGGCAAGCAAGCAGGCTTCGTGCCGCCTCCGCGGCGAGCCCGCGCGTCGGTCTGTGCGGTCAGTCCAGGCGCAGCGGGCGGACCGTCATGACCTCGTCGACGCGGCCCTCCCACTCGGCGCGTGGCGCATCGCAGTAGAGCTCGATCTCGTTTCCGTCGGGGTCCGCAGTGTACAGACTACGTGTCACGCCGTGGTCCGCGGCGCCCCGCAGCAGGCCCCGCTCGCCCAGCAGCACGTGGGCCTGCTGCACGGCCTCCCAGTCTGCGAGCTGAATCGCGACGTGGTAGAGGCCCACGGCGGTCGGCAGCGGCGACGGCGCCTGGTCGCCCACCCGCAGCAGGGCGAGGTCGTGGTGGTTCTCGCCGGTGGCGGTCAGGAAGATCATCACGTTGCTCATCTCGCTGGCCACCCGGAAGCCGAGCAGGTCACGATAGAAAACCAGCGATCGGTCGAGGTCACGCACCTTGAGCACGACATGTCCCACGCGCACCGGCTGCAGCATGGCCCGATGCTACTCCACCCGTCCGCAGCGACTCCGGAGGCGCGGCGGGCGACGGAGCTATCCGAGGTGGACCGTCACCTGCACCACGCCCGCGAGGTGACGATCGAGGTCGCTGATCGCGGCCCACGCCTCCGGAGAGAGATCCGCGACCTTCTGGCTGGCGGTGCCCCAAGCGCAGGCGCAGTAGTCGACCACCGGAAAGCGGGCGCAGCGGTCCGCGCAGATGGTGACGTAACGGCTCGCCGGCGGCGCATGGTAGTGCCCGCCGAGCGCGCCGGGCAGCGCCACGACCGCCTGACCCCGATATCCCCGGGTGCAGCAGTAGTAGGTCGCCTTGCCGCTGACCGTGGCGCCGCTGATCGGCGGAGCCGCGGTGCGAGGAGCGATGGCGCGAGAAGACGCGGTCGTCGCGGTCGGTCTGAAGACCGCGACGACGGTCAGGCTGGCGGGAGCGCGCGGTGCATCCGCAGGCAGCGCCATGGCCTCGGCCCTGATCGGGGCGGCGACTTCGGCCAGGCTCAGCGCAGCGGATCGTTCGCGTCCGGCAAGTGGGCTGCGCGGCCAGGCAGGACCCGCATCGACGGCGGCGAGCAACCGCACGGTCTGCGGACTGACCGACGTCGCGGAGCGCGCGGTGAGTGGCGCGAGAAGGCCGATCCCCGCGGCGCTCAGAATGGTCAGGACGGTGATGCGCCGCAGCATGTCAAGCAGCGGTCGCCATCTAGCGCAGGCCGAGCTTCAAGCTGCAGGCCGGCCACGGCGCCCAGCCACGGGCGGCGCGCAGCCGTTCGGCGACGGTGATCTGCTCTTGGCGCGTCGCCAGGTCCGGCCGCGGCGCGTAGCTCAGACCGCCGTAGTTGGCCCAGGTCCCCAGGCCGAACTGCAGGCCGCCGTAGTAGCCGTTGCCGGTGTTGATCGACCAGTTACCGCCGGACTCGCACCTCGCCAGCAGATCCCAGACGTTTCCGCTGACCAATGGACCCGCAACCCTGGATCGCGGCGCGGGAGCAGGTGTGGGGGTGGGGGTGGGAATGACCTCGAAACGGGCCTCGAGCGCGATGGCCGGTGGTACCGGAACGACAAGGGGACCGACGGCGACGGACTCGGCAACCAGCACCGCGGAGCGGCCCAGCAGGCTCAGATCGGCGGAACGCTCACGACCGGCGAGAAGGCTGCGGGGCGCGGAGATCGCGGTGGAATCGACCGCGTCGAGCAGGTGCACGGTCTGGGGACTGACAGCAGCGGCGGAGCGGGCGGCAAGGGGCGCCAGCAGACCGATCCCCGCAGCGCTGACCATGATCAGGACGGCGACACGCCGCAGCAGGTCGAGCAATAGAATCCTCGCGTAGCGGTGATCGGTCCATCCCGGCCCAACGGCGGCTGCCGAGGCCTGCGGCTTGCTGACGAGCACATCCGCTCGCAGCGGCGGGACGAACGCTCACCCTAGCATCCGAGTCTGATCCTGTCGAGCCTCGACAAAGGCTCGAGGTCACCCGATACGAGGATTCCCGATGCCAGCTCGCAACGAGGACAAGGCCAGACGCCGCAGCGGACCGGTGGTCATGCGCGGGCCGCAGAAGCGGCCGACCGAGGACCAGCGACTCCTGCAGGAATCGGCGGACATCGACTTTCTGCACACCGATACCTGGCGTGCGCTGCGCATCCTGGGCGAGTTCGTGGAGGGGTTCGACGCGCTGGCCACCGTCGGCCCGGCGGTCACCGTCTTCGGATCCGCACGCGTCCCTCGCAGCGACCCGCAATACAAGCTCGCCCGCAAGCTGGCGCAGCGCCTCGTCAGGGACGGCTTCGCGATCATCACCGGCGGCGGACCGGGGATCATGGAGGCGGCGAACCGCGGCGCCAAGGATGCCGGCGGCCTGTCCATCGGCTGCAACATCGAGCTGCCCTTCGAGCAGGGCCTCAACGAATACGTGGACCTGGGGATGGAGTTTCGCTACTTCTTCGTGCGCAAGACGATGTTCATGAAGTACGCCGAAGCGTTCTGCATCTTCCCCGGCGGCTTCGGCACACTCGACGAGCTATTCGAGTCGCTGACCCTGATCCAGACCGGCAAGGTCGAGCATTTCCCGGTCGTGCTCTTCGGCCGCGACTACTGGAAGGGCCTGATCGACTGGGTCCGTGCCCAGCCGCTCGCCGAAGGCAAGGTCTCGGCGCCTGACCTCGAGCTGTTCACCCTGACCGATGACATCGAGGAGGCAGCGGCCACCATCCTGCAGCGCCACCGTGCCCGCCTGAAGGCGGAGGCAAGTCAGCGAGCCACCGAGCGCGCGCTGAAAGAGGCCCAATCCTGGTAGCGCGCTCCGCTGGGGTCACCCTCGAACCAGATGCTGGAATGGGTGTCATGGGGCAAAGCGAAGAGCGGCCGGTGCGTGCCGACAGCTCAGGTCCGGATGACTCCGAGAATCCACAGGATGATCAGAATCAAGATGATCGTTCCGATGATCCCCAAGCCGAACATGGCCTCTCCTTTGTCTGCGTGCTCAGGCCGATGGTGTTTGCACGTGCCATGCCAGCCGGTGAGCGCGCGTTACTGTCCAGACTGGATCGCGTGGCGTTCACAGAGGTGAGTAGTGGTGGCCCGACATCCGTCGAGGTCGGGCGTCGGTCATCGAGGCCGAACGGCGAGAGAGGCCGCGATGCGCTCCATCGCGTCGCGCCCAAGGTCGCCATCGAGGCTGATCGTTCGGCCGTCGGCCGTTCGCGCGCTCAGTGCGAGCCCGCCCCGCAAGGTGGCCAGGCTCCAGGTGACGCCATCCAGCGGCACGGACACCCCAACCCCAACCGGACCCTTGGTGCCGAGATCGCGCGCCACCGTCTGCCAGATATGCACATCCCCGGTCGCGCCCGAGCCTGGCCCGGCGTACGAGAGATCGACCGACGCGATCGGTCCGCTGGTACCCGGGCGGTCGTACTCCGCGTTCGTCAGGACGTAGCCCGCCGGCAACCAGCCGGGCTCAATCAGTCCACCGGGCATCAGCCGGCGGGCGGCCTCCAGGTTTTCCCGAACGATGGTTGCGCGTGCGCCGCCGATCGGGATCTCGGTCCCAAGCGGCGGACTGGCGCCCGCCGACCACCATCCCAGCTGGCCCATCTGCCCGTGACCCGGCCCCAGCGCCACGGCGACGCCAACCACCACGAGCGCGCTCGCTGCGGCCAATGCGTACGCCGCAGCCCGCGGAAGCCCGCGCCCGCGACCGATGCGCTCCTCGACCACGCGCTCGGTGACGTTCAACGGCAGACCCGCGACCTCGACCAGCAGCGCCATCCGAACTCGGTGATCAAGCTCGTCGGGCATGGGTCTGCCTCCCGCTGATCTCGGCCGCAGAGGGAACCTCCAGTGCCGTGCGCAGCCGCGCCAGGCCTTCGCGCAGTTGACTCTTCACGGTATTTGGGCTCTTTCCGAGCGCATCGGCAATCTGTGGAACACTCAGGCCCACGACATGGTGCAGCGCAATCGCCGCGCGCATCTGCGCCGGCAATGCGGTCATCGCCTCGGCCACGGCCAGACGATCGGCAGACGGCCCGTCAGCGAGCGGCGCGGCGAGCTGCTGCGACAGGTCGAGGGTGTCCGTCGGGTGCCTGCGTCGACGACGCGACAACGCCAGACGTGTCGTGATCCGCAGCAGCCACGTCCGCAGCGCGGCGTCATCGCGCAGGGTTCCGGACTTGCGCCAGGCAGTCACGAGCGTGTCGATCATGATCTCCTCCGCGTCGGATTGATCACGCAGGATCAGGTACGCGACGCCCTGAAGCTCGCGGCCGACCGTCGCCAGCAGATCCGCAATCACTCCTGACCGATGGGCTCGAAGATCGGCAGCCAGCTGGGCTTGCAGCCTCGAGTCCTTTCCGACGCATTGCTATCAGATAGACGCCCCAAACCCGGCAATCGGGTGAGCGAGGCGTTGGTGGCAGCCGAGGACGAGCTCGGCATTGGGCTGCAACTATCGAGTCGATGAAAGCCGGCGAGACGCGTCATGCCAACAGGCCGCCGTCCACCGCTCCGGGTCGGTGCCTACCCCGCTGCCACGGCTGCGCAGCCCACGTCAATCGCGTCCATCAACTCCGTCAGGTGGACCGGCTTTGTCAGCCGCGGACTACGCGAGAAGCGCTCGTGATCACGCATCTGCGGGCGCTCTGCGGAGAGGACGAGGTACGGAATTTCGGCGAGTGTCGCGGAGCTGGCGAGGTGCTCGGCGAATTGCCAGCCGGTCATGCGCGGCATGAGCAGGTCCAGGAGGATCAGGCAGGGCCGCAGGCCAGCATGCAGTTGCGCCAGGGCATCCACGCCGTTCGTCGCGGGCGACGAACAGTGGCCCTCTGCGGTGAGGAATTCGGCGAGCACCTCACGAATGTCTTGGTCATCGTCGACGATCAGGATGTGATGGACATGCACGACCGTTTCCTTGGGCTGGCAGCAAGGACGTCACGCAAGGAACGTGCCGAGACAGCTCACCCATGGCCGGCATCACCAATCCACCGGCTTGGTGAAGCGTCAGGTGGACAGCCGCGCCGAATCGCCGGCGCGCCGCGTTCGCGCACGTAATGGTCCGCGCCGGGCGTCTTATCTGCGGGAATGCTCGGCTTTGAGCATCTGCGGTCGCTAATGCGCCGATGTCGGCCCCTTATCGGCCAGGTTGGTGCTGCAATCCGTCGCCACCGCCGATAAGGGTCCAC
>JBBSHF010000086.1:0-8038 GCA_038253355.1 Candidatus Limnocylindria bacterium
CGCGACCTGTCCGGTGACGGATTGCCGGTCACTTTCTTCGGCCACCTCACCAGCGCGCCGCTGGGTCCGGCCACGCTTGCCGTCCTCACCAATGCCACGCTCATCGTCGGCTGCTCGCTGCGCATCGGGCCGGAACGCTTCACGGTGAGCGGTGAAATGATCGAGTGGCGAGCGAGTGGCAATCGTCGCGACGACATCGAGGCGCTCACCCGCCGCATGGTCGAGCGCATGGAGCACGACATCGCCGAAGCGCCCGACCAGTGGTTCGGGGCATTCCAGCCCTTCTGGAAGGAGACGACCGCGTGAGCGCATCAGTCGTCTCGACGGCTCGGGGCACCGGCGGCGGACCGCGGAACGGCGGGCAGCGCGGCAAGGCCGACATGCACCTTCACACGCTCTATTCCGATGGCACCGCCACGCTGCGCGAGCTGCTCGACCATGTGGAGCGTGAGACCGACCTCGACCTGATCGCCATCACCGACCATGAGCGCATCGACGGGGCGCGGCGCGCCTGCGAGCTGCACGCGGCGGGCAACTACTCGTTCGACCTGGTGATCGGCGAGGAGATCACGACGCGGCGCGGCCATCTGCTGGCACTCTTCCTCGACGAGCGCGTGCCAGCGCTGCGGCCGCTGCCGGAGACCCTTGAACGGGTGCACGCCCAGGGCGGGGTCGCGATCGCCGCGCATCCCATGGCCATGCTCATCCCGAGCATCGGCGCGAGCAGCCTGCGTTTCCTGCATGTGGACCCCGATCCCGCCCACCGCCTCGACGCCATCGAGGTTGTCAACCCGAGCACCGCCGGTCGCGTCCGCGATGTGGCGCGCCGTCAGCTCAATGACGAGCTTCTCAGCCTGCCGGAGGTCGGCAACTCCGACGCGCACGTCCTGGAAGGGATCGGCACGGCCTGGACCTGGTTCCCCGGCGCGCGGGCCGGTGACTATCGCGAGGCGATCGCCGTCGGCTCGACCACGGCGGAGGGCACGTTCTGGAGCCATGCTCACAACCTGTCGGTCTACCGGCGCCAGCTCGCCGCCAAGGCGCGGCATGTGCGGCACATGCTGCGGCCGACGGGAGAGTGGCGATGACCGAGCTCGAACCTGCGCCGCTGAAGATCGGGATCGTGAGCCCGTACGGCTACCCGCACCCCGGTGGGGTCAACGAGCACGTGCGCTTCACCTACGACGCCATGCGGCGGATGGGCCACGACGTCTGGATCATCACCAGCAAGTACGGCAAGGAACGCGAGGACGAAGGCCACATCCTGCGGCTGGGCACCGGCTGGGCCTTTCCCGCCAACGGCAGCGTCGGGCGCGTGACCCTCGGTTGGCGCTTCAAGCAGCAGGCGCGCGAGGTGCTCGAGGAGCATCGGTTCGACATCCTGCATTTCCACGAGCCGTTCGTGCCGTTCCTTTCCCCGACCGTTCTGGAGGCATCGCGGACGGTGAACGTCGCGACGTTCCACGCCTTCGGTGGCTTCAGCCCGTCCTACTGGATCGGCAGGCACTTTGCAGGCACCCTTGCCTCGCGGCTGCACGGCCGCATCGCGGTCAGCGGCGCCGCGCGCCACTTCATCAGCCGCTACTTTCCCGGCGAGTATCGGATCATTCCCAATGGCGTCGACCTCGACCGATTCACCTCGGCGGAGCCCTACGACGAGCTGCGCGACGGGACGCTCAACATCCTCTTCCTGGGCCGCCTGGAGGAGCGCAAAGGGCTGATCCATCTCCTGAAGGCCTACCATCGGCTGCGCAAACGCCACGTCGACGCCCGGCTGCTGGTCGTTGGGGCCGGCGCCAAGCTGCGCGAATATCGTCGCTACGTCGGCTTGCGCGGCATCCGCGACGTGGAGTTCCTGGGCCGGGTGACCGACGAGCAGAAGGCGCGCTACTTCGCATCGGCCGATATCTTCTGCGCCCCGGCCACCGGACAGGAGAGCTTCGGCGTGGTCCTGCTCGAGGCAATGGCCGCCGGCGTGCCGATCGTGGCCTCCGACATCCATGGCTACAAGCAGGTCGTGCAGCGCGGCGTGCAGGGGCTCCTGGCCGAGCCGCGCAATCCGCGCGCGCTGGCCGCGGCGCTCTACACCCTGGCGACCGATGCCGACCTGCGGCATCGACTCGGCGATGCTGGCCGCCAGCGAGCACCCGAGTACTCATGGGACCGCGTGTCGGAGCAGATCGTGGAGTTCTACCGTGAAGTGCGCGGCGCCGCCCTGGCCGCCGGAGACGTTGACCGCGGTCAGTAAGTGGCTGGTAAGCGGCTCTCGCTAGGCTGTGCGGATGTTGTCGTTTCGCCGTCGGCTGTCCGCGACTCAAGGCCAGACGCCGCAGGGCCCGAGTCACGGCTCCGACTCCCGTCTCATTTCCTCCCGACCGGCTGGTAAGCGCCCGCGCAATCGGCTGGTAAGCGCCCGTGCGTAGCATGCCGTCGGCGCCAACGGAAGGCGTGAGCAACATCAGGGGAGGAAACCAATGGCCATTCGACGCGTTATCGCACTGGCGCTCGCGACGCTCGCCGTCGCATCCGTCGCCAGCCCGGCCTTCGCCGCGAAGCCGACCGGAACGCACATCATCGGAGGCGGTCCGCCGGCCGATGAGCCGTGGATCCCGCCCACGGCCGAGGAGCAGGCAGTGATCGACGCAAAGCTCGCCATGGCGAGCGAGGTGGAGGCATCCTCCGGCTCGTCTGGCAGCGGCGTGAGCCCCAACTCGTTCTGCGCGAACTCGCCGGGAACGGACGCGACGAGCACCACCAGTAGCTGCGTCTACGTGCCGACGAGCTACGCGCTGGGCACGTACGCACGACGCCAGAACAACAACTTCTACTGCGGTCCGGCGACCGCGCAGGTGATCATCAATCGCTCGCGCGGCTTCTACAGCAGCAATACCGATGGCGAGGCGCTGCCCTCCAACTACCGGCGTCAGTCGTACATCGCCACACGGCTCCTGTGGTACAACGCCGCCAAGGTCAGGTGGGAGAACACCAACACCATCGGCGGGACCAACGCCTACATGCTCACGAATGGCCTGAACGAGCTTGCCAGGCTGCCAAGTGGCTTCGCGTACGCCGTCGTGAGCACCGGGACGGGCTCGGAGTGGCATTCCAAGATCATCACCGACACGTACCAGTGGAAGATGGCCTTCGGCACGCCGGTGAAGATGACCAGCAATTCGCGACGCCTCATCAGCTGGAGGCCCATCGTCGGCAATGCCGTGGTCGTGCACTGGGTGGCCATTCGGGGCTACAACGGGCTGTGGAACGGGACTGACGGGCCGCAGGCGCTGTACAACGATTCGTCTGGCGCACAAGGTGGCGGCACCGGATCGTACTCCGACTCGAGCTTGAAGATGTGGCAGCTGAACATCTGGCACACCGCCCGCGTGGTCTGGTAGGCGGATGATGAGCAGCATGCTGAGCCGCGGCGCCGCGAGTGCCGCGGCGCTGCTCCTCGTGGCCTGTAGCCCGGCCCCACAACCCACGACCGATCATCGCGGGTCGCCGACCGCGACACCCGCTCCAACGGTCTCGGCTGTCGGGAGTCAGACCGGAACCGACGCCCCTCGGATGGTGCTCCGCGTGGAACGGGTTCCCACCGACCTCATCCCCGGCGCGCTCGTGACCGACGGTGTCTACGTCTCGTGGGCGACTGGTGAAGCTAAGGGCGACACAAGTCCGGACATCTACCGATGGAAGCCCGCTGCCAAGCACGTCGAGCTCGTATTTCGCGGTCCGGACCGCGCCTCAGGCATCCAGCTTCTCGCCTCGCATGGAGATCATTACGCATTTTCAGCGGTGGGCCCTGAGGTCCACGGCTTTGTCACATTCACCTTCTGGTACGTGCCAAAACCGGGCGCTCGACCCATGAAGCTCGCCTCCGAACGTCGACCAGTCACCCGACGCGGCGTTCTCCCGCAGCCAACACTCAGCGATGACATGCTCACCTATGCAATCCAGAGATTTGAGGGAGCCCGCGTGATCAGCGAGCTGGTGGCAATGGACCTGCACACATTGAAGTCGACCGTGCTGTCGTCATCGAACTTCGCAGACACCGAGTACTGGTACCCGTCCCTCGACGGCACCCGGCTGGTCTACGGCACCGTGGAGTACACGAACGATCGACAGCATGGCGAGCGCCATGCGTACCTGCGTGATCTGCAGCGCCCCACTGACCCACCACGGCGGCTTGACCGCGACGGCGAGGCATCCATGCCGGTGATCCGCGGCGCCACCGTCGCCTGGAAGAGTGCCCCACGCAGCTTCAACATGAACAACTGGGGACAGGTCATGCGCTATTCCCTTGGCGATAGCTCTCTGGAGCGCCTCGACTTTGGGACGCAGGCGGGCGATACCGAATACGTCGCGCCCTCGATCGGCAATCGATTTGTCGTCGCGGAGCCTGAGAACTGGTCGAATCTGAGCGTATACGATCTCGGGCTCAGGTCGGGGGTGTCCGTCGAGCGGGCAGATCCCGACGGACCAGCCGGGTTCATGCGACCGGGCATCGCCGGGGACATGCTCGTCTGGATTTCGGCGCCCGACTTCACCGGGATCGGGGGTCAGATCCACTACGTTCAGCTTCCGCCGGCGGCTGCCTCACCTTGATCCCCGTCGAGCTCGAGCGGCTTGCGATACGCGACGCCGCGGTGGTGCACCACGAAGCCGGCATTCTCATATAGATGCAGCGCGCCGCTGGGGTTGTCGGCGTCGACTCCCAGCATCGCTTCGGTCATGCCGGTCTCGCGCAGCAGCACGAGGCTGCGCGCCACGAGCGCGGCAGCCAGGCCGCGGCGCCTCCACGGGCGGCGCACGAAGACGGACTCGAGCCATCCCCGCTGCCGGTGCATGGCCTGGTTCTCGTCGACACTGATGGCGTTGAGTACCGCGCCCGCCACCTGGTCGCCATCCCAGGCCACCACGAACAGGTCCGGGTTGAAGTTCGGGTCGTCGAGGAAGTTCCGATACGACTCGTCCGAATCGTCGAAGCCGCCCCAGTGATCCCTGAAGGCCTCCACATCGGCGTCCCACACGGCGCGCTGCTGGTCGGGGGTCACGGGCCGAATCTCGAGCCCGTCGGGCATCCGCGGCAGCTCGACCGCGCCCAACGGCGCATGGATCATCTCGAAGAACCAGCGAGCCGGCCGATATCCGGCGCGCTCGATCATGGCCGTCTTGGCGACTCGCTTGTCGCCTGTCCACGTCCCGAGCATGAGGGGTTCGGAACCGCCGTGGGGGCGCGCCAGGTCGGCGGCACGACGCTCGGTCCACTCCAGCAGCGCGCGGCCGATGCCACGACGCACCCAGTCGGGATCGACCCACCCGCCGAGCCGATACTCTCGGATGCCAGCGGTCGTGATCACCCAGTTCAGCCAGGTGAAGGCGATCGGCTGCTCGCGGACGGTCGCGATCAGCAGGTCGACCGCCGGGTCGTACTGCGGCGTCCCCTTCAACAGCCAGCCGGCGATCTCACGGGCGCTGTGACGCTCGTCAAGCCCATCCGCCTCGTTGCAGCGGTTGGCGATGCGAGCCATCGCCGCCACGTCGTCGCTGCGCACAGATCGAAAGGCCAGCCCCGCTATCGCCGGCGCATGAACAGTCGTGAGATTCATCGGTTGCTGGTCCTCATGGTCGGGGTGATCGGGGTGATCCGTGGTGGAACGTGCCGTGCTCATCCGACGCGCTTCAGCTTTCCGGTGCGCTTGGCGTAGCGCTCGGCACGGCCGAAGGCCCACAGGCCGAGGGGGATGAACACGATCCCCATCAGCAGCAGCGGCCAGACGTCACCGAGCAGCGAGCCGACCCCGGCGCCCTCGATCAGCCCGGCGCGCACCCCTTCGAGCACGTAGGTCGCCGGGGAGAAGTTCGAGAGGACCTGCATCCATCGGGGCAGCACGTCGACGCTGTAGTAGACGCCGCTGATGAGCAGCAGCACCGACTGCAGCACGAAGGTCATCTGCGCACCGCGCTCCACGTACATCAGCGGCAGGATGGCGGTCATGATCCCGATGCCGATGAAGCTCACCGAGCCGAGGACCATGAAGATCGCCGCCGTCGCGAAGTTGGCGTGTGACAGGTCGAGCTCGAAGAAGAGCGAGAGCACCACCAGCACGACCACGGTGTGCACGATGCCGTAGGCGACCGCGTACACCGTCGAGCCGAGCATCTGGGTGTAGCGGCGCACCGGAGCCATGAAGGTGTACTCCAGGGTCCCCTCCCAGCGCTCCCAGGCGACCGTCTCGGCAATGAAGCTGAAGACGACCGACAGGTAGTTCCAGAAGATGGCGCCAATGACCAAGGTCAGCAGCAGGCGGTCGTTGCCCTGGTCGCGGCCGATCAGCGACACGGCGAGCGCGCCGGCCACGGCGTACACCAGGAAGGCGACCTCCCAGCCCCAGTATCGCTTGGTCAGATTGAAATTACGCTCGACGAAGGCAAAGCTTGCCTTCATCTCACGGGCCATCAACGTCATATCGAACGCTCCCATCGGTCTCTAATGTCGGCCGACTCGGTCCCTTCTCTCAGAGGGATCGAGCCGGCTTGAGCGTTGGATCCGACGCCAGGCGCGCTCCCCAGCGCACCATCTGACGTCCGACCCAGCGTCGCAGCGTGCGGCGCGGTTGCTGGCCGCGCCGTCCGTGGATCTCGTGGCGCAGTTGCGTCACGTGCTCCTCGTTGGCACGCAGCAGGTCCTGCGGGTTCGGCAGGTTCATCATGGTTCTCACCTCCTTTCTCATTCGTTGTTGTCTTCGTTGTTGTTGTCGTCTTCACCGATGTCGTCATCGAGCGACCGCCCGGTGAACGTCATGAACACGCTCTCCAGCGTCGGCGGCAGGCCGTAGTGCTCGGCAACCATGGCCTTCAGTCCAGCAGGCGTGTCGTCGGCGACCAGCCGTCCGTCGTTGATCAGCGCGATCCGATCGCACAGCCGATCGGCCTCGTCAAGGTCGTGGGTGGTCAGCACCATCGTCGCGTCATGGCTGTCGCGCAGCTCCTCGATGAACGACTGCACGTCCAGCTTCGAGCGCGGGTCGAGGCCGGTCGTCGGCTCGTCCAGGAGCAGCAGCATCGGGCTCGTCAGCAGCGCCCGCGCGATGGCGACCTTCTGCTGCATGCCGCGGCTCATCTGCTCCAGCGGACGACCGAGTCGCTTCTCCCCAATCCCCAGCCGCGCCAGGATCCGCACCGCCTCGACCTTCGCCCATCGCGCGTCCATGCCGTACAGACGCGCAGCGTAGGTCAGGTTCTCGTGCGGGCTGAGCTTCTTGAAGAAGGCCGCATCCACGCTCACCCGGTTGATGAGCCGCTTGACCGCCATCTCGTCGCGCTCGATGTCGTGGCCGAACACTTCGACCCGTCCGGCATCGAGGGTGAGCAGCGTGCTCACCAGGCGGATCAGGGTCGACTTGCCGCTGCCGTTCGCACCCAGCACACCGTAGATCTCACCCCGTCGAATGCGCAGCGAGATGTCGTTGACGGCGGTGACCGGCTTGCGCTTGCGACCGACCACAAACCGCTTGGTGACATGGTCGATGAGCAGCGCCGGCACACCCTCGACGTCGATGCCCGGGCGCGTGGCGGACGTGAAGACGGACTGCGTCACCCCATCGATCTTCGGTTGTTCCAGTACGCCGGTCATGTCTGGTTCCTCGTGGATTGGTCGATCAGCAGACGAAATGAGCCGCGAGACCTTCGCGCGGTCCGCGGCTCAGTGCCCGTGAGGGCAACAAAAAACCGTGGACCCGATCCGGCCCACGGTTGGCGTCTGCTTGGCGGCCCTGCCGCCATGGCATCAGCTTGAAGTGGGCGCAGATCTCCCGACAACACCGCCACGCAGAGGCGGCGTCGTCAGACGCACGAAGGCGCTGATGAGGAGATTCATGAGTATCGTTTCAGTCCTCGATGGTGAGAGGTTTCGCCAAGCGTCGGCGACCAAGAGGTCACACAAACCGCCGCGGGAGTCTACGGCTGCCACTCTGTCCGTGTCAAGGTGCGACAATGCGCCGGACTCAGCAGTCCACGAGCCAGGCAGGGGGTACCA
>JBBSHF010000087.1:0-7975 GCA_038253355.1 Candidatus Limnocylindria bacterium
CAACGGCGTCGGGGCGCGCTCGTGAACCAGGCTCCGCTGCGCACCGTGCACGACGACGTCGAAGAGGTGCTCCTCTCCTCCGAGCAGCTGCAGGCGCGTGTCGCCGAGCTCGGTCGGCAGCTGAGCGCCGACTTCGCCGGGAGGGACCCGGTGCTGGTGAGCGTGCTGAAAGGCTCGATCGTCTTTCTGGCCGACCTGATCCGATCCATGGACATTCCGCTCTCGGTCGACCTGATGGAGGTGTCGAGCTACGGGTCCGGCACCGAGACGAGCGGCCAGGTACGCATTCTCAAGGACCTCTCACGATCGATCGAGGGGCGCGAGGTGATCGTGGTCGAGGACATCATCGACACCGGGCTGACGCTGAACTACCTGCTCCGTTACCTCGGCGAGCGCAACCCATCCTCCATCAGCGTGTGCTGCCTGCTCGACAAGCCGGCGCGCCGGCTGGCGGAGATCGAGATCGGATATCGCGGGTTCACGATTCCGGACCGATTCGTCATCGGCTACGGCCTGGACTACGACGAGCGCTACCGCAACCTGCCCTATGTGGGGGTACTGCGACCATCCGTGTACGGCGCCGCTCCGCCGGAGGCCTAGACCCATGGGCGACCGATCCGGCGGCCGCTTCCGCTTCCTGATCCTGCTCGGCAGCCTGCTGATGATCGTCGCCGGCTTCCTGCCGTGGTGGCACGCCGGCGGCGAATCGGTGAGCGGCGTGGCGGTGCCGGCCGCGACCGGCATCGGCCTCGAGGGGCCCGGGCTGGTGATCTACGGCGCGGCGC
Organism: Candidatus Limnocylindria bacterium; assembly: GCA_038253355.1. Taxonomy (GTDB): domain Bacteria; phylum Chloroflexota; class Limnocylindria; order QHBO01; family QHBO01; genus JAICUY01. The sequence continues at coordinate 786 of JBBSHF010000087.1, forward strand.
TGGCGACGCTGGTGCTGCTCGATATCGGCTACATGCGCGGCCGATGGGGGTTCATCCTGGATGCCCCGCTCGTGTACCTGCTGCTCGGCCTGGTGGCCGGCGCCGCCCTGGGCTTGCGTGCCTATGAGCTGTGGTCGGTCGGCTACCTGCCGCTGCCGCAGCAGTCGCCCGGCCTGGCGGTGGCGGCGGTGGGCGTTGGCCTGCTGCTGTACGGCGCCGGAACCGGCTTCGGAGCGCGCCGCAGCAGCTGAGCGCTCAGCCCCGGAGTCAGCGCGCCGGTGGCAGCACCAGGGGGCTGATGAAGAGCCAGGCCAGCACCACCACGATCAGCAGCACCACCAGGATCAGCATCGGGCGGAGATCGGGCCGGTAGTCGCGAGGCGAGCGGCGTGGCGGGCGCGGATCGTTGGACATCGGTCTCCCGGTCTAGATCTCGCCCAGGTAGGCCTGTCGGACCTGCTCGTTGGCGGCCAGGTTGGCGGCGGTATCGGCCAGGAGGATGTTGCCCGTCTGCAGCACGTAGCCGCGATCCGCGACCTTGAGCGCCTGCAGGGCGTTCTGCTCGACCAGCAGGATGGTCGTGCCCTGCGCGTTGATCTCCTTGATGATCGAGAAGATCTGCTGCACCAGGATCGGCGCCAGGCCGAGCGACGGCTCGTCGAGCAGGAGCAGCTTGGGCCGCGACATCATCGCGCGACCGATGGCCAGCATCTGCTGCTCGCCGCCGGAGAGCGTGCCGCCCTTCTGATGCTGCCGTTCCTTGAGCCGCGGGAAGAGCCCCATCACCCGGCCGAGCTCCTCGCGGATCTCCGCCGGTCTGCGCGTGAAGCCGCCCATCTGCAGGTTCTCGACCACGGTCAGTCGCGAGAAGATGCGGCGTGCCTCGGGTGCGTGCCCGATGCCGCGCGACACGAGTTGGTAGGCCTCGACGCTGGAGATGTCCTTGTCGTCGAAGACGATCTTTCCCTTGCGCGCCCTGAGCAGTCCGCTGATCGTCTTCAACGTCGTGGTCTTGCCGGCACCGTTCGAGCCGATGAGGGTCACGATCTCGGCCCGCTGCACGTACAGGCTGATGCCCTTGAGGGCGTGGATGTGGCCGTAATAGGTGTGAACGTCGTCGAGGCGCAGGATCTCCTCCGAGGCGGCTGGCCCGGCGTGGCCGTCGTCACTGCCGCCCGCACGGGTCGTCCGCGGATTGCCATTCGTCCGGTTCGCCATGCCAGCCTCGCTCATTCGGGCGCTCCCAGGTAGGCTTCGATCACCTTCGGGTTGCGGCGGATCTCCTCTGGCGTTCCCTCGGCGATCTGCTCGCCGTGGTCGAGAACCGTGATCCGGTCGCTGATCCCCATCACCACGTGCATGTCGTGCTCGATGAGCAGGATCGCCAGGTTCAGCTCCTGGCGCAGCCGACCGATCAGCGTGGTCATCCCCGTGGTCTCTCGCGGGTTCATGCCCGCGGTCGGCTCGTCGAGCAGCAGCAGCTTTGGATCGTTGCCCAGCGCGCGGGCGAGCTCCAGCCGCCGCTGATCTCCGTACGGCAGGTTGCGCGCCAGCTCGTCCTCTCGTCCGGCGAGCCCGACCATGGCCATCAGCTCGCTGGCTCGCGCGCGTGACCGCTCCTCTTCGCGAGCCTGGCGGCGCGTGGCGAGCAGCGCGTCCAGCGGCGTGGAGTGCAGCTTAAGATGCATCCCGACCTGCACGTTCTCGCGTGCGGTCATGTTCTGGAAGAGGCGGATGTTCTGGAAGGTCCGACCTATTCCGGCGCGCACCATGTGGTGCGGCTGCGCGCTCTTGAAGATGCCGATGCCGGCCAGGCGCTGGCGGTACCACAGCGGCCGAATGATCGCCAGCAGCAGCGAGACGATGAGCAGGCCCAACGCGACCAGGACGCCAATCTGAAACTCGGCGGCGGCGCCCATGGTCTTGCTGAGCAGCCAGCCCACGATGAGCACCACCAGCGATGGAAAGACCCAGATGATCGGCTCCGCCCACGCCCGGCTCGGCGGACCGATCATCCGCTGGCCGTCGATCAGGATCTCCCCCTTGGTCGGCTCGAAGATGCCTGCCACGATATTGAAGAAGGTCGTCTTGCCGGCGCCGTTGGGCCCGATGAGGCTGATGATCGAGCCCGCCGGGATCTGCAGGTCAACGTCGCGCAACGCGGTGAGGCCGCCGAACTGCATGGTGACGTTCTGCGCGTCGAGCACCTGCCGAACGCCGGCCTCGCGCTCTCCCGCGCGCGTCGCGAGTGGCTGAGCTAGTGTGTCGCCGCTCACCCGAGGCCACCCCCAGCTTCCTCGGCCGGAGTGACCAGCTCGGCACCTCCGCTCTCCGCCGTGTGCAGCTCCTGCCGCCGCCGCTGGCTGGGGAAGAGGCCCTCCGGCCGGAGCAGCATCATCAGCACCAGGGCGATGCCGTACAGCAGGAACTGGTACTGCACGAAGTCGATGTCGCTGATGATCGGGACGTGGACCGCATCGAAGAACTGGTTGAGGCCCTTGAGCAGCACGTTCTGGATCATGAACAGCACGAACGCGCCGATCGCGACGCCCCAGTTGTTGCCCATCCCGCCCAGGACGACCATGGCCAGCACGGTGAAGCTCACGCCGAAGACGAACTGATCGGGCCCTGAGAAGGTCAGCTTCGAGGCCGTCAGGACGCCGGCCAGTCCGGCGGTCGATGCGCCGAGGGAAAAGGCCAGCAGCTTGGTGGTGACGGTGTTGATGCCACTGCTGGCGGCCGCCAGCTCATCCTCGCGGATGGCCATCCACGCGCGCCCCAGACGCGACTCCTGCAGCCGATACACCAGGATCATGGTGATCGTCACGATGCCCAGCATGACCAGGTAGAAGGGCAGGATCTCGATCGTCGAGAATGTGTAGCCGAAGATCTCGGGCTTGTAGATGCCGCTGATCCCGTTGGTGCCACCGGTGTAGGTATCCGAGTTCTTGAAAACGACCGGCACGATCTCGCCGAATCCAAGCGTGACGATGGCCAGGTAGTCGCCGCGCAGCCGAAGGGTCGGCGCGCCCAGCAGGACGCCGAAGACGGCGGCCATGCCGGCGCCCACCAGCAGCATCGGCCAGAACGGGATGTGCATGCCCGAGATTGGCGACGCACCGAAGGCATAGGTATACGAACCGATGGCGAAGAAGGCGGCGTACCCCAGGTCGAGCAGCCCGGCCAGCCCGACCACGATGTTGAGGCCGAGCGCCAGCAGGACATAGATGCCCGCCAGGGTGAAGACGTTGAGCCATGAACTGAACTGCTGGAAGGTGCTGAACGGCGGCACCTGCACGATCAGCGGCAGCGCGATCCCGGCGATCGTCATGCCCAGCAGCACCGACAGCGACCGATGTCTTCCCAGGAAGCCGCGCACACGGTTCAGGAAGCCGCGCACCCGGTCGATCATCGGCTTCCGTTCCGTCTGCGGAAGCTCCCCATTCACCGAGTTCACGCTCGCTCGCCCAGCGGCTGGCCGAGCAGGCCCGATGGCCTGAAGACGAGGACCACGATCAACACCCCGAAGACGATCGCCTCAGACCAGCGGAAGAGGCCGAACTGGCCCGAATAGACCTCCACGAAGCCAATGAGAAAGCCGCCGAGTGCCGCGCCCGTGGTGTTGCCGATCCCGCCCAGCACGGCCGCGGTGAACGCCTTCAGACCGGCGCTGAAGCCCAGCGTGAAGCCGATCTGCCCGAAGTAGAGGCCGTACACCACGCCGCCGGCACCGGCCAGCGCCGAGCCGATGAAGAAGGTCAGGGCGATGGTGCGGTTGATGTTGACGCCCATCAGCTGAGCGGCCTGCCGATCCTGCGCCGTGGCGCGCATGGCGCGACCCAGCCGCGTGCGGCCGATGAAGGTCTGCAGCCCGATGATCAGCGCAAGCGTGAGCACGAAGATGAAGATGCTCAGCAGGGAGATGGAGGCGCCGAACAGGTCGAAGCGGATGTCGGTGGGGAAGACCTTCGGCGTCCGCCGCGGCGACGGGCCGAAGATGGTCTGGATGATGTTCTGCAGGATGAAGGAGACGCCGATGGCGGTCAGCAACGGCGCCAGGCGCGGCGCGTTGCGCAGCGGCCGGTAGGCGAAGCGCTCGATCCCCATCCCCACGAAGCCCATGAAGGTCATGGTGATGGCGAAGACCACGATCAGGAGCCCGGCCAACAGGATGGGATTGTGGATCGCCCCGCTCTGCGAGAACGGAACCGTGAGCAGCCACATTGCGGTGAACGCGCCGACCATGAAGACGTCGCCGTGGGCGAAGTTAATGAGCTCGATGATGCCGTACACCATCGTGTAGCCCAGGGCGATCAGCGCGTAGATCGCGCCCAACGAAAGGGCGTTGAAGAACTGCTGCGTGAATACCGAAAGGTCCACGGGGCGTGGGCTCCCTGGCCGAGTGGGAAGGGAAGCGGGACCGGGGAGCGCCTCCCCGGTCCCTGGTAAGCCCTCGACTTACTGTCCGGCGAAGTCCTTCTGGCTAGCGAAGACCCAGTCGCCCTTCCCATCGGCGGCCGTCATATCGGTCTTGTAGAAGGAGATGACCTTCTGGCTCGAGTCGCCGTTCTCGTCGAACGAGACCGGGCCGAGAGCGGTGTCGAACTTCTGGCCACCCGTGGTGACGTAGGCCCGAACCTTCTCGCGAAGATCCTTCATGTCCTTGGCATCCTTGGCGACCGCCTCGACCGCCGCCAGGATGACCTGGGTGCAGGCGTAGGCCGGTGCGCTGTAGGCGCCCGGATCGGTTGCGTACTTCGCCTTGAACGCCGCAGCGAAGTCACCCGCGTTGGGGATGTCGTGGGTCGCTGCCACGCTGCCGAACGAGTTGGCCGCTGCCGGACCCGCCAGGTTGACGTAGCTGCTCGTGGTGTCGCCGCTGCCGTCGACGATGCCATCGCCGCCGATGTACGAGAGATCACCCATGCCGACGTCGGCCATCTGGGTGCGCAGCTTCGCGCCACCGGTCGTAGTCACGCCGCCGTACATGACCGAGTCCGGGCCGGCGCCCTTGGCGGCGGTCAGGATGCTGGTGTAGTCAGCTGACCCGTCGGGGTTTGGAACGCCCTGGCGAGCCGTGACCGTGCCGCCGAGGTCCTTGAACTTGGCCTCGAACGTGTCGGCAAGCCCCTTGCCGTAGGTCTCGGTGTCGTCGACGATGAAGACCTTGGTCTTCTTCAGCGTGGTGTACAGGTAGTCGGCCAGTGCCGGCCCCTGGATGTCGTCGGTGGTTGCCACGCGGATATAGCTGACCGGGTTGTCACCACGCAGGAACTTGCCGTCGGCGCCCTTCTTGGTCAGGCTCGGGTTGGTGTTCGCCGGGCTGCACTGCAGCAGGCCGGCCGGTGAGGTCAGCGGGATCTCAGCCTTGCCGACGTTCGAGTTGAACGGGCCGACCATGGCGATCACGTTCTCGTTGGCAATGAGGGCCTGCACGTTCGTGGCGCCCTGCTCCGGGTTGTGGGTGCCGTTCACCGCGTCATCGCGGACGTCGGTTTCGATCTTATAGCCGCCGGCCTGGCCGTTCGCCTTTTCGATGGCGAGCTTGATGCCGCTGAGCGTCGGCTGGCCGTTTGGTGCCTCGCCGCCGGACAGGGGCAGGTCGACGCCAATGACGATCGTGCCCTTGGTTGCTCCGGCGCCGCCGCTGCCCGTGCTGGCCGAGCTGTTGCCGGTGTTGGTTCCCTGGCAGGCGGCCAGGATGAGGACCATCGCCGCCAAGAGTGCGATCGATCGTGAGAGTTTCTGCATCCGGTCTTCCTCCAGGATTGCTCGGGGGCGCGCGCAGACGCACGCGGCCCATGAAAGGTGGGCCGCATCATAGCGGCGGCCTGCCGACGTGCGCAAGGCTTTTTGCGACGGTGTGCTCGCCGGCTCATCGGCCAAGCCTGCGTCGAGACCCATGGCGTGGTATCCTCCCACGGGTTACGTCATGCAACGCCCGCGTTGCGTTTCGCTCCCGAGAGGCTCCGTTGGAGTATCACGTCCGCACCGCCCGCCTCACCGATGTCGAACCAGCGATCCGTATCCTGTTGCAGGATGGCTCGTCCGACGAGGAGGCGTGGCGCGACGATTCCGACCGGCTGCGCAGCCTGCTGTATGTCCCGTCATCGACCGTGGTCGTTGCCGAGTCCGAGCATCGCGTGATCGGTCTGGGAGTCCTCTCGATCCGTCCCTCTGTACGTTCGGGGCCATACGTCGGTGCGATCGACGAGCTGGCCGTGGCCGCCGGGGACGGGGCAGGGAGCGCCGCCGCAGGCAAGGCTGACGCCACGCGCCATCGCGAGATAGGCTGCTCGATCCTCGAGCAGCTGGTCAAGTCGGCGCGGAACAAGGGTTGCACGCGCGTGGAGGTCACCGATCACCTCGCATCCGCCGAACCGTCGCTGCTGAAGCAGGCCGGGTTCGCGAAGCGAGGGGTGCTGCTGAGCCGCGCCATCGGTTAACGCCGACGGCGCGCCGGGCCGGGACGCCAGGCGCCAACCACCATCTCATTCCATCTAGGAGACAGCTCACTTGAGCAAGAATGTGGCGATCTTCATTGACGTCGCCAACCTCTACTACTCCGCCCGCGGGCAGGACGTCGACGTGGATTACGTCGCGCTGCTGAAGGCGGCAACCAAGGGCCGCGATCTGATTCGCGCCTATGCCTATTCCGGACTCGATCCGGAGAACGAAAACCAGCGGAAGTTCATCGACTTCCTCACCAAGAACGGCTACAAGGTTGTTCACAAGGACATCCGCAAGTTCGGGGACGGACGGGTCAAGGCGAACCTCGACATCGAGCTGGTCGTCGACCTGTTCCGCCTGCAGGACCGCATGGATATCGCGGTCATCGTCTCCGGCGACGGTGACTTCGCGCCGGCCATCCGCGCCCTCCAGGACGGGGGTGTGCGCTGCGAGGTGATCAGCTTCCGGCCAAACACCAGCTCCGACCTGTTGGCGGTGGCCGATGAGTTCACCGACATCATGAAGATCGCCAGCATCAGCCGTGAGAAGGGTGCCGCCGATGCCAAGGGCATGGGCGCGCCCCCCATGCCGGCCAAGGAGGTCGAGCCCGAGTTCGGCTTCCGCGACGCATCGCCGGCGGTGGCAGCAGCGGCGCTGGCTGCCATCCGGGGCGGCGAGACGACCCGTGGTGGCCGAACGACCCGAGGACGAACCACCCGCCGCCGCGCCGAGTCGGCCGC
>JBBSHF010000088.1:0-7951 GCA_038253355.1 Candidatus Limnocylindria bacterium
CGCTCTTCACGCGTGACATCAACCTCGCCTTCCGCTCCATCCGCGACTTCGACACCGGGCTTGGCTACGTCAACCACGGCACCATTGGCGCGGAGGCGCACCTGCCGTTCGGCGGCACCAAGGCAACCGGCAACGGGCACCGCGAGGTGGGCCAGGCCGCGCTCGACTTCTTCAGCGAGTGGAAGAGCGTCTACATCGACTACTCCGGCAAGCTGCAGCGGGCGCAGATCGACACCACCTTCGTCGACCAGGAGTAGCGGCGGGGACGTGGCGGTGTCTCGTGGAACACGTTGGCCTGGACACCGGCCGGTTTGCCTCGCGTGCCACGGCATGCCAGCATGGCGGCCTCATGCGACTCCCGTATTTCCCGCTGCACGCCGTTGCCTTCCCGTACCTGCCGCTGCCGCTGCACATCTTCGAGGAGCGCTATCGGGCAATGGCGCGTGACGTTCTCGCCGATGACTCGCCATACGACGGCCGATTCGTGGTCAGCATGATCACCGATGGCCAGGAGTCGGGCAGCGCCGACACGCACGCGCAGCGAGTGGGCACCATCTGCGAGGTGCACACTGCCGAGGAGCTTCCCGACGGACGCTGGGTGCTGCTCGCGGTTGGCGTGGCGCGCGCCGCGCTGGGCGGCATCGATCGCAGTGCCGCATACGCCACCGTGGAGGCCTCGCCGCTGCACGAGGTCAGCGGCGATGGCGCGGACGAGCTGCTGCCGCGTGTGCAGGGCGCGCTCGACGGCTACATGGCCACGGTGAAACGTTTCGTGACCGACGCTGCGTCCGTAGGCCACGATTCGCAGGAGATCACCAAGGTGGCCACTTCGCTCGACGAGGTCCTCAAGCCCATCCGTCTGCCCGATGATCCGCTGTCCGCCAGCTATGCGGTGGGCGGCGTGCTGCAGATCGAGCTGACCCGCAAGCAGCAGCTGCTCGAACTCCCCGACGGCGCCACCCGCCTGCGCACCGAGCTCGACCTGCTGCGCCGCGAGTCGCGCCTCCTGTCCGAGGGTGCCATGCCACCGGTCAGCACCTCCGACCTTCGTTACAACCCCAACTAGGCCGATGCCGCCGCGTTCTCTCCGCCTCGCCGGCGTGGCCTTCGCCGCGCTCCTCGTGCTCTCCGCCTGCGGCACGGCGGATCCGGCCACGCCGTCGCCGTCGGCCTCGTCGTTGCTCAGCGCGACTCCGCCAGCCTTGTCAAGCGCCATCGAGGCTTCCCCGCCGAGCCCATCGGCCGGTGAGCCGAGCGCAACGGCCGAGCCCGGCGCCTCCGCGAATGGGGCGACCTACACGGTACAGGCGGGTGACACGCTCTTCTCCATCGCGCGCCGCTACGGGACCACAGTCGCACTGCTGCAGGCCTGGAACGGGGCGCGCTACCCTGCGCTCGCCGCGGACGCCGACACCCTGCAGACCGGCTGGCGGCTGATGGTATCCGGTGATCCGAGCGCCACGCCGCTGCCGACGCCGGTCGCCACGACCCCGCCCGCCACGCCACAGCCAATCACCGCGCCGCCGCCGGTCGCATCGGGCTGCCGCGCCGGCAATCGCGTCGTCGCCGGCTCAACGCAGGTCTTCCGCAGGATCTCAAGTGCCGGGCATGCCATGGCGCTCACCTTTGATATGGGCGGTCGACTGGACCCGGGCGTCGACATCCTGAATTTCCTGATCGCCAACAAGGTGTGCGCCACGCTCTTCCCGACCGGCGCGATGGCACAGACCACGGAGGGCCAGAAGATCATGGCCGTCGTGCGGGCGCACCCCGAACTGTTCGAGGCGGGCAACCACACCATGCACCACTGCGACCTGGTGCGCGGCGGGCTCGGCTCGCCGACAACCGCGCCGTGCGCCGGCGGGGCGCCATCGGCCGCGTTCATTCGCAATGAGCTGACGCAGGCTGCGGTCATCATCAAGGCGCAGACCGGTCAGGACCCGCGTCCGTACTGGCGCCCGCCGTACGGCTCCTACAGCCAGTTCGTGCTCGACGCGGCCGCATCGGTCGGCTACACCAAGGCTTTCATGTGGGATATCGACACCATTGACTGGAAGCCAATCTCACAGGGGGGCCCGACCGGTGCGCAGATCGCCAGCAAGGTGATCAACGCCGCCCAGGATGGCTCGAACGTGCTGATGCACCTCGGTGGCTACGAGACACTGAACGCGCTGCACAGCATGGTGCCCGGCCTGCGCGACCGCGGATTCCTGCTGACCTCGCTCTCAGACCTGCTCAACTGACCAACGGCGCTTCGCCATGGGCCACGTTGACCGATGGGGCCGCTTTGCGGCCCGGGTCATCGGCTCATTCCCTCAAGAATGTGCGCGGGCCTCAACTCTTCGTGCCATCGTCCCTCATTCCCTCAAGAATGTGCGCGGCCTGAGCGATGCTTCCTGCGGAGTCTGATTCACACGAGCGGGCAAAGCCGGCGTGGAGGGCGGCTCGAGCCCACCCACATTCTCCTGAGAATCGAGAGGCCAGAGCCGGACGGTCAGCGGGTTCGCAATGCCCCGGCGAAGATCTCGAGCGCCTTGTCGACCCCCGCCGCATCCACGATCAGTGGCGGGCTGAAGCGCAGCGTCGACTCGCCGCATTCCAGGACCAGCAGGCCGTGCTGGAAGCATTGCTCCTGCACGGTGCTCGCCGTGTCATGGCTGTCGAACTCGACGCCGATCATGAGGCCCACCCCACGGATGTCGCGGACCGCAGGCGCGTCCGCGGCAACCTGCTCCAGGCCCGAGCGCAGCCGCTGGCCCATCGCCCCCGCATTGCCGAGCAGCGAGCCCTCGATGAGATCCATGGTGGCGAGTCCCGCCGCGGCGCAGACCGGGTTGCCGGCGAAGGTCGAGCCGTGCGCGCCGGGCGGCCAGGTCCAGACCGATTCGCGCGCCACGAAGGCGCCGATGGGCATGCCCGAGGCGATGCCCTTGGCAGTGGTGATGATGTCCGGCTCGACGCCCGAATGCTCGATCGCCCACCACTTGCCGGTACGGCCCATGCCCGACTGGATCTCGTCGGCGATGAGCAGGATGCCGTGCTCGTCGCAGATCTCGCGGAGCCCTTGGAGGAAGGCGGCAGGAGCCGGGAAGTAGCCACCCTCGCCCTGGATCGGCTCGACCACGATGGCCGCCACGTCCGAGGGTGCCATGAGCCGACCGAAGATGGTGCTGCGCAGCGTTTCGAGTTCGGCGGCGCCATCGCCGCCACTGTTCTCGCGCCAGGCACGGACGCGTGGATACGGAGAGTGGTGGACCATCGGCAGCAGCGGGCCAAAGCCGGCGCGCTGCTTGACCTTCGAGTTGGTGAGCGACAGGGCGCCCATGGTGCGGCCGTGGAACCCGCCCTCGAAAGCGATCAGGCCGGAGCGACCGGTGTGATATCGGGCCAGCTTGATGGCGCCCTCGATCGCCTCGGTCCCGGAGTTGGTGACGAAGACGCGCGCCTTCTCCTCGAACGGCGCCACGGATGCCACGCGTTCCATGAACTCGACATAGCGCGGCTCGTAGAAGTCGGTTGCGGCGATATGGATCAGCCGGTCTGCCTGCTCCTTGATGGCCGCCACGACCCTGGGATGGCTGTGGCCGGTGCTCGCCACGGCGATGCCGGCGGCGAAGTCCAGGAAGCGGTTGCCGTCGACATCGGTCACGGTGCAGCCGGCGCCGTGGTCGGCGACGAGCGGGTAGGCCCGGGTCAGGCTTGGGCTGGCGACGGCCGCATCGCGAGCGATCAGCGCGCGCGCCTTCGGTCCGGGCAGCTCGGTGACGATGTGCGGCGCGCCGAGGTTCTGGGCAGCCGCAGGCGAGGTGGTGGCCTCGATGGTGGTCATGGGTAGCACTCGCAAAACGAGCGGCGCGTCCTGCCCGCGCCCCTGGCTAAGTCCGCCGATCATAGCAGCCGGCTATCGATTCGCCGATGAGTCCCGGCCCGCGGTAGACGAGGCCGGTCCACAGTTGGACGAGATCGGCGCCTGCGCTGATGGCCGCGCTCGCATCCTCGGCGCTGAAGACTCCGCCGGAACCGATGAGCACCAACCGGTCGCCAACCAGCTCCCGCGCCCGGCCGACGGCGGCCAGCATGCCGGGCAGCAGTGGTCGGCCCGAGAGCCCGCCCGCGGTGTGGACATGGTTGATGGTCGTGTTCGACAGGATGAGGCCCGTTGCCGGCGAGTCGGCGAGCGCGCTGACCAGCGCGTCGAACTCGGGCGGCGCCAGGTCAGGAGCAAGCTTGACGAGCAGCGGGCGTGACGGCGCCCCGCCGGCCAGCGCTGCGAGCAGGGCGCGCAGGCGCGACGGCTCCTGGAGGCTGCGAAGACCGGACGTGTTCGGCGAGCTGACGTTGACCGCCACGTAGTCGGCCACCGGCGCCAGCGCGCGGTAAGCGGCGACGTAGTCAGCGATCGCCGACTCTTCGGGGGTCGTTCGGTTGCGACCGATGTTGACGCCGATCACGAAGTCATCGGGCAGCTTCGCGCGGACGCGCGCCAGGCGCGCGGCGACGGCTTCGGTACCGGCGTTGTTGAAGCCCATGCGGTTGATGAGTGCGTCCGCATCGGCCAGGCGGAAGAGGCGTGGGCGGTGGTTGCCGGGCTGGAACAGCGGCGTGACCGTGCCGACCTCGGCGAAGGCGAAGCCAAGCGCCGCCCAGCCACGGAGGGCAACCGCATCCTTGTCGAAGCCAGCGGCCAGCCCGACGCGGTTGCGGAAGCGCAGGCCCATCAGTCCAACCGCCGTGCCGCTGGCAGGTGACCCGGACGCGAGCCGCAGGAGCGCCCGTCCGGGCAGGTTCGAGCCGGCGAGCCGCAGCGCGCTGAGCGTGGCGTGATGGATGCGTTCGGAGTCGAGCGAGAAGAGAAGCGGCCGGACGCCCTGGTACGCGCCGCCGCGCCAGGTCATCTGAGCCGCAGCGCGCGGCGATTCACAGGCGAATGTGCGCAGGCGTGGGGCGCCCCGTTCGGCCGCGTGGCAGCCGCTTGCGGGGCCGCGCCATTCGCACCTGCATGAGGGATCACGTGGCGGCTCCGCTGCGCTCGTTCACACTCTTCGGTGAATGAGGCGCCGCGACCAACACGTCAGTCGTCGTGGCCGCGCGGGAACGCCATCTCGAGTGGCCTGACCGGCGGAAGTGCTTCGCTGTCGTCATCGGCCGATGCACCCGACGGCGACATGAACTCGTGCCAGACCTCGGCGCCCGCCGCCGGAACGTCGTCCAGCTCCTTGATCGCCACGATCCCCTCGAAGCGGATGGTGCCCGCGGCGCCCTCATCGGTCTCGAAGTCGTCCTCGTACTCGGCGGCGAGCTCGAAGCCGCGTCCGAGCGCTGCCTCCTCGTCCTCTCCGTCGACCAGCACCACGCGGTCCTCGACCATGTACGGCTGCTCCGCCGAGCCGATCAGATAGGCGTAGCGCAGCTGCACGCTGAACCAGCCCGATGAGTCGACGACCGCTTCGAGCTCGTCAATATCGGTCTCCGGCTCATGGCCGTTGGGGCTCACGAGGCGGGTGGCTGCTGGCCGATGAGGGTCTGCGACTGCTCGCGCATGAACTGCTGCACGTAGTACGGTCCCAGCCCGCTCTTGCCCGACGATCCAGAGCCCTTCCAGCCGCCAAAGCTCTGCACGCCCGGCCACGCGCCGGTGGTCGCGCCGGCACGGCGGTTGACGTACACCACGCCCGCCTGGATGGCGTCGAGGAAGTGCTCGATCTCCGCGCGGTCCTGGCTGAAGATCCCCGCCGTGAGGCCATACTCGGTCTCGTTCGACAGGGTCAGCGCCTCGTCGAGCGAGTCGACCTCGCCCACCACCACGAGCGGCACGAACAGCTCATCGTGGAAGAGCCGATGGCTCGTCGGCAGGCCGGTCACCACCGTGGGCGCCGGGTAGAAGCCGCGGCTCGTCTCACCGTCACGCAGCACCTCGCCGCCGGTCGGAATCGTGGCTCCGTCGCGACGTGCTTCGGCCACCGCATCGCTGAACGTGGCAAGTGCGCGCTCGTTGATGACCGGGCCCATCCAGTTCTGGCGCCGCGTCGGGTCGCCGACCTGGATCTCTCGCGTGCGGGCCACCAGCTTGTCGACGAACGCGCCGGCGACGCGCCTGTCGACGTAGACCCGCGAGTTGGCACTGCATTTCTGGCCGTCGTAGCCGAAGGATGAGCGCATGACTCCCTCGGCGGCCTCGTCGAGGTCCGCGCTGGCGGTCACGATCGCCGGGTTCTTACCGCCCATCTCGGTGATGATCGGGCGCGGAAAGTCCCGGGTGAAGCTCTTGTACAGCTTCATGCCGACCTCGTAGCTGCCGGTGAAGACCATGCCGCCGATGCCCGGGTTCTCCTGCAGCTCGGCGCCCACCGTCTCGCCCGGGCCGGTGACGAAGTTGAAGACGCCAGCCGGGATGCCCGCTTCGCGCAGCGCCTCGCCGAATTTCCAGCCCAGCAGCGGCGCGTCGGAGCTCGGCTTGAGCACGACGGTGTTGCCGGCGATCAGCGCGCCCGCGCACGGGCCGCCGGAGAGCGCCATCGGGAAGTTGAACGGGCTGATCACCGCCCATACGCCGTGCGGCTTCAGAACGCTGCGCGTGTGCTCCGCGTCCGAGAGCGAGCCCATCGGTCGCACGAAGCCGTTGTTGTGCTCCATCTCGTCGCTGTAGTAGCGCAGCAGGTCGGCGGCTTCCTCGACATCTCCGAGCGACTCGAGCCGATTCTTGCCCACCTCGAAGGTCATCAGCGCGGCGTACTCGAACTGCCGCTGGCTGATCAGGTCGGCCGCGCGGCGCATGATCTCGATGCGCTTCTTCCAGCCGAGGTCACGCCACGCCGGGAAGGCCTGCTGCGCGGCGGTAACGGCGTCCTTGACGTCCTGGCGGGTGCCGACCGGGAAGCGGCTGACCACGATCGCGGTGTCGATCGGCGAGCGATCCTCGAACTCTTCCGCGCCGCGGCGTTCCTCGCCGCCGATCAGCATTGGGTACGACGCGCCGAGCTGGGGTCGGACCGCCTCGACCGCCGCGTCGAAGGACGACTGCAGCTCCTCGTTGTCGGCGGAAAGGGTGGAGTAGGTGATCTTCATGCGTGGCGTGCTGGTGGCCATCGGGTGCCTCCTCGGGACGGGTCGACGGGCGGACGCTGCAGCGCGGCGCCATGCTGTGGGCGGGTGGTGGTGTGCTGAAGCATTATCGCGCGCCGGACGTGCCGAAGGCCAGGCTCCGGGGGGAGAAGAGCCTGGCCTTCGACGCGCAGCATCATAAGGTGCTTGTTTCACGGGTGCAAGCATTCTTCTGCACAGAATCGGCGAGCTGCTTTCAGAAGAACTTCCGGATTCTGTGCAAGCCCGCCAGTTTTGAGCAGGTTCACGAGGTAGGGCGAACGAAATCAGACTTTGGCCAGGTGATACAGACCCAGCTTCAGCTCGAGCATCAGCCGATGCGGGCCCATCAGGTAGGCTCGCCCTCGATCGCCGTACAGGAGCGGTAGTAGTTCGTGGGCCGATGCGTCATCGCGCAGGTCGAGCTTGGCATGCACGACCTTGATCTTGAAGCCGTTGCGCAGCCACCAGCCGGTGCGCCGCTGTGTCGCGTCGAGCGCATGGGCGACGACCTCGGGCTGAAGCAGGCTGGCCACGTCGTCGCGCCCGTAGTAGCCGACGACCACCAGCCGGCCGCCCGGTCGCAGCACGCGCAGAGCCTCGGCGATCGCCGGCCGCGAAGCGTCCTGCGGGTCGATCGCGCTGGTCAGCACGATGTCGACCGCCCCGTCGCGCAGTGGCAGCGCCGTCGGCTCGCCGGCAACGATGCGAATGTTCGGTTGGTGCGCATCGCTCGCCCGCTCGCGCGCCACGGCCAGCAGCGCGGGGTCGGATTCGATGCCATAGGTGCGTCCCGTGCGGCGCGCCAGCAGCATCGGGTAGTGGCCGATCCCGGTGCCCACGTCGGCGATCCGCTTGCCGGAGAGCTCGA
>JBBSHF010000089.1:0-7898 GCA_038253355.1 Candidatus Limnocylindria bacterium
CCTCGAGGTCAAGCGCGCTGAATCGCTGATACCGGGCTCGTCGCCGCATGCCACCGCCTCCGCTCGATCAGCCCCCACAGCAACTGCTGACCTGCGGATGTTGCATTCACTGCTTGAGATCACCGCCTTGACAGTGAACACTTAGTGAGTCACGCTACTCCAAGTGTTCAATGCAGCCAACCGACCGGACGGTTAGCAATGCCCCACGAAGTCGAGCGTCGATGGCAGGGCGACCCGGGCGCGCCAGGCGGACGGCGCGCTCGCGCGTCGTTCACCTACCGCGCCTTCGTGCCCGATCCGATCGCCGAGCTCGACCCCGACATCACCTTCGAGACGGCCGAGTCGATCGCCCGGGCAGAGGCGGCAATCATCGAGCTCAACACCGCCGACTCGGTCGCAGGGCTCGAGGCCATCGGGCCCTTACTCCTGCGCTCAGAGGCGATCGCGTCTTCGCGGATCGAGGGTTACGAGCTGAGCCAGCGCAACCTGGCTCGCGCGCTCATCGACCCTCGCGCGGCACGGGGAACGGCCAAGACGGTCGCCGCCAACGTGGTGGCGATGGAGGAGGCGACCGCCATCGGCGAGCGGCCCGAGCCATTGACGGCGGACGACGTGCTGGCGATCCATCGGACGCTGATGGCAGGCGAGCCGGAGCGGGTGACACCTGGCCATTTCCGACGGGAACAGAACTGGATTGGCGGACGCCTGAACAGCCCGCTCGACGCGCGCTTCGTGCCGCCGCCCGAGCACGAGGTTGACCGGCTTATCGCCGACCTGCTGGCCTTCCTCGCCCGCAACGACCTGCCGCCAGTTGCCCAGGCGGCCATCGGACATGCGCAGTTCGAGACGATCCATCCGTTCGTCGACGGCAACGGGCGGGTCGGCCGGTGCTTGGTCCACGTCGTTCTGCGCCGAACGGGTCTCGCCCCGCGGTTCGTGCCTCCGGTGTCAATCGTGCTGGCTGCACGCCCGAGCAGCTACGTCGACGGCTTGGTCGCCTTCCGCGACGGTCGCGTGGCAGCCTGGTGCGCGTCGTTCGCCGGCGCCTGCGAGCAGGCGGCCCGCCTGTCGGTGGAGCTGGCCGAGGCCGTACGTGGGCTGCAGGAACAGTGGCGTGCTCGTGCCGAGCATCCCCGGCGTGACTCAGCGGCGGCCCGCATCATCGATGTCCTGCCTGCCCAGCCGATCCTGTCTGCTGCCACGGTGCGGGCGGCGATTGGCGCGAGCCATCAGCGGGCTCTCGACGGCCTGAAGGCGCTGGCCAACGCAGGCATTGTCCGACAGATCACCGAGGGCGACTATGACCGGCAGTTCGCCGCCGATGAGCTGTTCGATCTCATCGAGACATACGAGGAGCGGATCGCGGCGGCTTCAGCCTAATGGATAGGCCAGCTGGAACGTCAGCCCCAGAAGATCGACGTCGGGTCGCGTTCCACCTCGGCCAGAAGCACGCTCACGTCCAGAGATGGTTGGGCGAAGTCATACCGATGCCAACGGCCATGGCGATCGGCCCAGAAGAGGCTCCAGGCACCGAGCTTGGGCTCGTAGCGGAAGCGGACCATCCCGCGGGTCGACCACTCCGGCCCGTACTCGGGCCGCCAAGGCGCCCGGTGCTCGACGATGGTGATGGTGTTGCCCTCGGTGACCGCCTCTAGGCGCACCTGGTGGCGGGCGCTGGCCGGCACACGGCGCTCGCAGTAGGCCTGGATCTGGTTCTTGGCCGAGCGGCGGCCAAGCTCAGGGATCGGCATGGCGCTCCACCTCGGTGCTGATGCCTCCTCAGGCGACCGTAACGTTCAGGCTGGCGAGCATCTTCACCGCGTAGGCGAAGCCCGCAGGCTCGCTGAATCGGCGGACGACCTCTCCTCGGAGCCGTGAGCCGGGATCGTGGTCGTCGAACAGCATGGCGGCAAAGTGGACGTTGTCACGCTTGGCCATCCAGCACAGGCCGTCGGCGCCCGGCACCCATCGCCGAATCGCTGCCGCCCACAGCTGCGTGAGCGGGTAGTCCGCCTCCTCGGATGAGGTTAGCCAGGCGTCCTGCCCCACTCGCGTCAGGCCGGCGGCGCCTCTTAGATCGACGAGAGTCAGCGGACCAGTCAGCTCGATCCGCGAAAGTGCTGCGTGAGTGACCTTGTCGCGCCGCACGAAGCGCGCGCCCGGATCGTGCACAACGTCGTCGCGCAGGAACGCCTCCGCAAACGCGGCCACCCGAGTCTCGGCGAGATAGAGGTAGGCGTATGCCCCACGCTGGCAGTCAAAGCGGCCCTCGTTGCCGTGTGCCATGGGGTCGCTGCGCTTCTGCTCCGCCTCCGTCGACCGAAACTCTGTCGGGCCGCGACCGTCGGCGTGGATCCGCCACAGGACCGTCCCGCGGCGCAGCACTTCGATCTTCGGGCCGTCCGCCGACGGACAGTCCCTTGGCGGTCGCCTTCGGGGCATGCTCAGCCGACGGCGGCAAGCTCGCGCCCTGCCGCACGACGCAGGTCATCGGCGCGGGTGGGATCGGTCACCAGCTTGTATGGCTCAGCGCTCAGGCGCGAATCGCGAGTGAACCACCAAGAGGCGACAGCCCACGGGTCGTCCTTCGCTCCAAGGAGGCGGTTGAGCTCCGCCACGATCGGCCAGACCTCCCGTCTGCTGGCATTGACCTGAAACGCCGGAAACACATAACCACCGGTTCGCGGAAGCCCGACGACCTCGCCCCGCGTCCGCAGTGATCGGACGAACTCGCGAGGGTTGGCGGATGTCGATCCGAGAAGGCGGGCAAGCGCGGATGCCTCGAGCATCTCGTGCCGCAGGACCGATGCCTCGGCCTCGCCCTGCACTCTGGCGACACGCAGGACGTCATCTGGCGTCAGCATCTCCTCGTCCGCATCCAGGATCGCGGGTTCGCCGGCCAGCGCCGTTCTCACGTCCTCGGCGACCAGACTGCTGCGCAGGAGGCTGCTGACCGTCCCCGACACGAGTCTGAGCTCGTCGTCCGACTCGACCAGCGTCTCGATGAGGCTGATCATCTGTTCGCGGTCGGCACGGCGCCTACCGACGAGTCGCCGGATTGCCTCTGTAAGCGGGAGCGATGGCTCGCTCACGGCTTGTGCTAGCCGGCTAACGAAGCCACGCTCTCGCTCTTCGTGTGCAAGTCTGATGTTGGTCATCTTGGTCGCTCCTGACGCTCCAGACGGAAGGTAACATTGTCCGTAGCGTCAGTCAATGATGTCCAGAAGGAAGACCTCCGGCGAGTCGATCGGCGAGTTGACAGGTGTATGTCTAGAGGCGTACATATGTCAGCCTTATGGTTGACATGGCGCTGTTCGGCGGTTCCGAAGTCCGGCGACAGATCCTCCGCACGTTCTTCGCGCGGCCAGGGCTCGTGCGGCACGTCCGCGAGCTGGCGCGCGAGCTCGGCTGGTCGGCCACGATCGTCGGCCAGGAGCTCGACAGGCTCGAGCGCACCGGCATCCTGACATCTGATCGGATCGGGCGGGCGCGTCGCTATCGAGTCGACGAGCAGTCCCCGATCGCCTCTGAGATCCGGTCGTTGGTTCAGAAGACAATCGGCGTGGAAGCTCGCATCCGCGACGCCATTGCCGACCTGCCGGGGATCGAGGAGGCGTTCCTGTATGGCTCGTACGCACGGGGGGATGAACGCGCGACGAGCGACCTTGATCTCATGGTTATCGGTGCGGTTGAGCAGGAGGATCTGAGCGAGCGGCTGGCTGGAGTGGAGCGCGACCTGAAGCGCGACGTCAACGTCACCAGCTACGACCGCGACGAGATCGAGCGGCTGCGGAGCGAGGGCGACCTCTTCGTTGAGCGGGTCCTCGACGGGCCGCGCGTCCTGCTAATCGGTGGCAAGGCGCACGCCTGATATGCCCGGCCGATCCCTCGACGACCTCGTTGCCGCGGGTCTACTGCAGCCGAAGCCGCCCGACCGGCGGCGGGTCGGCCGCTGGTTGGCGCGTTCGCGCAAGGATCTCGACCTCGCCGCCAACCTCTTGGCAGGTGTCGACCGCGATCGGGCGATGGCGGTGCCGTACGAGGCTGGGTATCGAGTCTGCGCCGGGTTCCTGGACCTGGCCGGCTACCGGGTCACGAGCCGGCCGGGTCATCACCGCGCTGCCATCGATGGCGCCACGCTGGTGCTGGGCGAACAGAATCGGGCGATGTTGCGCCGGCTCGACCGGGCCCGCCGCTTCCGCAACGAGGCGCTGTACGGCGATGGCGCGACCGCTGGCGCCGGGGAGTTCGGACAGCTGCTCAAGGACGTGGCCTAGCTGCTGGACGAGCTCGAGCGGCGTGTCCAGTGAGCCGCGTCGCGAGCAGTCCGAGGCGATCGCGTGCGAGCCATGTGCTCACGAGCGGCAGTGCATCGGTTCCGTGGGCGGCAATGCTGTCGCGTAGGTCGATGCGCTGTGCGGGTGTCGCCTGTTCTGCCTGCTGTAGAAGTTGTCGGAGCGGGATCACGGGTGAGGCGTAGCGATGGCCTTCGGCGCAGTGCGCGAAGAGTCGCGAGGAATGGCGCGGAGGTGCGTCCATGGGGGTGCCCCTGCATACGTCTCCCGGGGGGAGGGGGGTGAGCACTGCAGTGATGTCGCCTTTCGGACCCACCGGCGCCTGAGCACGCTTGGATGCCAACTCCCCGTTCACCCGAGTGTCGCGGCTGTTACCGATAGAGATGCCAGGGACGCGGCCCGGGGCACGATACGACCCCAGCAAGCGACCTACGACCACACGTCCCTCCCCAGGTTGCCAACGGCCTGCAGCAGCCGGTCGTCGAGCGCCTCGGGTCCGTGGTCCTCGAGCAGGCACAGCGGACCGAGCGGCGGCAGCTGCCACGGCGGCTCGAACGACTCCATGTCGCGAGGGGAAATGGCCCGACCGTCCGCTGCGCGCCAGATCTGGCCGAACGGATCGGCAGTCAGCTCATCGCGGACGGCCACCCAGCACGTCGCCTTGCCGTGGCCCGGCAGTTCGTACTCACCCAACCAGCTCCTCAGGCGGTGTCGCAATCCGGCGGCACGCCTTGCCGACTCGACCACGAAGCCGACATTCATCGGTACCTTGTGACTCGACAGCAAGTCGCTGTAGGCGCGCGCCTTGGACGCCAGGATTGCGCCGCGCTCGGTGCCCAGGTCGCGCTCGATGAACAGCTCCACCGCTCGATCACCGACGCCGATGACCGCCAGGGCATCGGGCCGCAGGTAGCCTCCGAAGGCGAGGGCGACGGCGCGCTCCGGCGCCCAGCCGGCCAGGTGGCATCCATCGCGACCGACTGGCGCTCGCAGCAGGGACACGAGAAGATCGTGCGTGGCGAGTTGATGGATCACCGGCGACGGTGCCTCGACCCGGTCCGGCTTGGCGAGCTCTCCGTCCCAGATGAGTTGCTCCAGGCCGTTGCGCGCCGACTTGGTCAAGGCATACGCATATCGGCCTCGCGGTCGCTGCGAGTTCGCCGCCCAAAAGCCGCGCACCAGCCCGTACTCGACCAGTTTGGCGAGGCGTCGCTGCGCGACTCGGAGATGGCCGTGGGCCATGACCGCCGCCATCTCCGCCGTGATGACGTCGCCCATGAACAGCCACTCGAGCAACCGCCGATCTCGAAGCGGCAGGGCGCTCCAGCCGGCCATACCCGGCGGTCCGGAGACAGCCTGCCGACGAGTCCGCCGCCGATGCGCCAGCGCCGTCACGGATCGCGCCCTCGCTGGCGCTTCCTGCGCTGCGCGCGAATGATGACGCTGCGCCGGGCAAGCCGCGCGAAGTGGGCCGCCCGGGCGTGAGCCGCCCGCCGCCGACGCTCGTCAGCCGGCAGGACCCCATCCGGATCGACCTGGCGCTCGAACGAGTCCAGGAATGCCGCACGCGCCCGCGCCGTCAGGCGCCGGGAATCGTGCGTCGCGTGAAGCAAATGCGCACCGATCCGGCCGCGAAGCGCTCGCTCGGAGGCGCCGCTTGTGGAGGTCCTCCCTCGCGTCACCATCTGGCCAACGTCCACTCGCGCCACTCGCGCCGGTCCTGCTCTGTTTCGGTGAGCTCATCCGGGGCGGCTGGACCCGCCCAGTAGTACGGATCTCCGGTCGCCGTGACGACCACAGGTTCCACCGGGACCCCGCGGAGAACGCGATAAAGGTCCCTGCGGAATCGCGTGATGGTGATTCGCTGGCCGCGGTCTCCCGGCCGGTGTCGACGCACGAGAACCGCCGGCCGACCGGTGCTCTCCACGACCACCGCGTGGCCGTATGCGATCCAGTGGCAGAGGTCGGTCAGTTCCTCTCGCATGGTGGACGGTGAAACATGAAGCGCCATCCCACGACGTTACGAACGGCGACGGCGCAGATCAAGGTAAAACGTGTGTGGAAGTGTGTGAGGAATTCGGCGGGCGACTGGGAGGTCTCGTCAAGAAGTGTGTAAACGCCCTTCCGCATCTTGACGGGAATCAGGCGGCTGACACCTCCTCCTGGGCGAGCACGTAGACGCCGTCGACGAAACGGGCGCCGCCGAGCAGCAGGGTCATGATCGTCAGCCCTCCGTTCAGCGGACGCCAGGAGTGCTCGAGGCGCTGGGCGATCTTGAACACCAGGTAGAGGGCGTTCTCGCGGCGCCGCATGCGCTTGGCCACGTCGGTCCGCAGCCGGACCCCTGCGAACAGCGACTCGATCGGGTTGCTGGTGCGCAGGTGGATCCAGTGCTCGGCCGGGAAGTCGTAGAAGGTCACGAACGAATCCCAGTCGCGCCGCACGGTGTCGGCCGCGGCCAGTTGGCCGTGGGCCTCCAGCCAGCGCAGCAGCGCATCGCGGCGCAGCTCGCACTCGGCCCGCGACTCCGACGACCACACCTCACGCAGCCGACGGCGGATGTCGGGCCACAGCCGTTTTGGGACCTTGTCCAGCACGTTGAGCACTCGGTGGTTCCAGCAGCGCTGGTGGCGGGTAGCCGGGAACACCTCGTCCAGCGAGGCCCACAGGCCGAGGGCGCCGTCGCCGCAGGCCAACAGCGGCGCCTCGAGACCACGATCCCGCAGGCCGCGCAGCACGCCCGCCCACGACGCGGCGCTCTCGCGGTAGCCGAGCTCCATGGCCAGCAGCTCCTTGCGCCCGTCTTCACGCGCGCCGACGATGACCAGCAGGCACGAGTTCTCGGGCTCGAGGCCGGCGCCCAGGTAGATGCCGTCGCTCCAGATATAGGCGTACCTGGCGGTCAAGGGGCGCACCCGCCAGGCGGCGTACTCCGAGGCCCACTCCTCCTTGAGGCGCAGGATGGTCGAGCTCGACAGGGTGGCGTGCTCGCCCAGCAGCTCGCGGAAGGCGGGCTCGAAGTCGCCGCTCGACAGGCCCTCCAGGTAGAGGCGCGCGAACAGGCGCTGCGTCTCGGCTGACAGCATCCGGCGCCGCGGCAGGATCGAGCTGTGGAAGGGCGGTTCGTCGTCCGGCAGGTCGCGGATGCGCGGCGCGCGGACCTCGACCGGCCAGGTCCCGATGGCCACCGCCCGCGGGCGGCCGTAGCCGTTGCGGTAGCCGTGCTCGGCCAGCAGGCGGCGCTCATACCGCGGTCGCCCCAGGAACTCGTCGACCTCGACCGCCAGCGCGCGCTCGAGCATGCGCCGAGCGCCCTCGCGGGCCAGCTCCTCGATGGTGTGGTTGACGATCGCAGCGGGTGGCTCACTCGGTTCGGGCTCGGCGGCGGTCTCCAGCGCCGGCGTCTGAGCTGGCGCGATCGTCAGCGCATCGGCCCGGCCTTCGGGCGGCGGGTCGGGCTGGGCGACCGGGGTCAGGGCATGGTAGGTTTCCATCGGCGGCGTGCTCCTTCTGTTGGCTTCAACGACCTCGGAAGGGTACGCCGTTCTCCTTTGCCCTCGCGGGCTCAGATTCAGCTATTTACACACGTCCTGACGATAGCTC
>JBBSHF010000090.1:0-7813 GCA_038253355.1 Candidatus Limnocylindria bacterium
CGTCCCTTGCTGCCGTTGGTCATGTAGAAATGCGGGCAGGTGTGGCGCCGCGGGCGCCCGTAGCCCAGCGGGACACCGCGCCGCCCAACGTGGACCTCGAGGGGCGCCGCCTCGGCAGGGGTTCCGGCGAAGCGCTTCTCGGCGATCACGCAGCGGCCGGGCTCGCATTCCTTGCCCTCGTAGCAGCAGGCACGCGCCGGGCCGATGCCCTCCACGGCCCACAGCTCCCAGCAGGGACGCCGCAGGATGAACGCCGGGCAGCGGTAGCGAATGGTGAGGTCGCAGTTCTCGACCTCCCAGCACATCTGGCGGCGGTCGTTGTCGCGTCGCTCGGGCGCAAACGGGTCGGCGCCTGAGCGACGGTCGGTCCCCCTGCGTCGCTCGGTCTTGATGATCATCTGCTGAGTAGGTCCCATCCCTCCATGGACCCGGGGAGTGTAGCGCGTTGCCGACACGAAACGGCCGGCCTCGCGGGCCGGCCGTCATCGGTCCATGCGGATGGTCGTCCTACAGGTGGCTCCGCAGCCGATCCTCGAGGGTCTCCTGTGGCATGTAGCCGACCAGGCGCGCGGCCTCGGCGCCGTCCTTGAAGAGGATCATGGTGGGGATGCTGAAGATGCTGTAGCGCATCGCCAGCTGCTGGTTCTCGTCGGTGTTCACCTTGGCCACGGCAACCTTGTCGGCGTGCGCCTCGCCGAAGCTCTCGACTACCGGTGACACGAGCCGGCACGGCCCACACCAGGGTGCCCAGAAGTCGACCAGCACGGGCTTTTCGTGGTTGAGCACCTCAGCGTCGAAGCTTGTCTCGTCGACGCTCGTCGCGGCAGTCATGGTCCGGTTGTTGACCTCCTGTTGAGGCTGGAAATCGTCAGGCTGCGCATCATAGACCGATGCGTGCGCAGCCGCGGCTCATGAGCTGCCGGTTGGGGTCGGTGTCGGCGGAGCGGGGGTCGGCGTCGGCGGCGGCGGCGGCGGTGGGGACGGGCTGGGGGATGGCGAAGGGCTGGGCGATGGCGTGGGCGTGGGTCCCTGCGACAGGACGATGGCGACCTGGCGGCCCTTGTCCACCGGCTGACCGGCCGCCGGGTTGGTTCTAATGACGCTGTCAGCCGTCTGGTTTGAGGCCTCGGTGGTCACGCTGCCCAGCCGCAGGCCGACCTGCTCGAGGCTGTTCTTGGCCTCGTCGCGGGTCTGACCGATCAGGTCCGGCACCGAAACCTGCTCCTTGCCACTGCTGACCAGCACCTGGATCGTGTCGCCCTTGCTGACCTGGGTGCCGGCCTTCGGATCTGTGCTGATCACGCTGTCGACAGGGACGGAATCGCTCGGGCTATCGGTGCGCCTCGCAACGAGGCCGCGTCCGTCGGCGTCGATCTTGACGCCGGGGTACGGTTGACCGACCCAGTCGGGAAGGGCAAAGGTCGCCGCCGATGGACTGGGCGACGCGCCGGATGGTCCCAGCCCTGAGAAGACCTGCGCCGCCAGGAATCCGATCGTGCCGAGCAGGATGATCGCCAGCAGCGCCAGCAGCCAGATCCACCACGGCTGCTCCTCGCGCCGTTGCGCGGCGACGGGCCGATACGCCGGGTCAGCGGCCGGAACTCGGTCGGAGGGCCGCGCCACGCGCGGCGGGACGTAGACGGTCGGCTCGCCGCGTGGCGACAGGGCGGGCGCGGCTGCCGGCACGGCCGTCGGGTCGCGCTGCCAGGCGCGCAGGGCTTCGGCAAACGAGCCGGCATCGGGGTAGCGCTGGGCCGGGTCGCGTTCCAGCGCGCGCATCACCAGCGCGACCAGGCCAGCAGGCAGTGCGGGCCGATAGACGGTCGGCGGCGGCGGATCCTCGTTCAGTCGCTTGAGCGCCACGCCGGCAGCCGAGTCGCCTTCGAACGGCCGCCGACCGGTGAGCATCTCGTAGAGCACGATGCCGAGCGCGTACACGTCGGACGCGCCGGTGACTTCGTCGCCGCGTGCCTGCTCGGGGCTGAAATAGTGAACCGACCCGAGCGTCGTGCCGGTGACGGTCATCGACGCCTCGCTGACCGCCCGCGCGATCCCGAAGTCGGTGACCTTCACCTCGCCAGCGTCGGTGATCAGGATATTGCCCGGCTTCACGTCACGATGCACGATCCCACGGCGGTGCGCCGCCTCGAGCGCGGAGGCGACGCCGATCGCCACGCGCAGCGCATCCTCGACCGAGAGCGCGCCGCGCTCGCGCAGGACCGCAGCCAGGTCCTCGCCATCGACCAGCTGCATGACGATGTACTGGGCGTCGTCGGGTGGATCGCTGCCGTAGTCGTACACGGACACGATGTTCGGATGCGAGAGCGAGCCGGCCGAGCGGGCCTCCTGCTTGAAACGAGCGGAGAAGCCTGAGTCGCCGGAGTACTGCGGGCGCAGCAGCTTGACCGCCACCTCGCGGTCGAGCTGGTCGTCGATGGCGCGCCACAGCGTGGCCATTCCGCCTTCGCCCAGCGGGGCAATGAGGCGGTAGCGCCCACCGATCAGCCTGCCGATCATCTCCACCGGGGTGCGTCCCTCCCTTGTCGGCCGGCGCACAGGGTAGCCGGCCGTGCCCTGCGAGGCGCCATCAGTCTCGCAGGTCGAGCCCTCGGATGTAGGCGCGGAACTCATCGGCCATGTCGGATTCGAGCGCCATGGCCACGTTCGCCTCCAGCCAGCCGAGGCGCGTGCCGGCATCGTGCCGCACGCCGTCGAAGCGGTAGCCGAAGACCGGCTGCTCCTGGATCAGCATCTTGATGGCATCGGTCAGCTGGATCTCGCCGCCGGCGCCCTGCTGGGTCTGCTCGAGCATGTCGAAGATCTTGGGCGTCAGCACGTAGCGGCCGAGGACCGCCAGGTCGGAGGGTGCATCGGTCACCGATGGCTTCTCGACCAGATCAGAGATCTCGTACAGGCGGCCCTCCTCGCGCACCGGGGCGACGATGCCATAGCGGCTCACGTCGTCGGCGGGTACTCTCTGCACCGCGATCACCGAGCCGCGGTGTGCGGCGTGCGCGTCGATGAGTTGCCTGGTCACCGGCGGGCCGCCCTGGTTGAGCATCACATCGTCGGAGAGCAGCACGGCAAATGGCTCATCGCCGACCAGCTCCTTGGCCATGAGCACCGCGTGTCCCAGGCCGAGCTGCTCCTTCTGGTGCACGAAGGCGATCGGCCCGATCTCGCTGATGCGGCGAACCTGGCGCAGCATCTCGATGTCGCCGCGCTCCTCGAGCCATCGGTCAAGGATGGGGTCCGAGTCGAAATGATCCTCGATGGCGCTGCGCCCGCTGGCGATCACGATGATGATCTGCTCGATTCCGGAGGCGACCGCCTCCTCGACCGCGTACTGGATGATCGGCTTGTCGACCAGCGGCAGGACTTCCTTGGGGATGGCCTTGGTGGCGGGCAGGAATCGGGTGCCGAAGCCTGCCGCGGGCAGGACGGCCTTTCGGACGCGCACGGTGTCGGTCAGTCTCCTTGCATTGCGAGCGAGCAGCGCGGCATGTGAGCCGTAGCGGCCGCGTCGGGAAGACGATTCATCTTCGGGGGCGACCAGTATAGCAACCGATGGGCCTGCCTCCCGGCGGGACCCCGGACGCTACAATCGGTCAGACCCATGCTCAAACAGCTCATGCGCACCATCATTGGGCCCAGCCGCGACCCGCGGATGCTCGCCTACATCAGCCGTCCGCTGCCGCGTCACCTGCCCGACCAGGACGTGGTCGCGGCGCTGGACCTGGCGCTCGCCGAGAACCGCAACCCGGCCTACCTGGTCGAGACGCTGCGGCCGGCGCTGCGCAAGGTCACCGGCCACGACTACGAGGTCCTCGACCGCTCATCGGCCGACGTGACCGGCGTCTTCAGCCGCATCCAGGTCATGATCCGCGATGGCGACATCGGCCTCTGGCCGGGCTACGCCGCACGCTCTTATCCCCTCATCCAACCGTCGCACAAGACCTCGGAGACGGCGGCGGCGATCGAGGCCAGCGAGGGAGTCGCGGCTCCGCAGCGCAAGCCCGGCTGGGAGCCGCCGCCGCCGACTTCGCGCCGCGACCGCGAGACCGCCGACCATGGCGCGCCCGTGGTGGCGGCGTCGCCTGAGCCCGTGCACGGGGACGGCTGACCGATGGCGCGTCAGAATCTGCCCCGCGACCAGTGGCTTGAGATCGGCAGCGAGTGCCCGCACTGTGGCGAACGCATCACCGAGGACCTGATCTACTCGTTGCGGCCGATCCCCGAGGACCCGAAGCTGGGTCTGCTCTACTGCCTGAACTGCGGGCGCCAGGTCGAGATCAACTTCGTCTGACGTCTCGCTGTCCCCGCGTCCACCTGCTCATCGGTGAGTGCCCCCAAGGGGATTCGAACCCCTGATCTCCACCTTGAAAGGGTGGCGTCCTAGGCCTCTAGACGATGGGGGCGCCGTGGCGACCGAGGCCCAATCCTACCAAGCGTCCCTTTACCGATGGCTGCCGAGCGTCAGCCGACGCGGAAGAGCAGCACCAAAAGCGTGGCGCCGGCCAGAGCTCCGGCGGCGAGCAGGATCATCAGGCCGCCCCCCAGCGCGATCGCCAGCGATCGTCCGGTAGCGCCGCGTCGCGCCGCGCGTTGCGACCAGATCCAGCCCTGCACGAACAGAAAGATGCCGATCACGCCGGCGATCAGCGCCGAACCGAGCATGGCCAGCACGGAGAGGCCCGAGTCCTCGCCCAGGAGGGCCAGCGCCGAGAGCCCGCCGGCGATGATCAGCCCCACGACCCCGATGATGAGGTTGCGCACGAACGGATGCATTGGCGGGCCATTCTAGTGGCCGACACGCCGCCTGCCCGCCGAGTGAGCGGACGCCTGCCCTGCGGTACGCAACTTGCACCCGCACGAACACCGAACGCAGATGATTTTGAGGAGGCGCCCGATGGCGGAGAGCGACAACGGCGGCATGAGCGTCCGCGAAGCCGGTCGGAAGGGTGGCAAGACCACCCGGGCCCGGTACGGACCGGAGTTCTACCAGGAGATCGGCCAGAAGGGCGGCAAGACTGTCAGCGAACGCTACTCGCACGAGCACTTCCAGACCATCGGGCGCAAGGGCGGCCGCAAGGTGGCCGAGCTCATCGATCGCGCCAAGCGCATGGGCGACGAGGCCGGCTAGACCCTATCCGCTCGAGTAGCGTTCCTCGCGCCACGGGTCGGCGCTGTTGCTGTAGCCGTTCTGCTCCCAGAAGCCCAGCTGGTCATCGGTCAGGAACTCAATCCCGCGCAACCACTTCGCGCTCTTCCAGAAATAGCGTCCGGGCACGATGCCGCGCAGGGGGTAGCCGTGCTCGGGCTGCAGCGGCTTGCCGGCGTAGTTCCAGGCGAGCAGGCACTGCGGGTCGCGCGCCACCTCGAGCGGCACGTTGGTGGTGTAGCCGCCCTCCGCGTGGAACAGGACGAAGCGCACCGATGCCTTCGGCTGCGTGACCTCGACGATATGGCTGAACGGGACGCCCTCCCAGGTGGTATCGAGCTTCGACCAGCGCGTCACGCAGTGGATGTCGAGCGTCACTTCGACCCTCGGCAGCGCACGGAGCCCGGCCCACTTCAGGTTGACCGGCTGCTGCACCTCGCCCCACACCCGGAAATCCCAGGCTGAAAGGTCGGGGTACGCCGGCACGCGCCCGAAGCTCAGCACCGGGAACTTGTCGGTCAGCACCTGGCCGGGCGGGATGCGCGCTGCGACGCTCGCCTCGGCGGGCTTCTTCTGCGGGTTGAACATGCTCCGCCAGCCTGCACCCCGCCGATGAGGGGCGTCAAGATGCGTAGACTCCGCGGCATGTCCAGCCGCTTCGCCGCCTTCGCCGCCGCGGCCGATGCCGTGGCCGCCACGAGCTCCAAGCTGCGCAAGCGCGACCTGCTGGCGGCCTACCTGCGCGAGCTGCTGCCCGACGACCTGCCGCTGG
Source organism: Candidatus Limnocylindria bacterium (assembly GCA_038253355.1). Lineage (GTDB taxonomy): Bacteria > Chloroflexota > Limnocylindria > QHBO01 > QHBO01 > JAICUY01. The sequence goes on from JBBSHF010000090.1 coordinate 5,934, forward strand.
CCGCGACGTTCTTTGCCGGACGGCCCCTTCCCGGTTCCGCGGATCGCCTGGGGCTGGGCGGCATGCAGGGCTCGGCTGCACTGGCGGCGGCATCGGGCGCCAGCGAGGAGCGACTCGGCAACGCCTACCTGCGGACGTCGGACTTCGGCGACGCGGCTGCCGAGCTGCTCGACCAGCGTCCTGCCAAGCCGCCGCCGCTGACGCTTGCCGATGTGGCCGACGCGTACGCCGCCATGGCGCATGCACCGAGCGCGCAGGCGCGCATCGTGCTCATGGCCGCGCTCTTCGAACGGTCGACGCCCGCTGAGGCTCGCTACGTGGCGCGCATCGCAGCGCGCGAGCTGCGCATCGGCCTGCGCGAGGGCCTGCTGGAGGAGGCGATCGCCGCCGCGTTCGCTCGGCCCATCGCCGACGTGCGGCGCGCCCTGATGCTCGTCGCCGAGCCAGGGGAAGTGGCCGGCCTCGCTGGCGAGGACCGGTTGGCCGAGGCGCGGCTGCATCTCGGCCGCCCCATTCGCTTCATGCTCGCCACGCCGGCCGCCGATTCCGCCGAGGTGATGCGCCGCGTGGGCGACGAAGCCTGGATCGAGGACAAGTACGACGGCATCCGCGCGCAGCTGCACCGCACCGCGGGCGGCACCCACCTCTTCAGCCGCGACCTCAATGAGATCAGCGGCGCGTTCCCCGAGGTGATCGCCGCGGCCGCTGAGCTGGGCGAGCAGCTGGTCATCGACGGCGAGCTGGTTCCGTGGCGCGAAGGATCGGTGGGTGACTTCGCCAGCCTGCAGACGCGTCTCGGCCGCGTGAACCCCAGTCCGCAGCTGCTCGAGCGCGTCCCCGTCGCGCTGGTCGCCTTCGACCTGCTGCACCTCGACGGCCGCGACCTGCTCGACCGGCCGCTCCGTGAGCGACGTGAGGCGCTCCAGGCGCTGCGCCTCCCTGAGCGCACCGCCGAGCGGATGCTCTATTCGCACCTGGAGACCGCCCGCAGCGCCCGAGAGGTCGACGCCCGCTTCGACGAGGCGCGCGAGCGCCGCAACGAGGGGCTGATGATCAAGGATCCTGCATCGGTCTATCAGCCCGGGCGGCGGGGGTTGGGCTGGCTCAAGCTCAAGCGCCCGCTGTCGACGCTCGACTGCGTGGTGGTGGGCGCCGAGTGGGGCCACGGCAAGCGCCGTGGCGTCCTGTCGGACTACACCTTTGCCGTGCGCGAGACCGATGGCGACCGGCTGCTGACCATCGGCAAGGCCTACACGGGCCTGACCGATGCGGAGATCGCCGAAATGACCGAGCGCTTCCAGGCGCTGACGGTGAGCGACTTCGGCCGATACCGCAGCGTCGTTCCCGATGTGGTCGTCGAGATTGCCTTCGACCGCATCCAGCGCTCGGTGCGCCACAAGAGCGGCTTTGCATTGCGCTTCCCGAGGATCGTGCGCATCCGCACCGACAAGGGCCAGGCCGACATCAACGACCTGGCGGCCGTCGAGCGCATCTTCGAGCAGCAGGCGACGGGGCGCATCCTGCTGGCGACCGGCGCGCGGGGCGAGATAGAGCGCATCGCGACGACCGCCGAGGCGGACGATGTTTGACGGTTTCGACCTCGTCCGGCGCGACGCGGGAAGCACCGGCTTCCGCGTGCGCATCGGCGGGAGTGGACCAGCCGTACTGCTGCTGCACGGACATCCGCAGACACACGTCATGTGGCACGCGGTCGCTCCCCGGATGGCGCGCAGTCACACGCCCGAGTGGGCCAGGCAATGGCCCTGCGAAGAGATCTGGAAAGCGCGAAAGGCACACCCATGAGCCCGCCCGACGATCTGTTCGCGTCAGCGACCCCGCCACCAGTCGCGGTGGACGTGTACACCGCCGCGTATCGCGTC
>JBBSHF010000091.1:0-7606 GCA_038253355.1 Candidatus Limnocylindria bacterium
CCGGAGGGCGCCAGCATCACGGTCGACGTGCACGACGTCGTGGCCAACGACGAACACACGATGGCGCTCGCCACCGCCACCGCGAGCATGGGCGGCAAGTCGCTCATCTATCGGACCGTCGAGATCTACCACATCCGTGACGGCAAGATCACCGAGCGCTGGGCCTTCTCCGACGACACGGATCGGATCAACAAGTTCTTCGCGCCGATGAACGGGGTGATCAGGGCTGACGCGCAGCGCTAGAGTCAGGCGATGACGCTGCCGCGCGATACGACTCGAGAAGCTCGGGAGCTGCAGCTCGCGATCCTGCGACGGATAGATGGCCCGACACGCCTGGGGATGGCCTGCCGGATGAGTGACGACGCCCGTGCGGTCAGCGAGGCCGGAATCCGGCATCGGCATCCCGACTGGAGCGATGAGCAGGTTCGCGACGCGATGTACGTCCTGCTCCTCGGCGAGGATCTGGCACGGCGCGTCTCGGCCCACGCCCGTCATCTCGTCCGGACGTGACGTCGCAGAGCGAGCTGCTCGCTCGGATCGCCGAGGGGCTCGCACGCGCCGAAATCCCGTACATGGTCGTCGGGTCGCTGGCGAGCTCATTCCATGCCGAGCCGCGCACCACGCGGGACATCGACATCGTGATCGATCCCAGCCCGGACCGATTGCGGCGCTTTGTCAGCGAACTGCCGACGGACGACTTCTACGCCGATGCGGGCGCGGCGCTCGAGGCGCTCGAGCGTCGGACCGGATTCAACGTGATCGAAGTCGAAAGCGGCTGGAAGGTCGACCTGATGATCCGCAAGGACCGACCGTTCTCACGCGAAGAGTTCGGCCGCCGGCTGGCCGTGGAGCTACTGGGGACTGAAACGCACGTGGCAACCGCGGAGGACACGATCATCGCCAAGCTCGAGTGGGCCCAGGCCGGCGCATCGGACCAGCAGCTGCGAGACGTCGCGTCGATCATCGTCACCGATGAGTCGAAGCTGGACCTCGACTATCTGCAGCGATGGATCGAGGCGCTCGAGCTCCGCGACAGTTGGGAGCGCGCTCAACGCCTCACGCGAGGGTAATCGCCACCGAAGACTTGCCAACACTCCCACAATGAGCCCCAAGCATCACCATGGACGGCTGACGTGAACGACGAACCGATCGCGACCGAGGAGATCTGGCGAGCGATCCTGCTCGGCACCGACCGCCGCTACGCGCGCACCCGCGCGCTGCTCAGGCGGCTGCCGCACGGGCCGCGCTGCAAGATGTGCGCGGCTCCCTTCTCCGGACCGCTGGCTCCGCTGATGCGCATCGCCGGCCGGGGGCCGTGGTCGAAGAACCGCACCTACTGCGGCAACTGCTTCCACGTCCTCGAGCGCATGCATGGTGGCGCCGAGATCGAATGCACGCTGCTGTTCGCCGATGTCCGGGGATCGACCGCGATCGGCGAGCGCCTGCGACCGAGTGACGTTCGCGCGCTGCTCGATCGCTTCTACGACATCGCCGCGGAAGAGCTGGTCAGCACCGACGCCATCATCGACAAGTTCATTGGCGACGAAGTGATGGCGATCTTCGTGCCGGCCATCGCCGGCGAGCGGCACGCCGCCAAGGCCATCGAGGCCGCGCGGCGGCTGCTCACCATGACCGGGCATCGGGACGGCGAGGTCCCGTGGCTGCCGATCGGCGTCGGAGTGCATACCGGCATCGCCTTCGTGGGCGCGGTCGGCGACGCACCGCATACCGAGCTCACGGCGCTGGGTGACACGGTCAACATCGCGGCGCGCCTCGCCTCCGCCGCCGGCGGCGGCGAGATCCTGGTCAGCGAGCCGGCCGCGCGCGCGGCCGGCCTCGAGACCGAAATACTCGAGCGCCGAAGCCTCGAGCTGAAGGGCAAGCAGCTGCCAACCGACGTGTTCGTGGTGCGCCATGGGTGAGCACGCCCTTCACGTCGAGCGGGCTGGTGACGATGGACCGACGGTCGTTCTGGTTCACGGCAGCGGCAGCCCTGGATAAGGCACCTGGCAGGCACAGCGTCCACTCGCGGACACGTTCCAACTGGTCGTCCCCCACCGCAGCGGCTATCCGCCCAATCCGCCGCTGGATCGCATCGACTTCGACCTCCAGACTGATGAGATCGCCGCGTTGCTTGACCCCGACGCCCACCTTGTTGGCCGCTCGTACGGTGGCGTCGTCTCGCTGCTGGCAGCATCGCGTGTAGCGGAGCGCGTTGCCTCGCTGACGGTCATCGAGCCGCCGGCGTTCGGCGTGGCGCGCGTGCTGCCGACCGTCGGGTCGAGCAGCTAGCTTTAGCCACCATGCCCGCCAGCTGTTGCCGGACCGACTACGACGCCCTCTTCGACGAACGGATGGCGCGTAGCCAGCTCGCGGCGTACCGGCGCAGAGGCGCGGACCGCCACACCCGGGACCTGATCGCTGCCCTCGAGGCGGAAGGCATCGAGGATGCGACGCTGCTCGACATCGGCGGCGGGATCGGGGCAATCCAGGTCGACCTGCTGGCTGCCGGCGCCGCAAGCTCCATGGACGTCGATGCCTCCCACGCCTACCTTGCCGCGGCGCGCCTGGAGGCTGAGCGGCGCGGGTTCGGCCAGCGAGCGGCGCATCGGTATGGCGACTTCGTGGAGCTCGGCGACGAGGTCGGGCCGGCCGACGTGGTAACCCTGGACCGCGTCATCTGCTGCTACCCCGATATGCTGGCGCTGGTCGGCGCATCGGTCTCACATGCTCGGCGGCTGTACGGCCTGATCTATCCGGTGGACCGATGGTGGATCCGTGCAGCGGCGGCCGTCGGCAACCTGGGACTGCGGGTCCTGGGGCGCTCGTTCCGGATCCACATCCACGCCACGCGAGCGGTCGACGAGCTGGTTCGCTCCCACGGGTTCGAGCGCCGAACGTCGCGGCAATGGGTGGTGTGGCAGATGGTCGTCTACCGCTCCGGATCGGTCAATCAGTCGGTCGGAGGATCGGCCCCGGACGCCAGCGGCATGGCAAAAGCAAACGTGCTCCCATGCCCTGAGCTCTGCTCGAGCCAGATCCTGCCGCCGTGCTGCGTCAGGATCTCGGCGCAGATGGCCAGGCCGAGCCCGCTCCCCGGCAGCTGGCTGGTGTGCGGTGCCCTGTAGAACGGCTGGAACAGGAGGTGCTGATGCTCCTCGGGGATGCCCGTTCCGTGGTCGTGGACCCGCACCACCGCCATCGGCCGATCCGCTTCCGCGGAGGCCGCCTCGACACCGACCGTGATGACTCCGCCGTCAACGCTGTACTTGACAGCGTTCGAGAGCAGGTTCTCCAGAACCTCCTCGATCTCGACGCGTCGCCCGCGGACGAGCAGCGGCCCGTCGGGAGGGCTGCTGCTGAATCGGTGCCGCTCGCTCGAGCCACGGAAGCGCTCGACGGCCTCGGCACTGACGACGACCAGGTCCATCAGCTCGAATTCGCCGGGTCGGCCCTCCAGCTCGGTGAGGCGCAGCGCCCGATCGGACAGCGCGACCAGGCGCAGTGCGCTGCGTTCGACCTTCGCCAGCGAGCTCGCCACCCGCTCGTGGTCGCCCTTGGCCGCCCAGCGCCGCGCCAGCTGGATCTGCCCGAGCAGCACGCCCAGCGGCGAGCGCATCTCGTGATTTGCGTACTGGAAGAACCTGATTCGCTCCTCGGAGGCCTGCTGCACCGCCTCGCGGGCCGCGTCTGCTTCGGCGCGCAGGGCATCGGCTCGCCGCAGGGCAGCCACGAGCTCCTCGTTGACCGCAGCGATCAGCTGCTGTGTCCGGTCGTCGGACCTGCCAGTCTGGCTCGCCCGGCTCATGAGGCGTCGGTGCGCCGGGAGACGCGAACTCCTGCAAAGCTCGCGCGCCCAGGGTCCAGCCACGGAACGTCATGACGCTCTTCCCCGGGACCCAAGAAATGCGGGTTCTCGCAGATGGTGTGACCAATGATCGTCAACCGATGGGTCTGGATCCCGCCGTAGATCAACAGCGGTCCGGGGATATCGGTCAACCGATAGGTGCACACGGTGACCACCGGGTACTTGGTCACGGCGACGTTTACCTGTGACTCGAATGCGAGCAGATCATCATGTGCGGGCCACTCCGGGTCCTGCCAGCCGATGAATCCGAAGAACCGGATGAGCCGCGCTCCGCGTGCCAACACCGCGTCGAGTGCTGTCGCGATCTTGCCAAGCACCTCGTCGCCGGTCGGCGCACCTTCGATCAGGACGATCTTGCCGGCGGCGAGGTCGCTCGCGACGTCGCGCCCGAAGTCCTCGGCCAGATAGTCGAGGACCTGGCGGAGTCGCTGTCCGGGGCCGAACAGGACGACCACTTCATCGGTTGTCTCGAGGCCGATGCGCAGGAACGGAAGCCGCTCCCGGAGCTCGGTGTCGTCGTAGTAGAAGAGGCAAATGTGGCTCGGCACGTCCACTCGCCGCTCGATGAATCCCAGCGCCGCCGTCTGGTCCAACGAATCTCCTGTTGCGTACTCGCGCTTCGTCCAACACTGGTCAACGCACGCACGGCATTATCCATAATTTAGGAGCGCCCCGGTGGCGAGGGCCTCAGGAGGCGAGCTCGCGGGTGAGAAGCGTGTGGCGACCGCCGCGACGGCGCAGCCGCGCGAGGTTCGGACCGACGATACGCTGGTGGCAGACTTCGCAGACGGTCCAGCGGCCATCGCGCACGAGCCGGATGCGGTGCTCAGGGACCAGCACACGCAACGGGCTGTAGGTTCGGGTGCGCAGGCTGCGGTGGCGCTCGCGCCAGGCCGCCTGCGCACCAATCACGCCGAGGTCGCGCGCATGCCGCAGCGAGCTGGGGTAGCGGCCGGCCTCCCGCGCCAGCGCCTCCACGCTGGAGATGCCATGGCGCTCGTACAGGGCGAAGGCGACCGCGTAGAAGCCACGGTCATGGTGCTGGCTGCGCCTCCTGCGGCGGCGCGTCGACGTCGGCGCCAGCCAATGCGCCAGCTCGTGCAACAGGGTGAGCCGCTGGTCGAGCTCATCGCTGCCGGCGACCATGGAGATCGATCCGTCGTGCCGCCGCGTCACACCCGACGATGACGGCCGATCCCGTCGCATCCATCGCACGCGAGTTGGCTGCGCCCACCCGGCATCGGCGCAGCAACGGGCGACCAGCAGGCGTGCCCAATCGGGCGCGCCAGCGCTGAACTCGGTCATGCGCTGATCCTACGGGAGCGGACCTGACTCGCGCGAGATCAGTTGGCCGGGACGATCTCGCGGTCGGACCCGGACGCGGCAGGACCACGCGTGCGCATCGGTCCTTCATACAGCCCCACCCGGGCGACCGCACGCTGCATCCAGCGCGGGGCCCACCAGTTCGCGCGGCCCATGACCCGCATGAAGGCCGGCACCAGGATGCCGCGCACCACGGTCGCGTCGACGAGCACCGCCAGCGCCATCGAGAAGCCGAGCGCCTTGAGGAAGACGATCGACGACAGGGCGAACGCACCGAACACGGCGACCATGATCAGCGCCGCGCCGGTGATGATCCCGCCGGTGATCCCAATCCCCTCGGCCACGGCCCGCGTGTTGTCGCCGGTCGCCAGGTAGCGCTCGCGGATACGCGAGAGGAGCAGCACCTCGTAGTCCATGCTCAACCCGAACAGGATCGCGAACATGATGACCGGCAGCCACGCGGCGGTCGCCGCCGTGGGCTCGAAGCCGAGCACAGTGTTGAGATGTCCCTGCTGGAAGATGAAGACCAGCGCACCGAATGACGCGCTGACGCTGATCAGCGACATGAGCACGGCTTTGAGCGGCAGGAAGATCGACCCGAAGGTCAGGAACAGCACGCCACCGGTGACCAGGATCACGATCAGGACCGCCACCGGGACCGAGCGGTCGAAGCTCTCGATGAAGTCGTGGCTGCGTGACGAGAGGCCGGCGGTGAGCACGTCCGTCCCACTCGGCGGGGAGACCCCACGGACTGCGTCGACCAGCGCACGGCCGTGATCGCTGTCGGGCAGCACGCTGCTGAAGACCTCCAGGCGGGCAGTGTCGCCGGCAAGCGTCTGTGCCGTCCACGGAGTGAGCGACGGCGGACGCTGCGCGGCGGGCGCACTGAGAATCCTGAGGTAATCGGCGGCAGCCATTCCGGCGGGCGGATCCAGCGGTCCGCTGACGCTCTTGACGGTGCCCAACGCCGCCAGCTTCGAGGCGTAGTCCTGCAGCCCTGCGACCTGCGCCGGCGTCAGACCATCGGCGAGGCGAGCGCCCGGATAGGTAACGGCGACCACGACGGGATCGTTCTCGCCACCGGGGAACGCCGCGGCGAGGTACTCGAAGCCGTCGCGTGCCGGGGTCTTTGGCAGATCGGAAAGGTTGCCGCCGGTCGAGAGTGACAGGTTGAGGAATGGCGAGCCGGCGATCAGCAGCAGCATGAGCGCGGGCGCAGCGATCAGCACCGGCCGCCGCATGACCCGCGAGGCGATGCGGCTCCAGACACCGTGCCCCTGGCGCTGATCGGCGAGGTTGGGGTCATCCTCCATCAAGCGAAGCGGCGATGGCAGCGGGACGCGCCATCGGTTGACGCGCGGTCCCAGCATGCCAAGGATCGCCGGGAGCACCGTCAGCCCGAAGACCAGCGTGGAGACGACGGTGACGATCCCGCCAATCCCCATGCTGCGCAGCGCATCCGCCTCAAAGACCGCCAGCGACGACAGGCCGATTGCCACCGCCACGCCGGAGATCGCCACGGCCTTGCCGACCGTGGCCATCATGCGCTCGAGGGCCACCTCGACGGAGTGATGGCGCAGCTCCTCCCGGAAGCGGCTGACCATGAAGAGCGAGTAGTCGATCGCCAGCGCGATTCCGATCATGCTCGCCACGTTGTTGACGAAGATCGACATGTCGATCACCGCCGCCAGCAGCCGAATCACGGCGAAGGTCGAGAGCAGGCCGGCGAGCGCGATCAGCAGCGGCAGCCCGGCGCCCACCACGGTGCCGAAGACGACCAGCAGGATGAGCAGCGCCACCGGGAAGCTGATCATCTCGGCGGTGACCAGGTCCTTCTCAATCTTGGCATTGAATTCGTGATAGACCTGCGGCACGCCGGTGATGTTCACCGTGGCGCCGGCCGGAGTCTTCACCGATTTGGCCAGGCGCGCCGAATCCTCGACCGCGGCATCGGGCCCCTTATTGAGCTGCACCACGGCCAGGGTCGCCGTGCCATCGGTGCTCAGCAGCTTGGGATCACGCGTGGCGCCATAGGTGATCACGCCGTCGACGGTCGGATCGGCCTTGACCGTCGCCAGGCTGTCGATCACCTTCTGCTGGAAGCCAGGTGATGCGGCATAGCCATCAGTCGAGTGGTAGATGACCAGCATGCTCGTGGCGGTCTTGCCGAACCGCGAGGCCAGCAACGCGTCAGCCTGCTCGGCGGGCGAATTCGGAACCTGCCAGCCGCCCTGGATCAGCGTGCCGCCACCCAGGCTGGCCCACATGTTGAGGCCGATGACCACGACCAGCGCCAACACTGGCAGGACGCGTCGGAATCGGTAGTCGAATCTGCCAAGCGCGGCGAACACGAGGATGGTGCCTCCGATGGATGAATGAATGACCGTTCAGTTAGTGCGCCACTGTATCGCTTGC
>JBBSHF010000092.1:0-7534 GCA_038253355.1 Candidatus Limnocylindria bacterium
CGTGCTGCTGGCCAACTGGGTGGGGTTGCTGCCCGGCGTGGGCACGATCGGCTACTACGAGCAGATCAAGGGGCACCAGGTGCTGGTGCCGTTCGTGCGCGCCGCATCGGCCGATCTGAACTTCACGCTCGGCCTGGCGCTCGTCTCGTTCTTTGCCTTCGTCGGCTTCGGGCTGAAGGTCAACGGAGTGGCGCGCTATCTGAAGCACACCTTCATTGCCGAGCCAGCCTACATGACGCCACTGATGACTCCGATTCATATCATCAGCGAGCTGAGCCGCCTGATCAGCCTCTCGATGCGGCTCTTCGGCAATGTGTTCGCCGGCGAGGTGCTGCTGGCGACCATGCTCTTCCTGACGACGGCGACGATCTTCGTCCTGCCGCTCGCCTTCTTCGTGCCGGGCATCTTCCTGGGCCTGGAGCTGATCTTCGGCTTCGTCCAGGCGCTCGTCTTCGCCTTCCTGACCATGACCTACATCGTGCTCGCCGTGCCGGAGCATGCTGACCATGACGCACAGCCGGCCCCCGAGGGCCAATCGCCGCAGGAGCACTCGACCGCCGATCCCGTCGCGGGCGCGGCCTGACAAACCGGGAAGCCCTGCCCCGAAAACCGCAGGGCGTACAGGAGGAACCTGTCTCGTGGATCTGACCCCTCTCGCTGCCGGACTCGCCATGGGCCTTGGCGCGATCGGCCCAGGCATCGGCGTCGGTATCGCCGTCAACGGGGCGATGAACGCACTGGGGCGTAATCCGGACGCCTCGGGCGCGATCTTCGTGCCGTACATCCTGGGAATCGCGCTGGCGGAGGCGATCGGCATCTATTCGCTGGTCGTCGCACTGCTCCTCATCTTCGTCGGATAGCCGGCGAACGCTGACCGATGCAGTTCTTCAGTGCCTTCGGGGTCGACGTCTTCAAGCTTGCCTTCCAGATCGTCAACTTCCTGCTGCTGCTCTACCTGCTCAACCGCTTCCTCTTCAAGCGGGTGCTGGCGATGCTCGACGAGCGGCAGCAGCGCATCGCGAAGGGGCTGGAGGACGCCGAGTCCGCGGCTCGCGATCGCGAGCTGGCCAGTGCCGAGCGTGAGGCCGCGCTCACCGAGGCACGCAAGGAGGCGCAGACCATGATCGCCCGCGCCAACAAGATCGCAGACGACTCCCGGAACGAGATCCTGGCCGATGCCCGCACCAACGCGGAGCAGGTCATCGCCAAGGCTCGCGAGGAGATCGTGGCCGAAAAGGAGCACGCCCTCAGCGAGATCCGCGGCCAGGTCGCGGACCTGGCCCTGGCGGCCGCCGCCCGGCTTGTTCGCTCGGAGATGGACAGCCCCACCCAGCGTCGGCTGGTGGAGCAGTTCCTGGCCGAGATGCCGGCCCAGGTGCCGACCGGCCCCGAGGCGCGCAGCTAGCCGATGCCACGACGCGACACCGCTGCGCGCCGATACGCTGAGGCGGCCTTCGAGCTCGGCCGCGCCGACGGAACGCTCGACGAGTGGGAGCGTGGCCTGGCCACGCTGTCCGACGCGTTGCACGATGCCGAGCTGCGCGCGCTGGTCGAGCATCCGGAGATCGCCTATGCCGACAAGGAGAAGGTCCTGCGGCGCGTCGTGCCGGACGTCGGCGATCAACCCACCAACCTGGTGCTGCTGATGATCCGGCGTGGGCGTCCCGGCGCGATCGACCGCATGGTCGAGCGCTTTCGGGAGCTCGTCCGACGCGAGCGAGGCATCGCGCTCGCCGAGGTGCGCAGCGCGCTGCCGCTCGATGACAAGGAACGTGACGCGATCGCCAAGCGCCTGCGGGCGCTGACCGGCGACAAGGTGGAGATGAACGTGGTGCTCGACGAGGCGCTCATCGGCGGGATTGCGGTACGCATCGGCGACAGGCTCTACGACGCGAGCGTGCGCAGCCGGCTGGAACGCCTTCGCGCGCGACTGACGACGATCTAGACGATCTAGACGATCCAACGCGTCGCGATCCGCAGCGTCGCAAGACAGGAAGGAACCAATGGCGATTCGGTCCGACGAGATCACGTCGATCATCAAGAGCGAGATATCTGGCTTCGATACCAAGGCAGACGTCAGTGGCGTCGGCACGATCGTCGAGGTCGGCGATGGCATCGCCCAGGTCTACGGGCTCTCCGGGGCGGTCGCCTCTGAGCTGCTCGAGTTCCCCGGCGGGGTGATGGGCATGGCCTTCAACCTCGAGGAGGAGACGGTCGGCGTCCTGATCCTGGGCGATTACACCGGCCTCAAGGAGGGCGACCAGGTCAAGACCACGGGTCGCATCGTGGAGGTTCCGGTCGGAGACGCCCTCATCGGCCGCGTGGTGAACCCGCTCGGCGAGCCGATTGACGGCAAGGGACCCATCGAGACGACCAAGGTGCGGCCGATCGAGCGCATCGCGCCCGGGGTCATCGTGCGCCAGCCAGTCGACACCCCGGTGCAGACCGGCATCAAGGCGATCGACTCCATGATCCCCATCGGTCGTGGCCAGCGCGAGCTGATCATCGGCGACCGCCAGACCGGCAAGACGGCGATCGCGGTCGACACGATCATCAACCAGAACGGCGGCGACCTGATCTGCATCTACGTCGCCATCGGCCAGAAGCAGTCGACGGTCTCGCAGGTGGTCGCACAGCTGGAGGAGGCCGGCGCGATGAAGCACACCATCGTGGTGATGGCCACCGCGGCGGATCCGGCACCGCTGCAGTTCCTGGCGCCGTACGCCGGGGTGACCATGGGCGAGGAGTTCATGGACGCCGGCCGCGACGCGCTGTGCGTCTACGACGACCTGTCCAAGCACGCCTGGGCGTACCGCCAGGTCTCGCTGCTGATGCGCCGGCCGCCCGGTCGCGAGGCGTATCCGGGCGACATCTTCTACGCGCATTCGCGGCTGCTCGAGCGCGCGGCGCGGCTGAACAAAGACAACGGCGGAGGGTCGCTCACCGCGCTGCCGATCATCGAGACGCAGGCCGGCGACGTCTCGGCGTACATCCCGACCAACGTGATCAGCATCACCGACGGCCAGATCTTCCTGCAGAGCGACCTGTTCAACAAGGGGCAGCGGCCGGCGGTCAACGCTGGCATCAGCGTCTCGCGGGTGGGCGGCAATGCCCAGATCAAGGCAATGCGCCAGGTCGCCGGCAAGCTGCGCCTGGATCTCGCCCAGTATCGCGAGCTGGCCGCGTTCGCCCAGTTTGCCTCCGATCTCGACAAGAACACGCGCGACCAGCTGACCCGCGGTGAGAAGCTCACCGAGGTGCTCAAGCAGCCGCAGTTCCACCCGCTCCCCGTGGAGCGCCAGGTGGCCATCCTGTGGGTCGCCACAAACGGCCACCTCGACGACGTCGAGACGAGCCGCATCGGCCAGTTCGAGACCGATTTCTACCGATTCTGCGAATCGGCTTATCCGGAGCTGCTGCCGACCATCGCCAAGGAGAAGGCGCTCTCCGATGAGCTCGTCGAAACGCTGCAGAAGGCGGTTGGCGAGATGAAGGAGCAGGGCGGCTACGGCGGCAAGGCCGAAGCCGACGCCAAGGCCGCTTCCAAGGCGAAGGCCGGCAAGGTCGACAAGGCCGACAAGGCCGACAAGGCCGACAAGGCCGAGAAGACCGGGAAGGCGGACAAGGCCGACAACGACGGAAGGGCGGAGAAGGCTGACCAGGCTGAGGCCCAGCAGGACGCCGCCGACAAGCGCCTCGAGGATGGCGTGAAATCGATGCGTCGTGAAGAGGAGCCGAAGCCCGAGTAATGGCCAGCCTCAAGGACATCCGCGGCCGGATCGGGTCGGTACGCAACATCGCCCAGATCACGCGCGCCATGGAGATGGTGGCCGCGTCGCGGATGAAACGCGCCCAGGACGCCATCCTGGCGGCGCGTCCCTATTCCGATGAGCTGCGCGACGTGCTGAGCCGGGTCGCCGCGGCGGTCGATGAAGGGGTCGACCCGCTGCTGGCGCGGCGGAGCGTGAAGCGCATCGGTCTGCTGGTGGTCACGACGGACCGCGGACTGGTCGGCTCACTGAATGCGAACGCCATCCGCAGCGTGCTGCGCTACGTCGCCTCGCGCTCTACGGGCGAGGGCGGCGAGCGGGTCGAGATCGAGGCGATCACCGTCGGGCGCAAGGGCCGCGATACGCTCCGTTCGGCGGGGATTCCGGTGGCGGCGCACTTCGCGGCGCTCGGCGACCGACCGTCGTTCGGTGCGGTGACGCCCATCGCGCGGCTGCTGGTCGACGACTTCCTCTCAGGACGCTACGACGAGATCGCGATCGCCTCCAGCACGTTCGTGTCGACGCTCACCCAGCGCGCCGAGATCCTGCCGATCCTGCCGGTCGAGCGGCCGTCCATGGACGAGGCCACCACGCGGACCAACGACGAGTACCTGTTCGAGCCTTCACCGGCGGCGGTCCTGTCGCGCCTGCTGCCACACTACGTGGGGGTCTCCATCTATCGGGCCGTGCTCGAGAACAACGCCTCCGAGCAGAGCTCGCAGATGATCGCCATGCGCAACGCGACCGATAACGCCCACGAGCTGATCGACGACCTGACGCTGGTCTACAACAAGACCCGCCAGGCCAACATCACGCGCGAGATGATCGAGATCGCCTCCGGCGCCGAAGCCCTCGCCGGCTAGACGCGCCGCAGGCCCCAAACGAGGAGATTTGTCAGACCGATGGCCACCGGAAAGGTGATCCAGATCACGGGTCCCGTGATCGACGTCGAGTTCCCGCCGGGCGAGCTGCCCGCCATCTACAGCGCCCTGCGCATCGAGCGTGGCGGCGACGGCAAGACGAAGGCGAAGGCGAAATCAAAGGCGAAATCAAAGGCGAAAGCGAACGGTGACGGTGGCGCCACCGGGGCCAACCCTGACGACAACGTGATCGTCGCCGAGGTGCAGCAGCACCTGGGCAACAACTGGGTGCGCACCGTGGCGATGTCGACCACCGACGGGCTGGCGCGCGGCATCGACGCGGTCGACACCGGATCGCCGATCACCGTGCCAGTTGGCGAGGCGACGCTGGGCCGGGTCTTCAACGTGCTCGGCCAACCGATCGACGGCAAAGGCGCAGTGAAGTCGGAGACGAGCCTGCCCATCCATCGCAAGCCGCCGAAGTTCGAGGACATGGAGACCGAGGCACAGGTCTTCGAGACGGGCATCAAGGTCATCGATCTGGTCGCGCCGTTCAAGCGCGGCGGCAAGGTCGGCGTCTTCGGCGGCGCCGGCGTGGGCAAGACGGTCATCATCCAGGAGCTGATCCGCAACATCGCCCAGGAGCACGGCGGCTATTCCGTGTTCGCCGGCGTGGGCGAGCGCTCGCGCGAGGGGAACGACCTGCTGGGCGAGATGACCGAGTCGGGCGTGCTGCCCAAGACGGTGATGGTCTTCGGCCAGATGAACGAGCCGCCCGGCGCGCGCCAGCGGGTCGGCCTGACCGGGCTGACCATGGCCGAGTACTTCCGCGACGTCGAGCACCGCGACGTGCTGCTCTTCATCGACAACATCTTCCGTTTCACCCAGGCCGGCTCGGAGGTATCGGCCCTGCTGGGTCGGATGCCATCGGCCGTTGGATATCAGCCGACGCTGGCCACCGAGATGGGTGACCTGCAGGAGCGCATCACCTCGACCAAGGACGGATCGATCACCTCGCTGCAGGCGATCTATGTTCCAGCCGATGACTACACCGATCCGGCTCCGGCCACGACCTTCGGTCACCTCGACTCGACCGTCCGCCTGGAGCGCTCGATTGTGGAGCTGGGCATCTATCCCGCGGTGGACCCGTTGACCTCGACCTCGACCGTCCTGGACCCGCGGATCGTGGGCGAGGACCATTTCGGCGTGGCGCGCGAGGTGCAGCGCACGCTGCAGCGCTACAAGGACCTGCAGGACATCATCGCCATCCTGGGCATGGACGAGCTGTCGGAGGAGGACAAGACCTCCGTCGGCCGCGCGCGCCGTCTGCAGCGCTTCATGTCGCAGCCGTTCTTCGTCGGTGAGCAGTTCACCGGGCGGCCCGGCAAGTACGTCGAGCTCAAGGAGACAGTCCGCGGCTTCCGCGAGATCCTGGAGGGCAAGTACGACCAGCTCCCCGAGCAGGCGTTCTTCATGGCCGGCCCCATCGAGGATGTGGTCGAGAACGCGGAGAAGATGGGCTAGTGCCGCTGCAGCTGGAGATCGTCACGCCGGAGCGCCAGGTGTTCACCGATGCGGTGGACATGGTCGTGGTGCCCGGCGTGGACGGCGAGCTGGGCATCCTGCCGCATCACACCAAGCTGATCAGCGCGCTGGGTACCGGTGAGCTGCGCATCAAGCAGTCCGGCACCGAGCAGGTGATGCTCATCTCCGGCGGGTTCGTGGAGGTTCGCCCGGACAAGGTCGTGGTGATGGCCGATGTCGCCGAGCACTCCGAGGAGATCGACCTCGCCCGTGCCACCGAGGCGCGCAAGCAGGCCGAAGCACGGCTCGAGGAGGCCCACGCTCCGGCGGATATCGCTCGCGTGCGCGCCGCGCTGCAGACCGCGCTCATGCGGGAGCGGATCGCCACGAGGCGGCGCTCCCGGGGATAACGCGAGCGACCAGGCCCGGCGAGTTTGAGGGCTCGGCTCGGGGCGGGTGAGCCTCCGGCGACCCTCCGGCGACCCTCCCGATCCGGTCGCACGACACTAATGCGCCGCGTGGGGCGCCTTATCTGACCGAGCAGCTGCTCGGGAGCTCGCTGGCGGCGTTAAGGGGACGGCACGGGCCCCGTATCGCAACAATCGCACCGCAGACACGCGTGCTGCCCGAATAAGGGGCCCGATCAGGCGCTTTACGCCTCGCAACAGGAGCCTCACCGGCCGGAGCCTGCAGCAACAAACCGGCGCCCGCGCGGTACGCCTCGCAACGGCCTCACTGGAGGTGCAGGTGAGCCTACGGTCATTCGTAACGGATTCGGTTACGAATGGCGATCCGGTATCGCCGTGGCCGGGATGGGGAGACTGGGGTAGCATCGGTCCATGGCCAGCGACCAGGAGCAGAGCCCCGACGAGATGAGCGCAGCTGAAGCGGAGCGGGCCCACCTGCGCGGCCCGGCCGGCCGAAGCGAGCCCGGCTTTCACCGCATGCAGGACCTGCGCAAAATCAGCGCTGACTACCCGTTCATCTGCCCGGTGGACAATCGGCCGCACAGGGGCAGCCCCATCGGCGAGGATCCAAACGACAACCCAGGCTTCGTCGCGAGCCATGACCTCAACGACGGCGCCCATTTCCTGGGTTGATGGCACGTTGACGGCACGTGAGGGCACGTTGAGGGCAGACTGACCACATGCAGACCTGCGACCAGTGCGGCACCCGTGCGCCGCAGCTTCCCAATCGGATCGAGATCGTGCGCGAGAGCGGACCCATCGGTCTGGCGAACGCACCGCGTCCGGGCGAGACCATGAACTTCACCAAGAGCTACACCTTCTGCGGTGCCGATCACGCCTACGAATGGGCCCGCGAGCGTCGCTACATGCTGTGCAACCGGGAACCGACGCCCTTCGAGGCCGGCATGCAGCC
>JBBSHF010000093.1:0-7505 GCA_038253355.1 Candidatus Limnocylindria bacterium
GCGAAATCGAGCCGCGCAGCGCGGGCACCCCAGCGCGCCGCAAGCACCAGGAAGAGCACCGCGCCGAACAGGTTGCTGAGGATGGTGAAGAAGAGGAAGAACCGCGTCGGGTTGAACGTGCCCGCGGCGACGTTGGTCTGAATCTGCACGGCGATCGCGAAGAGCACCAGCAGCGCAATCGCCGCCCGATACCCGCCAATCACCATCCGTCGATCCATTGCGGCGATCATAGCGGCGATCTTTAGTTCGGCAAGGCTTCAGATGGCTGTTGCCGATCACCCGCAGCGTCGTCGTACGCCTGCTGGTCGAGCTCTTCGAACCACTCCGTGTCGCCGAACGACAGCGCCATGTGCGCGACGGAATTGTCGGCCGATGCACCGTGCCAGTGCACCTCGCCGGGCGGCGCGTAGACCAGGTCGCCGGGGTGCAGCGCCGCCACCTCGCCGTCGCGCGTCGCGATGCGGCCGTCGCCATCGGTCACATACAGGAACTGACCGTTCGGATGCGAATGCCAATGGGTCCTGGCACCGGGCTGGAAGGCGACCAGCAGCGCGCTACCGCGCGGAGCGTCCACCTCTGCAAGGTCCTGGCGAGCCACGGACCCGGAGAAGTGCGCCGGGTCGACGGGCACGGCGCGGGAAGGGTCGATTTGCATTCGCTGCATGCCTAGCGCTCGCTCACCAGGCGGTCCGCGGACTCCGGCGCGGCGACCACGACACGTTCGACTGTCGCGGCAGGGATCGAGGCGAAGAAATGGTCGAGCAACCCGTCGGCGCCACGCGAGCGGAAGAATGCCTCTCCCTCCGCGACAGCGGCCTCCGCCTCCGGAAAGCGGCCACCGGCGAGCGTTCCCAGCCCCAGGCAGAGCAGCGCCCGCCACAGGATGGCACCCACCCTGTCGGCTAGCTCGAGAGCCTCGACGAACGCGCTGCGGGCGTCCACGTGACGCTCCGCTCCCGTGGCCATGCTTGAGCCCATCAGCTGCAATCCGGCGGACAACGCGCTGTCAATCGCCGCCCTGAGGCGGCCGGTCACCTCGACGCCCGGCAATGCCGGCGCCATGGACTCGAGGCTGTCCCTGTCCCGTGCCATGACGGCGGCTGCCAGCGCCCATCGCACGTTCGCCTCACCCTGCTCGCCGGCCCAGGGGGGGCGGGTGACGGCAAAGGCCTCGCCGTATCGGCCCGCGGCGAGGTGGATCACGCTCGCGGAGCCGAGCAAAGCGTGCTCAGCCTGCTGACTGGCCCCGCCCAAGCTCGCCAGGGCCTCCGAAAGCAGCGCCTCTCCCCCGTCCGGGTCACCGCGAAGCGCGCGGCGGGTCGCAGTCTCGGCAAGGATCCAGGTGTGGTAGAAGCCGGTCGTCGCGGCGGTCGCCTCCGCGGCAACTTCCACCCAAGCGTCGAGTTCACCGAGCTCGAGAGAACCGGAGACGAGCAACCCAAGAAACTGGCCCGACCAGGTCCGCGCGCCGAGGCGCGTGGCGATCTCGTAGGCCTCCTGGGCGTTCGCCTGCGACGAGCGCAGGTCCTCCATGGTCAGCACCGTGGAGATGTTGTTGCGCGCCCGGAGCTGCGCCTGCACGTTGCCGTCGCGTTCCGCCACGTCGATGGCGCCCCGCAGCAGGATCTCCATCTCTCGCCAGCGGCCCAGAACCTGGAGGGCCGGGCCCTTGGTGATGGCCACGTCGAGGACGAGCTCCGGCTGGTCGCGCGTCGCGGGCGAGGCGAGAACGCGATCGGCCCATTCGACGGCTTCGGGGGAGCCCTGGACCATGAGCGCCCGCGCCACCTGTGCCTCGACGCGAGCATGCTCGACCGATGGCGGCAGGTCATCGGCCTCCGCCAGAGCCTCGCGCAGAATGACGACCGCCGTGCGATCCCGGTGCTGCGACATCTCGACCGCGCCACGCAACCCTCGGGCGCGGAGGAGTCCCAGGCGATCGCCCGTGGAACGCTGCAGCTCGATCGCGCGGTCGGCGTGCGCGACCGCCGCGTCGTAGCGGTTCGCATTCATCGCCGCCTCCGCGGCCCGTTCCTCAAGAGCGGCACGATCGGCGTCGACAGTGGTGATGCCGAGCGCCTGCTCGAGGTACGTGAGCGAACCTCCATATGAGTGCAGCGCAAGGGACCGATCGGCCGCCGCACGCAGGGCGATGCGCGCCTGGGCGGCCAGGGCGTCCGCCTCGGGGCCGGAGCCGGTTGCCGCGTGGGCGTCCATGTAATGGCTGGCCAGCACGCCGACCAGCTCGTCTTCGCCGAGCGACTCGAAGAAGCGCGCGGCGGCGAGGTGCAGCGCCCGGCGATCGGCCCGCGACAGGGACCCGTAGGCCACCTCGCGGACGATCCCCTGCACGAACTGGTATTGGCCACGCTCCGGCGAGCGGGGATTCATCTCGTGGACCAGCAGGTCGCGCCGCACCAGGGCGGCAAGCCGCGGCACGATCGCCTCTTCGGTCTCGCCGGACACGCCGCCAATCCCGACGGTCGTGAAGCTCTGTCCCAGCACCGCGGCCTGCTGCAGGAGCATCCGTTCGGCCGGATCGAGCGCATCGAGGCGTGAAGCGATGAGTGCGTGGAGCGTTTCCGGCACGGCCAGTTGCTCGAGCCGCCCGGTGAGCTCCCACTGGTCCCCCCCGGCAACGCGCGCCAGCTGCCCGCGGTCGACGAGCATGCGCACGGTCTCGACGGCGTACAGCGGAATCCCCTCGCTGCGGTCGACGATCGCGGCCAGCGCCTCGGCCGGGATGGCCGGAATCAGCCCGCGGATCATCACCTCGATGTCGGCGCGCGGCAGCGGCTCGAGCTGCATGGTCGTGGCGCTGCGTGCCGCACTGCCCCATCCCGGACGCCGCTCGGCGAGCTCCGGCCGCGCCAGGGTGATGACGAGGAACGGCGAGTTCCGTGACGCGTCCAGCAGGTGCTCGACGAAGTCCAGCAGCCCCTGGTCGGCCCACTGCACGTCCTCGAACAGGAGCACCGTGGGGCCCTGTGCCGCGATCCGCTCGAAGAGCGTGCGCCAGGCCGCGAACAGCTCGTCGCGGCTGCCCGGAGGCATGGGCGCCAATGCCAGCAGGCCGGCAATTCGCGGCTCGACCCAGGCGCGCTCCACGGCATCGGGGATCCATTCGGCCAGCGTCGCGCGCAGCTTCGCCTGCGCAGCCTCCTCGTCATCGGTCTCGGCGATGCCCGCTCGCTGGCGAACCATGTCGGCCAGTGCCCAGTAGCTGATCCCCTCGCCGTAGGCCGGCGAGCGACCGGCGTGCCAGTAGATTGTGCCGACCAGGCCGTCGAGATACTTCTCCAGCTCCCAGGCGAGCCTCGATTTACCGATGCCTCCCTGGCCGATGACGCTGACCAGGCGCGCCTTGCGCTCACGCTCGGTCGCGTGGAACAGGTCCTTGAGGAGCCGCACCTCGTCCTCCCGCCCCACGAATGGCGGCTCGAGCCCTTCGCTGCGCCCCTCGCCACCGCGTCGCGAGACAATGCTCATGGCGCGCCACGCCCCGACCGGCGCCGACTTGCCCTTGAGCTGCTGCTCGCCGACCGCCTCGAACGCGATCGCCTTCGACGCCGCCCGGTACGTGGCCTCGCCGACGTAGACCATCCCTGGCTGGGCCGCGGACTGCAGCCGCGAGGCGGTATTGACCAGGTCGCCCGTGACGATCCCCTGGCCGACGGCACCCACGCTGACCGCCGCCTCGCCGGTGAGCACGCCGGCACGCGCCTGGGTGGCACCCGCCTCGTCGAGCGACGGGACGGCGCGGACCAGCTCGAGGCCGGCGCGGACCGCGCGCTCGGCATCGTCCTCGTGCGCGATCGGCGCGCCCCACACGGCCATCACCGCGTCGCCGATGAACTTCTCGACGGTGCCGCCGTAGCGCTCGATGATCGTCCGCGCCGTGTCGAAGTAGCGCCCCAGGAATTCACGTGTGTCCTCCGCGTCGCGTGCCTCGGAGGCGCTGGTGAAGCCCACGAGGTCGACGAACAGGACCGACACCAGGCGACGTTCGGTCGCGTGGGTGGCGGCCTCCGCGGCCATATCGGTCGGGACGGCGGCGCGCAGGTCGAGTCCGCACTCGCCGCAGAACTTGACGCCCGGCGCGTTCGACTTCCCGCAGCGCGGACAGGCCGCAGCGAGGGCGGTGCCGCACTCAGAGCAGAATTTGCGGCCGGCCTCATTGAAGGTCCCGCAGCTCGGGCAGTTCACGAGGCGCACTGTACGCCGCAAGATCGACCGATGGGAACCTGTGCCGCACAGCCACCTCGTGACGAGTTGCCCGACGGCTCGCCCACGCCCGGGCTGCCACGCTAGTTGATGGCGCGAAGCTCCGCCGAGAGAGACGTTCAGCTGCTCAGCGGCGTTGTAGACGGATCACCGGGATGGCCCGGGCCGTGCTGGACCGGTACTTCACGTACTCAGGTGCGTCGATCGCGATGCGCGTCCATGCCTGCTCGAGCTGCTCACCGCCAAGCGCCTCCGCACGCAACGCGACCCGCTCGCCGTCGGCGAGGACGACGGTCGCCTCCGGATCCTTCGCGAGGTTATGGACCCAGCCCGGATTTTCGTCTGCACCGCTCTTGGAGCCAATGATCAGCCAGGCGTCGGATCCTTCCTCCAAGTAACCGAGCACGGCACGCCGGAGGTCGCCGGATTTGGCGCCGATGGTCTCGAGCACGAATGCATGCAGGCCGCCGCTTGTGAAGAGCGGACCGGGCCGTTCCCAGTCCATCGGGTCGCCCGGGCGCCATTGTTTATCTGCCATGCCTGCGACCCTAGCGCTTCTTCGCTTTCGCCTCCTTTGGCGGGAGCGTGCGGCGCTGCATACCGATCAGCCGGCGCCGATGGGCTCCATCTTCTCGGCGTACTTGCTGCGCCAGGCGGGCGCCTCGAACGGGTTCGCGAAGTAATCGGTCTGGCGAACGGCCTTGCCGTCAGGGCCCATCTCGATGATCGAGATCGAGCTGACCGGCGTGCCGTCGCCGTAGTCGATGGTGCCCTCGATGACCCACGCCTGCCCGGGCTTGAGGATCCGTCGCAGCTTCGCGGTTGGCTTCGTCCCGGTCTGCGAGCTGTAGCTCGAGTTCATCTCGCCGATCTTGTCCCGTCCGCGGAACCGCTCGCCCGACTGCGGGTACTCCTGGATCAAGTCATCGGCGGCCATCTCCTGCTGGGCCTTGGCGAAGGCCTCCATGTCGTTGGTTTCGTACATCCCGCGAATGCGCTCGACCATCTCGTCGTCGTTCATCCCAACTCTCCTGCTGCTCGGGGCGTCGCGGCGGCAGCGGCCCGATCCCCTGCCAAACCTCGTCCTACAGCAGTGTCCAACCCTGCAAAGCCGATGTCGAGGGAGTTTATCCACCAAATTCGCGTTCCGACCTTGCACCCGGCGGACGCAGGGGCGATGCTGTCCAGGCAACCAGCCGCATTGGGTAGGGATCAGTGAAGGCCACTACCGCCACGAGTCGCCGGGAGCGGATGCGCGACAGCATCGCGCCGTTCCTGTCCTTTTTGAGCGGGCCGAACGCGCAGCTCGAACGCGAACCCGATGTCGCCAACTTCGCGTTCGGCAACCCACAGGAGATGCCGCTTCCCTCGTACGTGGACACCCTCCGCACCCACGTCGAGCCGCTAAACAAGGACTGGTTCGCCTACAAGGTGTCCGAGCCGGCATCGCAGCGCACCATTGCCGCCACGCTCACGCGTCGCACCGGCATGGACTGGGACCCCGCCGACGTGGCGATGACCAACGGCGGATTCGGCGCTCTGGCGGTGGCACTGCGCACGCTGATCGAACCCGATGACGATCACGCCTCGCACGCGCGCCATCATCGTCAACAGCCCACACAATCCCAGCGGCCGGATTTACTCGCCACAGGTGCTCATCGGAGTTGCACAGGTCCTGACCGACGCCTCAGCGCGCATCGGTCACCCCATCTGGGTCATTTCCGATGAACCGTATAACCGCATCCTGTTCGACGGCCGCGAGTGCCACAGCCCGGCGGAGTGGTACCCCCACACGGTCATCACCTACTCGTACGGCAAGACGCTGCTGGCGCCTGGTCAGCGCATCGGCTTTCTGACGGTGCCGCCGACCCTTCCGGATCGCGAGCGGCTGCGCGAGGAGGTCATGATCCAGCAGCTGGCCACCGGCTTTGCGTTCCCGAACGCCCTGCTCCAGCACGCGTTGGCCGATCTGGAGCGCCTCTCGATCGATATCGGTGCGCTGCAGCGACGGCGAGACCGACTCGTCCCGGCCCTCAGGGAGCTTGGCTGCGATGCCTCGATGCCGGAGGGCACCTTCTACACGATGGCCCGATCCCCCATCGAGGATGACGTGGCCTTCGCCGATATCCTGGCGCGCCACCGCGTGCTCGTCTTGCCGGGCACGGTCGTGGAGGTGCCGGGCTGGTTCCGGATCAGCCTCACCGCCTCGGATGAGATGGTCGAGCAGGCAATCCCGCGCTTCGCGGCGGCCATGGTTGAGGCGCGGGCCTAGGTTGGTGGGCGTGACGCGCCCCACGGCGGTGGGTGGTCATGTCGCGTCTCGCTAGCCACGGGACGGCTCTAATGGCCAAGGAGCGGCGGATTCGAGACCGTCGTTAGCCGAATGACCAACCCGCGAGCGCAACGGCCAGGAAGTGGCGCTTTCCGGGCGCCAAATGGCTCCAGCTTGGCCGTTAGAGCCACGGGCTGGCTGTGCCGCGGCGAGTCGAGAACACCGCTCCAGCTCTTCTGACGTGGGCGCCATCAGCGGGGGAAGGTGCACACCACCGACGTACCTTCGCCGACCGTGCTGCGGATCTCGACCTGACCGCTGTGCGCGGTGACGAGATCGCGCACGATCGCCAGGCCCAGGCCTGCGCCTGCCGACTCCCCCGAGCGCCAGAAGCGATCGAAGGCGTGCGAGATCACATCGGGCGTCATGCCCGAGCCGGTGTCGCTGACCGAAACGGCGACGCGGTCGACCTCAGCATGGACCGATGCCGTCACGCGGCCGCCGGCCGGCGTTCGCGGTGCCATTCCTCGATCATCTCGCGCCGACCGCCGCGCGGTCCGTGGCCACCCCATCGGCCCCAGCCAAGCGCTCCGCGCAGCAGACCGATGACCAGGATGATCCCCAGGATCCAGAAGATGATCCCGAAGAAGCCGAAGCCCCCGCCCCAGCCGCCATGCCAGTACGGTGCGTAGCCGTAGCCGTATGGAGCCACGGGCACGGGCTGACCCGAGGCAACCGCCTGCTGGACCGCCGTGCTCAGGCCCGCCGACACACCGGCGTTGTAGACCACGGTACCGATGCCGGCCGCCACTGCCACGAGCACCAGCACCGCCAGCCCTCCCAGACGCCTGGGCACGGGACCCTCGTTCAGATGTCCGAACGCCGGCTAGCGTCGATTGTGATCCCAGCGGCGGAATCCGGCAGCCTGCGCGGACTCCTCGGAGTCAAACCAGACCTCGGCCCTCGTCCGGCCGAAGTAAGGCGAGTCCTCCGTGTGGTAGAGCATCGA
>JBBSHF010000094.1:0-7389 GCA_038253355.1 Candidatus Limnocylindria bacterium
CCTCGAGCGCCAGCTCGTCGCCGGACGACAGGCTACGGACGAGGTGCTGCTTCGGATAGAGCGCGCTCAGGACGGCGTGCGGCGTTCGGCGCGCGTGGCGCCCGGGAAGCGGCGGCGCAGGCTCGGAGGCGTCCGCCCGCAGGATGATGAGCGGCAGGCTCGGGTCGAAGGGAATGGATGCGACGCGGTCCGCTGCCACGAGCTGAAGGCCGCTGGCCGGATCGAGACCGGCGACGGCGAGCAGCTGGTCGATCCCGCCGCGCGCCCCCACCATGTGCCGGCTCACCCCTGCGGGAAGGTGCCGGAGGTCGTGCTCGAATCCGATGCCGGGGTACCCGCGAACTCCGGATCGACCCAGATCTGCGATTTAGTCTTCTGCTCGTCGAGCCAGCGCTGGAAGCCAGTGGTCTTGATCTGCTGCAGGCGGGAATCGGAGATCTTCATGCTCTCGGAGGTGTCGAGCAGCCGGTAGATGTAGGTCCCCGTCTGGGTCGCAACCGGGTCGCTGACCTGCCCGGGAGTCTTCAGCGCGAAGACGGCGGCGTCCTGCGCGGCGGGCAGTTCGTAGTGCGCCACCCAGCCCACCTCACCACCGTTTACGGCGGTCCCGGTGTCCTCGCTGTTGTCGCGGGCCAACGCCGCGAACTCGTCGGGATGGCCTCGCAGCTCCGTGATGAGCTTGTCTGCCTCGTCCTGCGCGGTGATCCGCTCGCCCACCACCTTGATGATGTGGTAACCGAACGAGGTCCTGACCGGCTGGCTGACGTCGCCCACGCGCAGTGTGCGGACGGCGTCCTTGAACTCCTTGACAAACGTGGAGCTGGCCGGGTCGTACATGCCCAGATCGCCGGCCCGGCCCTTGTTCGAGGAGTCATCGCTCTGCTTTGCCAGCTCGTACCAGTTGGCGTCGGGCTTGGCCGCCTCGACGCGGATCCTGGTCGCCTTGGCCAGCGCCGCCGCCCACTGGGCCGGAGTCGCCTTGGTCTGGTCGGCCGCCCCGGGCAGCGGCTGGACCAGGATGTGACGCAGGTGCAGCTTCGGCACCGGCACGCCCTGCGCGTCGGGCGCGATCAGAATCTGGGCGATCTTGCGCTGTGGCTGATCGGGCTTGATCACGGTATTGGCGAAGTAGCCCTGGAACTTGGCGCGCAGCAGGTCGTCGCGAATGAAGTCGCGGTACTCCTGGGCGCTCACGCCGGAGGTGTCCAGCAACCGGGTGAGCACCTTGTCGGGACCCGCCGCCTTGCGCTCGTCGACGTGCAGCACGGTGTAGCCCAGCGAGCCCTTCACCGGACCAACCAGATCGCCCGACTTCGCGTTCTTGGCGGCGTCGAAGAGGGGGCCATAGACCGCGTCGCCCTGCCCCACCCATCCGATCAGCCCGGACTTGTCCTTGGTCGCGACGTCGGAGCTCTTGTCCTTGGCGAGCTGGGCGAAATCGGACCCGGAGCGAAGCTGGGCCATGATGGCGTTGGCCTGTTTCTCGGCGACGGTCCACCCGGCATCGGTCGGCTTGGCGCCGGCCTGTGCATCGGCGGGCAGGACGTTGATCGTGATGGCCGACAGCTTGAGGCGCAGCGGCCGGGTCTCGCGCCTGGCGATCTCGGCGTTGATCTCGTTGTCACTGACGCCCAGGCCGGCCAAGGGTGCCTGATGCTCCAGGAATGCCCCCAGGACGAGCGAGTTCGAGGCATCGCCGCTGAGCGTCTGCAGCTGCCCATTGATCACGTCGAGCTGCTGCTTGATGACGTCGTCGCGTGCTCCGCCGAGCTGTGCCTGCAGCTCGGTCCCGGTCGCGCTCAGCTCGGAGGCCATGATCCCGGCGCGCGTGCCGAGCGCGTCGCGGTTGAACGCGGTCCCGTCGACCTCCGCCACCTGGCGCAGGTGGGCGTCGTAATAGCTGCTCCAGACCGTGGCGCCGAAGATGCCGAGGGCAAGGGCGATCGCCACCGCGAAGCAGGCAACGATCAGCTGCTGGCTGCGCAGCTCGTCCTGCCAGCGGGGATGATGCTTACGGTCGAAGACTGGGCGATTACGGAACGACATGGCTCATGGGGCTCGGTGTGGTGGGCAGGCGGAAGAACAGCATCGAGGGCGGGCGAGACGCATGCTAGCCCATGCCGCAGGTCCCAACAACCGGTCGCGCTCGTCAGCGACGGCCGATGGTGCCGCGCATCGCCTCCCAGCGCAGGCGCACGACCAGCAGTAAGGCCTCGCGCACGATGCCGCCGGTCATCTTCGAATAGCCGGCCACGCGCTCGCGGAAGGTAATTGGCATCTGCACGATCTTCGCCCCGCGTCGATGCGCCCACCAGGTCGTCTCGATCTGGAATCCATAGCCCGACGTGTTCGTCTCGCGCAGCCGGATCGACTCGAGCAGCTCGCGCCGCCATGCTTTGAAGCCGCCCGTCAGGTCGCGGTAGGGCAGCAGCAGCACGGTCCGCGCAAAAAGCGTTCCCGCTTGGCTGATGAGCCGCCGACGCAACGGCCAGCCAATCGTCCCGCCGCCGCGCATGTAGCGCGTGCCGAGCACCAGGTCGGCATTCCTCATCAGCGGGGCGAGCAGGCGTGGCAGCTGCGTCGGGTCATGGCTGAAGTCGGCGTCCATCTGGACCACCGCGCGTGTCTCGGGCCGATCGAGCGCCCAGCGGAACCCGTCACGGTAGGCGACTCCCAGACCCTCTTTGCTCGCCCGATGCAGCACGCTGACCCGCGGCTCCGCGGCGGCCAGCGTATCGGCCAGCTCCCCGGTCCCGTCCGGCGAGCTGTCGTCCACGACCAGCACGCTGGCTCGAGGCAGCGCCTCCAGGATGGCGTGCAGGATGGGCGCCAGGTTCTCGCGCTCGTTGTAGGTTGGCAGCACCACCCACACGCCGCGCCCCACGGCGAATCCGACGCGCGGCTCCTCCTCCGCCTCGCCGTGCTGACCGACCACCCTCAGTTCCCGCGCCCGATGCCGAGGTAACGCACCCCTGCCGCCTTGACGCGCGCAGGATCCAGGGCGTTGCGGCCGTCGACGAACAGCTCGAGGCCGGGCAGCGAGCGCAGGTCGAGATCGAGGTAGGCCCGATGGCCGGCCTGCAGGATGGCGACCTTCACCGGCGCGGGCTGCGCCAGGTCGTAGGGCTCGAAGCCGAGCGAGCGCAGGTGGTCGGCGTCGAAATAGGCGTCGCTGGCGTAGACGCGCGCCCCGGCAGCGAGCAGCTCGTCGCGCAGCCGGAAGGCGCTGCTGAAGGCGTCCTCGCGCACGTCCGCACGATACGCGACGCCAAGCACCAGGACCGGCTGACCGTCGAGCGAGCCGACCGCCTCCTCGACGCGATCGACCGTCCAGCTGGCCATCTCCTCGTTGATCTCGCGTGCCAGCGGCGGAATTCGCAGGTCGGGATCGCCGTTGAACAAGAAATGCGGGTAGACCGGGATGCAGTGGCCGCCGACGCCGACCCCGGGGAGGTGGATGTGGCTGTATGGCTGCGAGTTCGCGGCCTCGATCACCTCGAGCACGTCGATCTGGCGCCGCGCGGCGTAGCGCGCCAGCTCGTTGGCATAGGCGATGTTCACGTCGCGATAGGTCGTCTCGGCGAGCTTGGTCATCTCGGCCGTCTCGGCGTTCGCCACGGCACGTACCTCAGTGCCCTCATCCAGCACGGACCGATAGAACTCGGTTGCACGGCGCGTGCTCTGCTCGCTCGTCCCGCCCACGATCTTCGGATAGCGGCGCAGGTCGGTGAAGACGCGACCCACCAGCACCCGCTCCGGGCTGAACGCCAGGAAGAAGTCCTGGTCCAGGATCAGCCCGCTGTACTGCTCGAGCATCGGGCCGAACCGATCGCGTGTGACGCCCACCGGCAGGGTCGTCTCGTAGACCACCAGCGTTCCCGGCTGCAGACCGGCCGCGATGTCGCGCGTCGCGGCGTCGATCGATCGGAAGTCGATCTCACGCTGCGCATCCACCACGACCGGCACGATGACGACCACTGCCTGCGCCTCGCGCACGCCCTGCGTGTCATCGGTGGTGGCGCGCAGCCGTCCGGCGGCGACCAGCTGCGGAACGCGGTCGATGAGCGTCTGCTCGTCGGCGTGCGGCGACTCGCCGCGATTGATGGAATCGACGATTGCCGCGGCCGTGTCGCAGCCGATCACCTCGTGGCCTCGGATGGCGTACTGCACCGCCAGGGGCAGACCGATGTGCCCCAGGCCGACCACCGCGATCTTCACGAGAGCGCCTCCGCCAGCGCGGCGCCGTCGATCACCCGCCCGGTCTCACCAGCCTCCACCATCTTGCGCGCCAGCAGCAGCGCCACCAGCGCGTCGTGCGGCTCGACCGGTGGTGGCGCCCCGTCGCGCACCGCGCGCGCGAACTCGCCGAGCTCCACGGCGAGCGGCTCCTCGCGATGGACGTAGCGTCGCGTCATCTCGCCCTCGGCGACCGAGCTCACCGGCGCCGCCTCGAGCGCGTCGCGATTCTCCCAGGTATGCACCGCGTCCGGGTTGGCGTAGAAGACGAGGTTCTGGTCGATGTAGTCGGCAACGTACATGCCCCGCTCGCCGGTCACGCTCAGCGAGCGACGCTTGGTCGGGGTCAGCCAGTTGATGTCCAGGATGCCGACCACCCCGTTGGCGAACTTCATCATGCCGTTGAACAGGTCCTCGTGATCGGTATGGATGCGCTGCTCCGTCTCGGCATACAGCCGGATCGGTTCGCTGCCGATGAGGAAGCGCATGATGTCAAGGTCATGGGGCGCCAGGTCGACGACCACGCCGACGTCGCGGATGCGCGCCGGAAAAGGGCCCAGCCGGGTGGCCTTGATCTGGAAGATGCGGCCCAGCTCCTGGGCCTCCAGGCGCCGTTTCAGCTCCCGAATCGCCGGGTTGAAGCGCTCGATGTGGCCAACGGTCAGCATCTTTCCGGCCTCGCGCGCCGCGGCGATCATGCGCTCCGCCTCGTCGCGGGCGCCGGCTATCGGCTTCTCGACCAGCACGTGCACGCCGGCCAGCAGTGCGTCCAGCGTGACGGGAAGGTGCAGCGAGGTCGGCGCGACCACGCTCAGCAGATCGAGCCGCTCTTCGGCGAACATGCGATCGGTGTCGGTGTAGCCGCGTGCCGCGCGTCCCGTGATGGCGCGCTGCACCGCTCCTGCATCAGGATCGGCGACTGCGACCAGCTCGACCTCGTCGACGAGCTCGTCGTAGACGCGCACGTGGTTACGTCCCATGCTCCCCAGGCCAACCACCCCGGCACGCAGAAGTCGAGCCGCCGGATCGCTCATGCGCCAACGGCCTCCGCGGCGATGGGGCCCAGCTCGGCCGCGGTCTCATTCACGGCCGCGATGACGGCGCTCACCTCGTCATCGGTCAGCGAGGGGTGGACCGGGATCGAGACGACCTGCTCGGTCAGGCGGTCGCTGACGGGGAATCGCTGCTCGCCGTAGCCGAGCTCGACGAACGGCTTCTGGCGATGGACCGGGATGGGGTAGTAGATGCCGCTGCCCACGCCGCGCTCGCGCAGCTGCTCGACGAACTCGTCGCGTCGATTGACGCGCAGCGTGTACTGGTGGAAGACGTGGACGACGCCGGGGGGCACGGTCGGCGTCAGCATGCCGCGCAGCTCGCGACCGTAGCGCTCGGCGATCGCCCCGCGGCGCCGGTTGTAGGCCGGCAGCTTTGGCAGCTGGGCCAGGCCTATGCTTGCGTGGATATCGGTCATGCGGAAGTTGTAGCCGAGCATCTCGTGGTGGTAGCGCACCTTCATGCCATGCTCGCGCAGCAGGCGCACCCGCTCGGCGAGGTCAGGATCGGCAGTGGTGATCATGCCGCCCTCGCCGGTAGTCATGTTCTTGGTCGGGTAGAAGCTGAAGGCGCCGGCGCCCCACGATCCGCAGCGCCGACCGTCGATCGAGGCGCCGTGCGCCTGCGCCGCGTCCTCGACGATCGCGAGGTTGTGACGCTGTGCGATCTCGGCGATGGCCGGCAGGTCCGCAGGGTTGCCGTACAGGCTGACCGGCATGATCGCCCTGGTGCGGGGCGTGATGGCGGCCTCGATCAGCGCCGGGTCCATGTTGAAGCTGGCCTCGGCAACGTCGACGAAGACCGGCCGCGCGCCGGTGTACAGGATCGAGTTGGCGCTGGCGATGAAGGTGAACGGCACGGTGACGACCTCATCGCCGGGACCGATGCCGTAGCCCAGCAGCGCCAGGTGCAGTGCCGTGGTACCGGAGCTGGTGGCTACAGCGTGCGGCACACCGACGAGCTCGGCGAAGCGCTCCTCGAGCTCGCGAACGCGCGGCCCCTGGGCAAGCGATCCCGATTCGAGCGCGCTCCACACCAGCTCCTTCTCTTCGTTCCCCATCTGGGGCCTGGCGATGGGAATCACGATGCGGTCACCTCCATGGTCAGCGGCATACTCGCCGCGGTCAATTGTTGCTGTCGTTCGAGCGCGCGCACGATCCGCTCGGCCGCGCGCCCGTCGCCGTAGAGGTCCAGTCGCGGCCTGTCACGATTCATGAATGCGGCATCGTCGAGCGCCGCGCGGATCGCGGCGCGGGAGGGTCCGACCAGCCGGTTCCAGCCGGCTTCCACCGTCTCGACCCACTCGGTCTCGCCGCGCAGCGTGATGCACGGCACGCCGGACAGGTAGGCCTCCTTCTGCACCCCGCCCGAATCGGTGAGCACGGCACGCGCGTGGCGTTCGAGGGCGACCATCTGCAGGTAGCCGACCGCCTCGATCATCCGCACGTTGGACGGCGGCTGCGCGCCGCTGTCGCGCAACGCGGCGGCGGTGCGCGGGTGCACGGGAAAGATGATCGGCTCGTCCTGCGCCAGCGCGCCCATCCAGGCGCGCAGCGTCGCCGCGTCGTCAACGTTCTCGGCCCGATGCATGGTCAGCAGCAGGTAGCCCGGCATCTCGGTGGCCGCCTGCGGCAGCTGCTGCGGGCTGTGCGCAGAGGCCGACAGGTGGCTGTCGACCATCACGTCGCCGACCAGCTGGGCGCGATCGCCAAGCCCTTCGCGGGAGAGGTGCTGCATGGCCGCCGATGTCGGAGCGAGCAGCAGGTCGGAGAGATGATCGGCGACGATCCGGTTGCGCTCCTCGGGCATGGCGCGGTTGAACGAGCGCAGTCCCGCCTCGACGTGCGCCAGCCATGGCCGCCGACCATCGGGATAGGCGACCTTGCAGCCGACCACCGCGGCCGCCAGGGTCGAGTTCGTGTCGCCATACATCAGGATCCCGTCCGGCTGGTGCTCCATCATCACCGGCTCCAGGCGCCGCATGATCTCGGCGGTCTGGGCGGCGTGGCTGCCGCTGCCCACCTCGAGGTTGACCTCGGGCGTCGGGATCTGCAGGTCCCGAAAGAAGGCGGCGCTCATGGCATCGTCGTAGTGCTGTCC
>JBBSHF010000095.1:0-7088 GCA_038253355.1 Candidatus Limnocylindria bacterium
CTTGCGGCGTCTGGTTGGCCGAATCGCCAGGGGGTGCGCGCATCGGCCACCCACACCGCCGTCTGGGGCGCCTGCTTGGCCGTTACAGCCAGCACCTGGCTACGGTGCCGCCGAACCGGCTTGGGGCACGGACTGCTGAGCCGCCGTCTCAAGCCACCCGGGGAACCTCAGTAAGGCGCAACCGGTCACAGTGCTACCTGGCGAAATGTTCCTCTCCTGGACAGATTCGTTCGTGGCCTTGCCGCCTACCGAAGCATGGGCCGGCGTTCGTGATCTTCAGCAGCGTCACGATCTGCGGCGCCGCCCGCGGACCGGGCTGCGGAAGCGCTTCAGGACGACCACCGTGTCTCGTCCGGTCAGCAGGCCGTAACAGCACGGCTCGCCGATCGTTTCGACACGAAGGGGACAGGCGCCACCTGTGTCTGGTGACCCCATCGACCACCTCGCATGGAGGCGAACACATCTCATGCTCGGACTCATCAAGGCGCTTGGCGTTGTGAAGCTGGCCGCCGTGACCGCCTCCTGGGCTGGAACGCCACGTCAATGTTCTGCAGCGCATCCTCGGATCAACGCCTGCAAACGCCCAGGGGGGCGTGCAAACGGCGCTCCGCCAGGCCGAGCGGGCGCAGCAGGCCTTGGCGAGCCGAGGAGGTGGACCGTCGCGGCGCTCCCACCCGGGACCTCCTCAGTCGCCGCCGGCTCGCCCCTGAGCACTCAGCGATGCCGGCTGGTCTCTTCACCCTCGTCGGTGAGCAGCGCGATCAGCCACAGGGCGAACAGGATCAACGAGCAGTAGGCGACGGCGTATCCGATGAGCATCGCAACGGCTGGCATGCGGCGATGCTCGGCTCGTTGGCGCGACGTCGCCATGGCCCATTCGTCCCCGGCTCGCGGGACGGCGAAGGTCACCCCACTGACCGGACCACGGCACTACAGACCCTGGCGCATGGCCGACCTATCCTCGCTGCATGTCCGTTGTCCGACTGCCGCGTCGCCGTCAACCGCGCCGCATCGTCCTTCGAACGCTGGGGCTCGCCGGAACTGCCCTGCTTGCCGCGGGCGTGCTGGCCTGGAGCCCGACTCCGACAACCGCCTGGAACCAGAGCTCCGCGGAGGCCACCCTGTGGCAGCTGATGAACGGCGCCCGGGTCAACAACGGACGCAACCCGCTGCAGCAGAACACCACGCTGCTGAGCCTGGCCCGATGGCGCAGCCGCGACCAGGTCCAACGCGACTACTTCGATCACACCGTGCTCGGCACCGGCTACCAGGTCTATCACTGGTATGACAGCAGCGGCCTGCATTACGTCTTCGGTGGCGAGAACATCGGCTGGAACTCCGGCTACTCGGATGCCGATGCGCCGATCAAGATCCACGAGGGGTTCATGGCGTCGCCCGGGCATCGGGCCAACATCCTGGAGCCATCGTTCACCCACGGAGGCGTGGGCGCCTACGCCGGCGATAACGTCACCTTCCTCGGGAAGGTGACCAGCCCGCGCTTCTTCACCGAGCTGTTCATGCAGGCCTCCTCGGCAGCTCCTGCGCCGGCACCCGCGCCGGCACCCGCGCCGGCACCACCGCCCACGTACGTCGCGCCGCCGCCTTCGCGCTCCAGCGGCGGCGGCAGCGTGACCCGCCCGGTGGCGGCTCCGAGCGCCACCGCCAAGCCGCGGCCGAAGGCTGTGGCCGTCGTCGCCCCCGCTCGGCCGCAGGCCGGACATCGGCTGGATGGCGCCACGCTGGTCGCGGCCACCACGCAGGGCTGGTCGCCGCAGGCGCTGCGCTCGCTGGCCATGATGGATCCCTGGCGCGGTACGGCACCCCCGCCGTTCACGACCGATGACTCCGGGATCGCTGCCGGCGACTATCGGGTGCAGGCCGCCGCACCAATGGAGAAGGGCTTCTTCGAGACGGTGCTCGGATCGCTGCTGGCCGTCTTCCTGGGTTGATCCCGGGCTGATCCTGCGGCGCCGGTCATCCGCGGGCGTTGGCCTCCGCTATCCTTCGCCCGATGCCGGTGATCCTCGAAGCACGTGACCTCGTCAAGCACTACCCGCTGGGCGAGCGAACGGTCGAAGCGCTGCGGGGAGTCTCGCTGTCGGTCGCCAGCGGCGAGTTCGTCGCGATCATGGGCTCATCGGGCTCCGGCAAGTCGACCATGCTGCAGCTGCTCGGCGCGCTCGATCGGCCGACCAGCGGCGAGGTGATCATCGATGGGATCAACGTCAGCGTCCTCGACGACGAGCAGGCGACCCTCACCCGTCGTCAGAAGACCGGCTTCGTCTTCCAGTTCTTCAATCTGATCCCCATGCTCAACGTGGCGGAGAACGTGGGGCTGCCATTCCTGATCGCCGGCGACACGCTGTCGCACAAACGCGAGCGGGTCGACGAGCTGCTGGAGCTGGTGGGCCTCGCCGACAAGGCGCAGCACCGCCCGGATCAGCTTTCGGCCGGCGAGCAGCAGCGCGTGGCGCTGGCGCGCGCACTGGCCACCAGCCCGGCGATCCTGCTCGCCGACGAGCCGACCGGCAACCTGGACTTCACCACCGGCACGGAGATCCTGGACTTGCTGTGGGACTCGTGCGATCGGCTGGGCCAGACAATCGTGCTGGTGACTCACGCCGCACACGCCGCCGCGTATGCCGATCGCGTGCTGGTGGTGCGCGATGGCGAGCTGCGCGACGAGATTCCGCTCGGCCGGCGCGCCGATCACCAGGCGACCGGGCTGATCAAGCGGCTGGCAGGCCTGGGACTGTAGCGACCGATGCGCCTCTCGACCCTGGCGTGGCGCGGACTCGCCGCCAGGCCCCTGCGCACCGCGCTCACCGCGGCCGGGGTCGCGCTGGGCGTCGCCATCGTGGCGGCCACGCTGATCGCCAACCAGGCTTCCAGCGAGGCCGTGTCGCGCGCCGCACTGGAGCTCTTCGGCAGGGCTGAGCTGCGCGTGCGGGCCTTCGACGAGGGAGGCCTCACCCCACGCGCCGTGTCGAACCTGGCCACGCTGCCGGGCGTGACGGCCAGCGCCCCCGTTGCCGAGCGCCAGCTGACGGTGTCCAGCCAGCCCGAGGCAGGGGTGGTGACCAGCATGCTGGTCATCGGCGTTGATCCGGTCGCGGAGAAGCGAGTTCGTTCCTACGATCTGCTGGAGGGGGTCTTCCTGTCGCCGACCAGCCCAAGCGATGTGCTGGTCAACGCGACCTGGGCCGCCGATCACGGTCTGGGCGAGGGGAGCGAGCTGCTGCTCACCGGTCATCAGCCTGACGCTCCGCCGCTGCGCATCGTCGGCCTGCTGCGCGACGTGGGTTTCGGGGCGCTCGCCCAGGGCTCGGTGCTGGTCATGTCGCGCCAGGCCTTGGACGACGCCTTCCAGCTGCCCTCGCCAGTGCGCTACGTCGATCTCGTCGTGGCCTCGGGGCAGACACGCAGCGTGCAGGCCGAGCTCGATGCCACGCTGACCGAGCCCTTCGTGGTCGAGACGGTCGCCGATGCGACGCGGCAGCTCGCACAGGCGCAGGCCAGCTTCGCGGCGATCGCCTTCCTGTTTGGCCTGGTGGCGCTGGTGGTCGGCACCTTCGGGGTCGCCAACACGCTGGCCATGAGCCTTGCCGAGCGGATGCGTGAGATCGGCCTGCTGCGCGCCGCCGGAACCACCTCGCGACAGGTGCTCGGCATCTTCCTGCGGGAGGGCCTCGCCATCGGTGTGCTGGGCTCGGTCGCAGGCCTGCTGCTCGGGATCGGCATCGCCGCGACGATGATCAGCTTCCTGCGCAGCACGCGCGCCGTGCTCATCGACGGTCTGCCACTCAACCCGCTGTCGCTGCTGCTGGCCTTCATCCTGGGGCTGGCCGTCACGCTCGTCGGCGCGGCCATCCCGGCTCTGCAGGCATCGCGCATCTCGCCAATCGACGCGCTGCGCCCCTCGCAGCAGCGCAGCAACACGCTGTGGGGACGGCTGCGCTGGCTGGTGCTCCTCGAGCTGGTGGTCGTGGTGCTTGGGCTGCTGCTCTACCCGCTGGACCGCGGCGCGACCCCGCTGCCCGCCGTGCTGCTGGCCCTGGCGTTGCTGGTCGGTGGGGCGATCGGCGCGGCATTCGTCATCCAGCCGCTGAGCCACATCGTGGGGCTT
Source organism: Candidatus Limnocylindria bacterium (assembly GCA_038253355.1). GTDB lineage: Bacteria > Chloroflexota > Limnocylindria > QHBO01 > QHBO01 > JAICUY01. Next base: position 4,127 of record JBBSHF010000095.1, read on the forward strand.
CCCTTCGAATGGTTCTTCGGCGCGGAGGGGCTGCTGGGTCGCACGAACCTGGGCCGGAATCGGATCCGATCCGGGCTGACGGTCGGCGCGTTGATGATCGCGCTCGCGGCGGTGGTGGCCCTCGGTTCGGTCGCCGCCAGCGCGCAGGCCAGCGCCGATCGCTGGGTCGGCTCGATCCTGCCCGGTGGTTATGCCGTGCGGCTGGGGCTGCCGCTCGACCAGGATCAGTATCGGCCGACCTTCGAGACGATCAGCGGCGCCCGCGCGGCCTCGCCGATCGCCCAGTTCGGCGCTGTGTCGGGGGTGGGCGATCTGCAACGCGAGGTGAGTCTGGCGGGCATCGATCCGAGCCTCTTCCAGGACGCCGGTGCACTGATCTTCACTGCCGGCGACCGGGCCACGGCGTTCCAGGCGCTGCGTGACGGCGGGGCGGTGCTGGTACCGGACGCCGTGGCGCGCCGCGATCACCTGCGGGTTGGTTCAACCCTGAGCCTGGCCCTGCCCGGAACCCGGGCGCAGGCATTCAACGTGGCCGGGCTGATCGCCTACACGCTTCCCGGTCGCAGCTCGGATGGTGCCCTGCTCATCAGCCTGACCGATGCCCGCCAGCGGTTCGGCGTGACCACCGCCTCGCTGTGGGACATCGTTCCGCAGCCCGGGATCGGGGCGGAGGCATTCCGCAGCGCGGTGACCTCGACTGCCGATGGGCTGGCCGGCCAGATGGTCAGCGCAGCGCAGCTTGCCGACGACCTGTCGCGGTCGCTCGACCGGCTGGTCGGGCTGTTCGACGCCCTGGCCCTGATCACGGTCATCGTCGCGGCGCTGGGCATCGTCAACACGCTCAGCGTGGGTGTCCTGGAGCGCATCCGCGAGATCGCCATCCTGCGCGCCCATGGCATGACCGTCGGGCAGGTGCAGGCCATGGTCGTGGCCGAGGCGGCGATCATGGGCGCCATAGGCGGGCTCATGGCGGTCGGCATCGGTCTGCTGGTTGCCTGGGCCATGATCCTCGCCGGGGCATCCGGCGATTTCGGCGCCGGCCTGGCCGTGCCGTGGCCCCTGCTCATCAGCGTCGTGCTGCTGGGCACCGGGCTTGCGGCACTCGCCGGCCTCTACCCCGCGCGCCTGGCGGCCAGGCAGCCGCTGGTGCGCAGCTTCACTCGATTCGAATGAGGAGACCCATGCCAAGTTTCATCGCGGAGGCCCAGCCGGGCCGCATCTTCGTCGGGCGTCTGGCCACCGGAAGCGATCTGGTGGAGGAGATCGAGCATTTCTGCAGTGAGCACTCGGTGCGCGCCGGGTGGGTCAGCCTGGTTGGTGCCGTGCGGCGCGCTGCCTTCGCCTACTACGACCAGCGCCAGTATCGGTATCTCGAGCTGGCGGACGACACCCATCACGAGATGAGCGGCTTCGCGGGCAATGTCAGCATGCGCGACGGCAAGCCGTTTCTGCATGCGCATGCCAGCTTCTCGGATGCATCGGGAGCGACCCTGGGCGGTCACCTGTTGCGGGGGACCGAGGTGTTCGTCGCGGAGCTGACGATCACCGAGCTGACCGATGTGTCCCTGGTGCGAACGCTCGATGACGAGACACGCCTCGCGCTGTGGTGAGCCACTCCAGTCCTGGCGCTGCTGGTCGGGATCGCGATCTCGGTCGTGGCGCTGCTGGGGATGCACAGGCTCGGATCAGAAGTTGGAGCTCGTGGCCGGCGGCCCTCACGCTCGCGCGTCCGGCGAGGCACAATGGGCGGGTGGTGCGCGCAAGGCGGCGCAGGGTCGGGGTGGTCTTGTTGGCTGCCGTCGTTCTGTTGGCCGTGGCCGTGGTCGTCGCTCGAATCGTCCGTCCGCCCGCGGTGCACACTTCGCCGATCGTGCTCGGCTCTGGAGTTCCCGCCGGTCGGGTGCCAATCTTCCGGCACGCGTACGTGCTCGTGCTTGAGAACAAGTCGCTGCATTCCATCATCGGCAACCCGCAGGCTCCGTACCTCAATGGCCTCGCCAAGCGCTATGCGCTGGCGACCAACTATGCCGCGCTCGCGCATCCGTCCGAGCCGAACTATCTCGGGCTGTTCAGCGGCTCCACGCAGGGCATCACGGACGACGGTTCGCATAACGTCGACGGGCCGAGCATCGCGACGGAGCTCGACGCTGCCGGTCGCAGTTGGCGCGTCGTGGAGCAGAACGTTCCTGCCGGCTGCTTCACCGGACGCAGTGCGTCGGACGGCGAGGACGGGCCGGGCACCTACGCCCGTAAGCACAACCCCGCGATCAGTTTCACCGCGATTCAGGGATCCCCTGCTGGCTGCGCGAACATCGTCGATTTCTCCCGCTTCCGCGCGGGCGCGGCGGACTACCAGTTCATCGCGCCGAACCTGTGCAATGACATGCATGACTGCTCGATCGCGCATGGCGATGCCTTCATCCGCGACTTCCTTGGCCCCCTCCTCAGTGGCCCAACGTGGGGCCTCGACGACGTTGTCTTCGTCACATTCGACGAGGCCGGCCACGGCGACAAGCAGAACCTGGTGCCGCTGATCGTGGTATCGGACAAGGTCCGTGGCGGCTTCCAGTCGACTACGCCACATACCCACTATTCGCTGCTGCGCACCATCGAGGAGTCCTGGGGCCTGCCTTGTCTCGGGCAGACCTGTTCGGCGAATGACCTCTCCGAGTTCTTCTCACCGAACGGCTGACCGCGCGAACCGCGCGGCTCAGAGTCGCCGATGGATTGCGGCGCTCGAATGAGCAGGGGACTGAGTCACTCAGGGTCCAGTGCCCGGCCGCCAGTTGGCTCGCTGCCGCGCCAACCATCCGAGGCACTTGCCTTGTCAGCCGGGCTCCTCGTCGCTCTCTGAGTCCTTCTTCCAGCCGAGGTGCTTGCGGAGCCAGCCGACCGAGGCGAGGTGGTACGTCGCTTCGTCTTCGTACGTCGGGAGGGCCTCGAGTTGCGACCGCGTGAGGTC
>JBBSHF010000096.1:0-6987 GCA_038253355.1 Candidatus Limnocylindria bacterium
GGCTCATCGGACGCCAGAAGCCAGTCGACCGGGTTGCTGTCAGCCACTCGACAACTTTACCGTCGAAACCCCCGTATCGAAACGGCCGGGCTCCCTGGCGCCGAGAATATTCGCGGCCGTCGAGGTTGGCCGCGTGGTGTCGCGGCAGGGAGGTCCCCGGTAGCGCTCGTTGCATACTCCGCCCCTTCGTATACGATAAGGCGGTATATGACCGCTTTGGGCTTGAACGGGTGTGGCTTGTTCTGGAGCTGGGGAACGATGACGACATTGCGCGCCTCGATGCCCACTTGGCCGAGCGAGGACTGGGACTCGATGACTTGCTTGTGGCAGCAGAATCGGTCGTCCCGCGCCGGAAGGGTGACCGCCTCTACGCTTACGGGCGCGGAACTGGCGGAAGGCCGATCGTGATCGTTCTGAGTTCCAGCGCATCAGCCTGGAGGCCACGCACGGCATGGCCGATGAGCGATGTGGAGCAGCGATGGTGGCGGAGGCACGGTGGACGATGAAGCTTTCGAAGGAGGATGAGCGCCTCCGTCGCGAGTCGCCGGCGTATCAGCCGGACGAAGCGTGGGAGGAGCTTGCGCCGCAGGCGATGCAGGTGGTGCTCAGCGTGCGGTTTGACCCTCGAACGGCCGGTCGGATCAACGCAGTGGCACGGCAGACCAATCGCACGCCGAGCCGGTTGATTCGTGATTGGACGGTCGAGCGGCTCTCGTCCGTCAGCGAGAAGCAAGAGGCTGGGATTGCGACGTCCTTACGCGAACAGGCATCGCCGTACCTTGCCGTCGAAGCCGACTACGAGGCGCTGCGCGACCGGTATCGGCCGGCTTCTGTCGAGATCTTGCTGGTCGGCGAATCGCGTCCCGCCGGAGGTACGTTCTTCTACCTGGCGAACAGCAACCTCTTCGACGCGACGCGCGAGGCGTTTGCCGTGGCGCTGGGACCGATGCCGCGCGGTGATGAATTCCTTCGCTACATCACCCAGCACGGCGTGTGGCTTTTCGACATCGCCGAACAGCCCATCGACCGACTCCCGGGGCGACCACGCAAGGCTGCGGTGAGCGAGCGTATCGAGCATCTCGTCAGCTTGTTGCGTGAGACGAACCCCGTCCTGATCATCGCGATCAAGCGTGACCTCGGCTCGGCCGTCCGACAGGCGATGCATGAGGCAGATGTGCCGTTGAATCGGCTTCACATTCTCCCGTTCCCGCTGTATCAATGGCGCCGCGATTACGTCCAGCGATTGTCGCAGCTCGTTCGCGACCGACGGGCGCACGAAACTGGTTCAACACGGGGTGGGTTCAGGCGCTATGAACCGCTGAACCGATGATCTGCAGCATCTCGGCTCCGTAGGTCGCCACGCGGTGCGGTCCCATGCCGGGAACAGCGAGCAGCTCCACTTCGTTCATTGGTCTGTGAGTCGCCACAGCGGTGAGCGTCTTGTTGTCCGCGACGACGTAGGCGGGGACGCCGTCCGCCCGCGCACGCTCGATGCGCCACGATCTGAGCGCTTCATACAGCTCCGACTCGGCCACGCCCATCAACGTTTCACTGGTCACTGGCGAGCGAAGCAGCTTCCCCGGACGCAGCTCGCCGACGAACCTCGACGGCTTCGTTCGCGCGACGCCGCCCTTGGGATTCGGCCGCTCCAACGCCCAGGACAGCGCCAGCTGCTTCCGAGCACGCGTGATGCCGACGTACAGCAGCCGTCGCTCTTCCTGCACCGCCGCATCGTCATTCAGGGACTGGCGAATGGGCAGCGTGCCCTCCTCGAGCATCGGCAGGAAGACGACATCCCATTCGAGGCCCTTCGCCCGGTGATAGGTGGAGAGGACGACGCCCTCGCCGGCGGCAGCGGCCTCCTCGGCATCGCGGCGCTGGAGCTCAGCCAGGTAGTCCTCGACCGTCGCCCGCGGCTCCCGCGCGCGCAGCTCTCGCGCGATGGCCAGCAGGGTCAGCAGCGCGGCGTGCCGGTCACGTGCCTCGGCACCCGGACCGGACGGTTCCCGCTCGTCGAAGCCCAGGGCCGTCCGCCACCGAGCGGCGAGCACTTCCTCCAACGTGCCGGTTGCACGACCAAGGCTCAGGGCTTGGCGCGCGACCCGAACCTCCGAGCGCGCGAAGAAGCGCTGACCACGAACGGTGAACGGCAGGCCGGCGCGCGTCAGAGCCGACTCGAACGGCACCAGCTGCGCATTGGTGCGCACCAGGATCGCGATCTCGGTCAGCGGCACGCTCGCGCTCGCGTGCTGACGAATAGCAGCGACGATCGCCGACTCCTCCTGCGCCGCATCGGTATAGGCGGTCAGGCTCGGCTGGCTCCCGTCCGAGAGCGTGGCACGGAGCCGCCCGCTGATCAGCCGGTTGGCCAGCGCCAGGATCTGCGGCGTGCTGCGATAGTTCTGCGTCAGGTTGATGACGCGGCAGCCCGGGTATCGGTCAACGAAGGTCGTCAGGTAGTCCGCGGTCGCGCCGGTGAAGCTGTAGATCGTCTGGTTGGGGTCGCCCACCACGCACAGGTCACGACGATCGCCCAGCCAAAGCCGCAGCAGATCCTCCTGGAGCCGGTTGGTGTCCTGGTATTCGTCAACCGAAAACCACTCGTAGCGCTGGCGCACGAGTGCGGCGGCATCTCCATCGGTCTCGTACAGCTCGACCGCCAGGCTGAGCATGTCCTCGAAGTCGATGACACCCGCCCGCTGTTTGCCCTGCTCGTAGCGGTGATACACCGTCTCGAAGACGTCCGCCGGCACGGGCGACCCGCGATGCGCTCGCGCGGCCTCAGCCGCGTACTTACCTGGACCGATGCGCCGGGCCTTGGCCCATTCAATCTCATCGGCCAGGTCTTTGGCTGGCGTGAACTTGTAGCCGCCGGGCAAGGCGCGAGCGAGCGGAATGACAATGCCCAGCTTCGAGTCCAGCACATTCGGGAGCGGGCGGCCATGCAAGCGCGGCCAGTAGAACTCGAGCTGGCGCTTTGCAGCCGAGTGAAAGGTCGATGCCGCCACCCCTGGCAGTCCCAGCCGGCTCAGCCGATGCTGCATCTCGGTCGCCGCCTTCTCGGTGAACGTCACGACCAGGATGCGCTTGGGATCCACGGCGCCGGTGGCGACCGCATAGGCGACGCGGTGGCTGATCACGCGCGTCTTGCCCGTGCCGGCTCCGGCCAGGATGGCAACTGGACCCGTCGTGGCCATGGCAGCCTGGCGCTGTTCCTCGTTGAGGCCTTCGAGGATGACCTCAGGCGTGAGGAGCATCGGCCTCCGATGCGGCGTCCTTGGCCGGCGTGGGGAACAGCACCTCCAGGCTGGCCTGGTGGCGCGCGATCGTCCCTGCAGTCGAGGCGAAGATGGCCGCGAAGACGACCAGCGCGCCCACGACTCCGACGCCAATGGCCACGGCTGGCGATCCGTCGAAGGCCAGCGTGAGCACGGCGGCCAGGACGCCGCCCACGAGGGCTGTGATGCATCCGATCATCCCGTCCGATGTCGTCAGCCCGTAGATCACGGAGCCCGGCCAGGTGGTTGGCGGATTGCCATAGCTGATCATGGTTGCGGCTGGGTCGTCGTTTACGCCGGTGGTGAAGTAGGGAGCGACGATCGGGGCGATCTGCGTGTAGCCATGGCGGATGCGCCCCATACCCTGGACCGCGCGCAGGTCATCGACGTTTGCGCCAATGATGCGTCCGTATGTCGCCAGACCGATGATCAGGTCGAAGGTGAGGAGGATCGCTGCGATGATCAAGAATTGCCGGTCGAATGACATGGCCTGCGCCGCGAGCGCCAGCGCAACGAAGGACATCGAGAGGAACGAGAGGAACATGCCTCCGCGCGCGAACGCCTCGTTGTAGGCCAGCGAGCGCGCGGACAGCAGGCTCCAGTGTTCGGTGTTCAGGATCTGCAGCGCGCGCGGATCGTCGAGCGACAAGACCGGCCCGGGGGCCGACGTCCCCTCGTTCGGCGCGGCGGTGGATTCCGGTTTCTGCGGGGTCATGGGCGGCTCCTTCGGTCTGGGGGGCGGTCTGGCGATTGTGCACTCGGGCCCGACGACGGCGCAGGCACGACTCGGGTTTGCCGCGCGGGCAGGGTAGGGCTGCATGCCGATCCTCGGGGCGTAGGGGCGGGCGGGCGGTCGGGCGTAGGGGCGTAGGGGCGGGCGGTTTGCCGCGCGGGCAACCATCGGCCACCCAGGGGCAGGTTCGCGTGTCAATCTGGCCGACGTTTGCGGCGGCAGCAACCCGCAGCCATCGAAGCGGCGTGTTCCGAGCCTTCTTGGCCGATGGTTGCTCCACCGACAAACGCCGCGCGGAGGTGGTTGCTCCACCGACAAACGCCGCGCGGAGGTGGTTGCTCCACCGACAAACGCCGCGCGGAGGTGGTTGCTCCACCGGCAAACGCCGCGCGGACATCGGTCGCGGTCCGCGTCCATGAGGCCGTCCAGCGAGGACCATTGCTCCTGTCCCGCCGAGCGTCAGTACACCTCTGCGTGGGAGCCGAGGTTGACCAGGAAGGCTTCGTCGCCGTTCCATCGGAATACCGCTCGCAGGTCGTCGTCGATGCTGAAGGCCCAGTATTCCGCCAGCTCGCCCTTCAGTTTATGGACGTGCAGGAGGGAATCGCCCGGGTCCGCGGCGAACCGACGCAGCGCCGCACGCAGCATGGTCGCCTGCGGCTCGCGCAGCTTCTTCGCTCGCCGAAGGAACCGGCTGGATGCGCTCAACCGCATCTCAACGCCGGAGCTCGTCCAGCAGCTCCTCCACGTCGTCGAACGACGAAGCCGTGCCGGCCGTGTATTCCGCCTCTGCCTCGCGGACCTCGGCTACGAAGAGTGCTCGGCGGAGCGTGCGCAGCTCGTCCTGGTCGTGCTCGTATCGATCCGGACTGACGAGGTACGCCGCCTTCCGTGATCGCTGCAGGATGACGGTCGGCTCGTTGCTGGTGCGGGCCTCATCGATGACGTCGGCTGCGCGCTGTCGGAGGTCGGTGATGGGAACGGACTTCATCGGTCTAGCATACGTTTGACCGTACGCTTGTCAATACGTGCTCACGCGGCCGGGACGTGGGCCTTCGGTCGCCGGGACGTGCACGCAGCCTGAGGATCGTGGGTGCGGCGGGCGCATGCCGCTTGCCGCGCTGGCAACCATCGGCTAGGCAGGGGCGGTTCTCCGCGTGAATTTGGCCGTCGTTTGCTGGGCCAGCAACAGGCGGGCATCAAAGTCGCCGGTTTCAGGCCTTCTTGGCTGATGGTTGCTCCACGGGCAAAACGCCCGAGTCGGGCCGTCACGCGGGTCCGACGTCGGGTCTGGTGCTGGATCCGTCGCGAGGAATGGTCCGTATCGGTAAGACGGCCAGGCCTCCTGCCACAAAGGTGGCCGCCATGATCAAAAAGACAATCGGCAGCCCCGCGGTATCGCCGGCCGCGCCCAGGATGACGCCGAAGACCGCCGTCCACAGCGAGCCCACGCCGAAGGCGAGCGTGAAGTAGGTCGAGAACGCGGTGTCGCGGATGGCCGGCGGCGAGATATCGGCCAGGATCGCCTGCAGCTGCGGGCTCTCGACGTAGGCAAAAATGCTCATCACCACGATCGCCGCCCAGACGCCGGCCTGGTTGTGGCCCGCTGCGACGAAGAGCGCCATGCCGGTGGCCGCCAGCAGGTAGGCCACCAGGATGACCGGTCGTCGGCCGATGCGGTCCGACAGCCACCCCGCGGCAAGCGGCGCAGGCACGCTGCCGAGCAGCAGGACGGTGTACATCCAGCCGATGGTGGTCGTGTCGAGGCGCAGGACCTCGGACAGGTAGAGCGGCACGAACAGGGTGATGACGCCCAGGCCGCGACCGCCGGCCGCGACCGTGGAGGCGAAGTACAGCAGGAGCAGGTCGCGGTCGTGCAGCACCCGCCGAAAGCCATCCGCCAGGTTGCCGTGGGCACGAGCTGCTTCCCGGTCCGATCCGGACTCGCGGACCAGGGCCGCGATGGCGATGGCGATCAGGATAGCCGGCACGCCGAAGAGGATCACCGTGTTTCTCCAGCCGATACCCGCGATCAGCCACGTCCCGATCAGTGGCACGGCCAGGGTCCCCACGTTGCCGCCGGAGATGTGGGCGCTGATGGCGAATCCCCGTCGGTGGGGCGGAAACTGCTCCGCCAGCAGCGCGTTGCCGACTGGATGCTGCGGTGAGCCGCCGACTTTCGAGGCGATGTTGGCCGCCGAGAAGGCGGTGAAGCTGGTGACGAGGCCCTGCACGGCCATCCCGCCGCCGAGCAGCAGGCCGCCGAGGACCAGGATCGAGCGCCGCGAGAAGACGCGCGTCAGGCCGCTGTATGCCAACTGCGCCAGGCCCGAGCTGAGGCTGCCGACCGCGGTCAGGATCGCAATCGCCGCCGCATCGACGTGCATCTCGCGGATGACCTGCAGGTAGACCAGCGGCATCAGGATCGCGAGGGCATGGTTGACCGCGTGCGCACCGGCAAGCAGCCACAGCGTCCGGATCGGTCGAACGGCAGCGGCGACGGGGGGCGGCAAGGTGCGGGGAAAGACCACGGCCGCACGTTACGCGATGGGCCAACCCGGCTGCAGGCGAGTCGGCGCGACCCGCCCCGGCGCCGGCGCACTCCCCGGGCGCCAGCGCACTCCCCGGCCCTGGGCTGCGGGGCCGGAACCAGGCCCTGGGCCCTGGGCTTGCGGGGCTGAACTTGTCAGATGTCACGCTGGTGAGCACCGGTCGAGGGAATCGGCCACAGAAGGGACGAAATCCGCTCTGTGGCAGTCAGATGTGCTCCTGGTGAGCATCCAGCCGCTTCATCGGTCTGTGCGCCAGCCACGTGCTCACCAGCAGAACATTTGGCGGCACCGCGCGCTGGAGACCGGCCCCTGGGCACGGCGGCGATGGAGACCGGGCTTGCGGGGCTGAACTTGTCAGATGTCACGCTGGTGAGCACCGGTCGAGGGAATCCGCCACAGAAGCGACGCAATCCGCTCTGTGGCA
>JBBSHF010000097.1:0-6978 GCA_038253355.1 Candidatus Limnocylindria bacterium
ATAGCACTCGATCCGGAAATTCGAAGCGGACGAGCAGGATGCGATCGGCGGGATCGAGGATCACGGCGCGCGCCGCCTGGCGCATCCGAAGGGACGTCATCGTCCGCGAGTGTAGCCCGCGTCCATCCCGTCTCCTACCAATATGGTTGGTGATACGTCGAAGTTCGTGACGTGGCTGCGTCCGCTGCGCCTCCGCCCGAGCGTGGCCGCTTGGCACATGGCCTCGAGATGGCCCCGCGATTGCGCTTATCACCAACACCATTGGTGTCCGATAGAAACGCCGCCTCCGGCCACCCGACTGCGCGGCCGGGCGTCCTGCAACACCGGCCCGGCTAGACTCAGCCGCATGCCATCCCTCCCCGTCGTCGCCATCGTCGGCCGCCCCAACGTGGGGAAGTCGACCCTCTTCAACCGGCTCGTCGGCGAGCGCACGGCGATCGTCGAGGATATCGCCGGCACAACCCGCGACCGGGTCTACGCGGTCGCTGACTGGAACGGGCGTCGCTTCACGGTGGTCGACACCGGAGGCCTGGAGCTGGAGCCGGGGTCACACATCGAGGAGCGCGTGCAGGACCAGGCGCGCGTGGCGGTCGAGGAGGCGGACGTCATCCTGTTCGTGGTCGACGCAGCGGCAGGCATCGCGCCCCTGGATCACGAGGTGGCCGACCACCTGCGACGCACCGCCAAGCCGGTGATCCTGGTGGCCAACAAGGCGGACAACCCGCGCCGCGAGCACGAGGCCATGGAGTTCTACGCGCTCGGCTTCGACACCACCCTGACCGTCAGCGCACAGCACGGGCGCAACAGCGGTGACCTTGCCGATGAGATCGTGGACCGCCTGCCGCCGCCGCGCGAGGCCGAGCGGCAGGCATCGGTCTCGGAAGGCCTCACCGAGGAGGAGCTGGCGGAGCTGGCGGAGACCGAGATGCCCCCGCCGCGCGTGGCGATCGTGGGCCGCCCGAACACCGGCAAGTCGACCTTCGTCAACCGCGTGCTCGGCGAGGAGCGCATGATCGTCAGCGACATCCCCGGTACCACCCGCGATCCGGTCGACACCGCGGTGGTGGTCGAGGGTGAGCCGATGATCCTGGTCGACACCGCCGGGATCCGACGCCGCGGCGCCATCGACCGGGGGATCGAGCGCTATTCGGTGCTGCGGGCCATGAAGGCCATCGACCGATGCGACGTCGCCGTCGTCATGACCGATGCCACCGAGGGCTACACCGCCCAGGACGCCCACGTGGTGGGCTACGTGCTGGATGCCATGAAGGGAATCGTGCTGGTCCTCAACAAGTGGGACGCCGTCGAGAAGGAGGGCCACACCGCTGACCGCTGGCTCAAGGTCCTGCGCCGCGAGGCCCCGTACCTGGTCTGGGCTGACATCGTGTTTGCCTCGGCGGCCACCGGGCAGCGGGTGGAGCGCGTGCTCAACGAGGCGCGGCGGGTCGCCGGCGAGCGCTACCACCGCGTCCCGACCGGCGAGCTGAACCGGCTCGTCTCCGACGCGGTTCGAGAGCACGCGCCGGCGCACGTCCGTAATCGGCTGCCAAAGATCTTCTATGCCACCCAGGTCGCAGTCGCGCCGCCCACCTTCGTGATCTTCTGCAACGACCCGTCGCTCCTCCACTTCAGCTACAAGCGCTACCTTGAGAACCGCATCCGCGCCGAGTGGGGCTTCCTGGGAACGCCGATCCGACTCATCTTCCGTGAGCGCGTCTCGGAGGAGGCCGCGCGCCGCACGGTCAGGCCGCGCCGGACGTCCGGCCGCCGCCGCTGACGCGCTGCTATCCTCGGGCGCGTGACGGACCAGATCGGAGTCATCGGCGCTGGAGCGTGGGGCACCACGCTGGCCATTCGTCTGGCCGACGCGCAGCGGCCGGTCACCCTGTGGGCCCACACCGCCGACGCCGCCGAGCAGCTTAGCGCCACGCGGGAGAACGCCCGCTACCTGCCGGGCATCACCTTCCCGCCGAACGTGCGCATCGCCAGCGAGGACGCGTACCTGGGCGAGCCGCATCGCTACTTCTTGCTGGCCGTGCCATCGGCACATGTGCGGGCGACACTGCAGCGCCTGGGGGCCGTGCTCTATGCGGATGCGCCGATCCTCAGTGTCGTGAAGGGGATTGAGCAGGAGACGCACCTGCGGGTCAGCGAGGTGATCGCGCAGGAGCTGCCGGGCCGACGCGTGGCGGTCATGTCGGGACCCAACCTGGCGCGCGAGATCGCGGCCGGCAAGCCGGGCGGGTCGGTGGTCGCCTCGACCGATGCGCGGCTCGCGGCGGACCTCGCCGGGGTGCTCTCCTCGGAGCGCTTTCGGATCTACACCAATCCCGACGTCGTTGGTGTCGAGCTGGCTGGCGCCCTCAAGAACGTCATCGCACTGGCGGCGGGCATGGTCGACGGGCTCGCCCTGGGCGACAGCGCCAAGGCGGGGATCATTACCCGCGGCCTGGCGGAAATGACTCGGCTCGGCGTGGCGGCCGGGGCGCGTCCGCTGACATTCGCCGGCATGGCAGGCGTCGGTGACCTGATTGCCACCTGCATGAGCCCGCTCTCGCGCAACCGTCGCGCCGGCGAGCTGCTGGCCGGCGGCCAACCGTGGTCGGCGGTGGCGCCATTGCTCTCCGGCGTGGCGGAGGGCGTCTTCACGGTGGGCGGCGCGCTCGAGCTGGCATCCGAGCTTGGGGTCGAGCTGCCCATCGCCGAACAGGTCGAGGCGGTCGTCCACCGCGGACGCGCCCCCCTCGAAGCCGTTTCCGAGCTGATGTCGCGCGAGCCGAAGGACGAGCTGGAGACCCTTGGGGCGTAGCGTGTCCTACTGGCTGCGCCGGTCGGCTCGAAGCTGCGAACAAGCCAGAGTGCCGGGCTATACTCTGCGTTCGGTCGGGGCGTAGCGCAGTCTGGTAGCGCACCTGAATGGGGTTCAGGAGGTCGAAGGTTCGAATCCTTTCGCCCCGACCAAGAACAGTGAACGGACCAGGGAGCAGCGCGGCGAGCAGTGCGCGCAAAAGGAAGGCGAGGATCGGGCGTCCGGTCCTCGTCTTCTCTTCCCCCCGGTTCGCCCCGGGTTCAGGTGGATCCTGCTGCACTGCAGTCTTGCGCTGCGGTCAGGCGCATGCATCGGTCAAATGGGGCCGGGCGGAGTACGTCGTTTGTCTCGCCGGCCCTGTAGGGCGAGGATCCGCCGCCGGGTGCCCGAGCGCTAGCCTCTTTGATCTGTGTAATGCACCGGTGGCAGACCCTTATTCGCCTCTCCCAGGCGTCGGGGAGCACGCACGTCGTGCGTAATGGTCCCGCGCAGAGCCCGTTACGGCCCTCCACGCGCACTCCACGCGCACTCCGCGCCAAAGGGTCGACAGGCGGTGTGGGCGGTGTGGGCGGTGTGGGCGGTGTGGGCGGTGTGGACCTGTGGGCGCCGTAAAGCGCTCCACAGGGCGCCTTACCTGGGGTGCGCCCCACCTGGACCTGCCCAATGGCCCGTAAGAGGCCGCAACGGAGCCCATTACCTGCCCGATGGGCCGTTCCGCAGGGCACGACGGCGGATAAGGGGCTGAGCACGGCTCATTACGCTTAACTCCGCAGGCGGACGCCGGGATTTGCACCGGTTGCAGGCAAATGACGGGGATCCGCCACCTCCTGCGCCATTCCTTGCATCATGGACGCGGCACCAATGGCACCCACGATCGGCTAGGCTATCGGCGCATGGGCACCGATCGGCTCCTCCAGATCCTCATCAACGCCGTCGCACTGTGGGTCGCCGTGCAGATCGTGCCCGGCATCGGTTTCAGCGGCGAGTGGTGGAAGCTGCTGCTGGTGGCGGTCGCGTTCAGCCTGCTGAACACCTACCTGCGTCCCATCCTGCGCATCCTCTCGATCCCGCTGACGTTGATGACCTTCGGACTGTTCCTCATTGTCATCAACGCGCTGATGCTGCTGCTCACCAGTGCCATCAGCGGGGAGCTGCATCTCGGGTTCGTGGTGCACGATTTCGGGGCGGCGCTGCTGGGCGCGATCGTGGTGGCCGTCGTTGGGCTGATCCTGTCCGTGATCATCGGTAGCGGACGGTTTGCCTCCAGGGCCTTCTGATCACGAACGACCCTGGACCGATGCGCCGCGCACCCGCTCTGGTCGGCGTGCTGCTGGCGACCTCAGCATCGCTGCTGATCGCTGTGCTCGGGCCACTGCTCCTCTTCAACCCATGGTTCGTTTCCTTCGAGCAATCCCGGACCGATGTGCCCGCTCGTCTGGCCACCAGCCAGCAGCAGGTCGATCGCGTGACCTCGCAGGTCCTCCTCGACATCTGGATCGGTGGCGACTTCAGCGTCAGCCTCGATGACAGCCCGCCGCTGCTCGATGAGAACGAGCGCAGCCACATGCGCGACGTCGGCAGCCTGGTGCGCTTGCTCGGCACGCTGACGGTCGTTGCCGCACTGGTGCTGCTCCTGTGCCTGCTCACCCTGCGTCGCGAGCGGCGCCGGCTCGGTCGGCTGCTGCTTGTCGCCGCGGGCATCGTGGGCACCATCGCCGTGGTGCTGGGGATCGTCGTTGGGGTGGCCTTCGAGCCCACCTTCCTGGCCTTCCACGAGCTCTTCTTCCCGCAGGGCAACTTCGAGTTCGGCCCGAACTCGAACCTCATCCGCCTCTTCCCGGACCCGTTCTGGTTCGAGGCGTCGCTGGCCGCAGGGCTCGCCATCCTGATCGCCGCGCTGATCGCGTCGCTCATCGGTTGGCGCCTGCTGCGAACGGGAGCGGCGCCACCGCGCTGGCCGACCGTGACTGCGCCCGCGGACTGAGGGACGCGGCCGCCCGCTCGACCGCCACCGGTCGAACCAGGGCTGCTCGACTACACTCCCGCCATGGGCTCGTCCTTCCGCCTGGGCAAGATCTTCGACGTGGAGATCGGCATACATCCATCGTGGCTGGTGATCGGGTTCCTGGTGACCTACTCGCTGGCCGTTGGGCAGTTCCCGCTGCGGTACCGCGACTGGAGTCCGGCGCTCTACTGGGTGGTCGCGGCCGCGACGTCGGTCCTCTTCTTCGCCAGCGTGCTCGGACACGAGCTGAGCCACGCCGTGGTTGCGCGACGCTTCGGGCTGAAGGTGACCGGCATCACCCTCTTCATCTTCGGCGGCGCCGCGAGCCTCGAGGGCGAGCCCAAGCGACCGCGAGACGAGGCACTCATCGCCGCCGCGGGCCCGCTGATGAGCCTGGTGCTGGGCGTCATCCTGCTGATCATCGACCAGCTGGTCGAGCAGCCGCAGGTTGGCGCGCTGGTCGGCTGGCTGGGCTACATCAACATCACCCTTGGCCTCTTCAACCTGATTCCGGGCTTTCCCATGGACGGCGGACGCATCCTGCGCGCGCTGCTCTGGAAGTTTCGCGGTGACCGATTCGCCGCGACGCGGAACGCGGCCGTGGTCGGTCGCCTGTTCGGCTATCTGCTGATCGCCTTCGGCGTCTACCTGGCGTTCCAGACAGGCAGTGTCTTCAGCGGCATCTGGCTGGCGCTGATCGGCTGGTTCCTATCGAACGCCGCCGAGTCGACGGTCGCCCAGATGGGCGTCGAGCGCACCCTGCGCGGCGTGCGCGTGCGCGACGTGATGGACGCCGAGCCGGCATCGGTCTCGCCGAACGAGTCGGTGACCGACCTGGTCCATGAGCGCATGCTGCGCAGCGAGCATCGGTCCTACCTGGTGCGTCACCCCGATGGGGGACTGGCCGGCATCGTGTCGCTCTCGGATGTCCGGCGCGTGCCGCGCGACAACTGGGACGTGGCGCGCGTGACCGACATCATGACTCGCTACGCCGACCTCGCCACGGTTGGGCCCGAGGACGAGGTGGAGGCCGCCATGCGGCTTCTGCAGGAGCGCGAGGTGAACCAGCTGCCGGTGGTCGTCGAGGGGCGTTCGGTGGTCGGCGTGCTGACGCGGACCGGCCTGCTGCGCCTGATCGACACCCGCCTGAAGCTCGGCGTCTAGGCCCATGCTCAGCGTCGAGGCGGCCCTGGACCGCATGCTGGCCAGCGTTGAGCCCACCGCATCCGAGCAGGTCGCGCTTGACCGATGCCTGGGCCGGGTGCCCACCCGCTTCTGGGTGACGGCGGCGATCGACGTGCCGCCGTTCGCCAACTCGGCCATGGACGGCTTCGCCGTCCGCGCCGTCGATCTGCCCGGCGAGCTGCGGATCATGGGCGAGGTGGCCGCCGGCGCCGCGGTGCTGCCGATGGTCGACCGCGGTGGCGCGGTGCGGATCATGACCGGCGCACCCATGCCGCCGGGCGCCGATACCGTCATCCCGCTCGAGGATGCGGTCGAGGACGGTGGAACGGTTCGTGTGCCGGCGGCCGCCTCCGGCGCGTACGTCCGTGCGGCGGGGCACGACACGCGGGCCGGCGAGCTCGTGCGGCTGCCCAGGACGCCGCTGACGTCGGCTGCCGTCGCCGTGCTGGCGTCGCTGGGCGTTGCCGAGCTCGCCGTGCGACGGGCGCCGCTCGTTGCGATCCTGTCGACCGGCGACGAGCTCGTCGCGCCGGGCACGCGGCTCGGACCCGGGCAGATCTACGATGCCAACTCACCGGCCCTGGCCGCCGCAGTGCGCGAGGCGGGCGGCGAGTCGCTGCTGCTGCCGCTCACCGGCGACGATCCGGCGGCGATCGCGAATCGCGTCGCCGAGGGCGCGGCGGGCAGCGACCTGCTGGTCATCTCCGGCGGCGTCAGCGTCGGGCGCCACGATCACGTGCGCGACGCGATCGAGCGGCGCGGCAGCCTCGACTTCTGGCGCATCGCGGTGCAGCCGGGCAAGCCCCTCGCATTCGGTTCGGTGGCCGGCCGGCCGGTCGTCGGCCTGCCGGGCAATCCGGTGAGCGCGCTGGTGACGTTCGAGATCTTCCTGCGGCCCATGCTGCGCGCGATGCTCGGCCTGTCTGGTGATGGGCGGCTGCGCGTTGCGGCACGCGCCATGGAGCGCATCGCCAAGGAT
>JBBSHF010000098.1:0-6801 GCA_038253355.1 Candidatus Limnocylindria bacterium
CGGTCGGTTGTCTGCACCTTGACCATGACCAGCTGCCCGCCCAGCTGGCCCTGCACCAGGCCCAGCGCGCGACTCTGCTGATCGAGCGCGATGACGCTGGAGCGGGTGTCGTTGATGAATCGCACGCGCGCCGTGTCGCCGCCGACCGAGACCACGGTTCCGGCCAATGCACCGGCGCCCTGGGCGCTGCCGACGACGACCATCCCCACGCGCAGGCCGTCGTCGCTGCCGGCGTCGATCCCAATCTCCGAGGTGAAGTTGCTCGGGTCGCGGCTCACCACGCGCACCGGCAGCAGATTCATGTCGAGCGCCTTGGTCAGGCCCAGCAGCTGGCGCAGCTCGCCGTTCTCCTGCGCCGCCTCGGTCAGCTCGGCGATGCGCTGCTGGGCGCCCGCCAGCTCACGGCCGAGACGATCATTGTCGCTGCGCAGCCGGTCGATCTCGCCGATCGTGCCGAAGAGCCCCACCACCGCCTGTCCGGCGCCGGCGATCACCTGGCGCACCGGGTCCAGGGCGCGAGCGCTCGAGCGCTGCAGCGTGGCGGCCGGATCGGTCTGCGAGGCGAGCAGCATGAGCAGGCTGAGCACCATGAAGGCGGCGAACCACAGCCCGGCCCGAGATCGGCGTCGCTGGCTACCGAGCATGCTCGGCGGGCTCTCGCACCGAGACCACGGCTAGCGCGGCGCGCGGGTGAACTGCTCGGAGACGAGAACGCGCTCCAGGGTGTCGAGGTCCTCGAGCACGCGACCCGTGCCACGCACCACACAGGTCAACGGATCATCCGCGATGTGGACCGGCATCTGGGTCGCTTCGGCGACGCGCTTGTCGAGGCCGATGAGCAGCGCCCCGCCGCCGGCCAGCACGATCCCCTGGTCCATGATGTCTGCCACCAGCTCTGGCGGCGTCTCCTCGATCGTCTCCTTGATCGCCTCGATGATCTGGGCCACCGATGGCTCCAATGCCTCGCGAATCTGGTCACTGCTGACCTCGACGCTGCGCGGCAGGCCGGTGAGCAGGTCACGCCCGCGGAAGGTCACCGTTCGATCGCTCTCCTGCGGGTAGGCCGAGCCCACCGCGATCTTGATCTCCTCGGCGGTGCGCTCGCCCATCAGCAGGTTGTACTCGCGGCGGGCGAAGGCGACGATGTCGACGTCCATCTCGTCGCCGCCGATGCGAATGCTGCGCGCCACCACGATGCCACCCAGGCTGATCACCGCCACCTCGGTCGTTCCACCGCCGATGTCGACGATCAGCGATCCCGATGGCTCGGACACCGGCAGCCCGGCGCCGATCGCCGCCGCCATGGGCTCCTCGATGAGGCGGGCCCAGCGCGCGCCGGCGTTGATCGTCGCGTCGCGCACCGCGCGCTTCTCGACCTCCGTCACGCCCGACGGGATGCCGACCAGGACGCGCGGCCGCGGGATGCGGGCGTATCGGTCATGGACCTTGGCGATGAAGTAGCGAATCATCTGCTCGGTGACGTCGAAGTCGCTGATCACCCCGTCGCGCAGCGGCCGGATCGCGACGATGTTCGCCGGGGTGCGACCAACCATGCGCTTGGCCTCGGCGCCGATGGCCAGCACGCGCCGGGTGCGGGTATCGATGGCGACCACGCTGGGCTCGCTGATGACGATGCCGCGATGGCGCACCATGACGAGCGTGTTGGCGGTCCCGAGGTCGATCCCGACGTCGTGGCTGAGGAGGCCGAGCAGGCCGTCGAAGAGTCCCAAGCGTCCTCCGAGGGTTTCGAGCGCTCCCGTGGCACGATCAGGGTGCGCGAAATGTGTGCCGATGCCGACGCGCCCGGTCACCGGCGCGCAGCGGCAACCCTAGCACACGGCCCGCGCGTAATCGGCTGATGGGGCCGCCCGACCGCCAGCAGGCCGCCCTCGCGGTATTTGGGACGCGGCGTATGGTTGCACCAATGAGCGCCGCAGACGGGGGGCCCGGCCGCCGGGCTGCTGCGTCGGTGCGCCGCCTTCGCCCTCGACTATGTGCTGATCGCCGCCTACCTGGTCGTCGTGTTCGCGGCCGGCGCGTTGCTGCGGCTCGCCGCGCCGGCCGCCGCCGCCGCCCCGCTGTTCGGCGACCCGCTGATCGCCGAGCTCACCGGATTCCTGACCCTCACGCTGCCAGTTTCGCTCTATTTCGTGCTGACCGAGTCGTCCTCTGCCGGCGCGACGTGGGGCAAGCGCCGCATGCGCCTGCGCGTCGTCACCGACGGCGGAGAGCGGCTCGGCCTTGGACGTTCCGCCCTCCGCACGGCGCTGAAGTTCGTGCCCTGGGAGCTGAGCCACGCCCTCATCTGGCGGTTTGCATTCGCCAGCGGCGACGCGCCTGGCTATCTCACCCTTCGGGCGTGTCGTGGTCTGGCTGCTGATCGGCGGAAATGTTGCGAGCGTGCTCGTCGACCCGCGGCATCGGTCGCTGTAGGACGTTCTCTCGGGCACCCGCGTGGTGCACGCCTGACCGGTGCCGGACGCCGGCGTGCCGGCCGGGGCACCCCTTGGGCCACCGATCTGCCACCTCGCACGCGACGTGCAGCAGTCGCGGCGTATGGTTAGGCCGATGAGTACTGCCCAGCCGAGCCTCGACCTGCTCGCCCCGCCGGCCGACGACGCGACGCGCATCGCAAGCGGCGAGCACCACGATCCGCACTCGGTGCTCGGCATGCATTCGGTCGCGGGCGGCCTCGTCGTCCGCGCCTTCCATCCCGATGTGAAGGCGGCATCGGTCCTGGCACCGAGCGGCCCGTACGAGATGCAGAGCGTTGGCAACGGAATCTGGGCGGCCTTCGTGCCGGGGGCGGACCCGGCCGACTTCGCCTACAGGCTGCGCCTGGAGTTCCGCGACGGCAGCGCCTGGGAGCGGCACGACCCGTATCGGTTTCGGCCGACCCTCGGCTCGGTGGACCTGCACCTGATCGGCGAGGGAACGCACGAGCGGCTGTATGACGTGCTCGGGGCGCACCCGCGGACGATGGACGGCGTCGCCGGCGTCGCCTTCGCCGTGTGGGCGCCGGCCGCCCGTTCGGTACGCGTCGCCGGTGACTTCGACCTGTGGGACGGCCGCCTGATGCCGATGCGTTCCCTGGGATCATCGGGTGTCTGGGAGCTGTTCATCCCCGACATCGGTCCCGGTGAGCTGTACAAGTACGAGGTGCTGGGTGCCGACGGGCAGCTGCGCCTGAAGGGCGACCCCGTGGGGTTCGCCATGGAGCTGCGGCCGCAGACCGCCTCGCGGGTCGTCGCGCTCGACGAATACGCATGGGAGGACGAGGCTTGGATGCGCGCCCGCGCGCGTCGCGACGTGCTGCGCTCGCCGGTCGCCACCTGCGAGATCCATCTCGGCTCGTGGATGCGCCACGCCGACGGCTCGTGGCTGACCTACCGGGAAGCCGCGCCGCTGCTGGTCGCCCACTGTCGCCGCCTGGGCTTCACCCACGTCGAGTTCCTGCCGCTGGCCGAGCATCCGTTCGACGCCAGCTGGGGCTACCAGGTGACCGGCTACTACGCCCCGACCTCGCGCTTCGGCTCGCCCGACGACCTGCGCTGCCTGGTCGACACGCTGCACCAGGCGGGCATCGGCGTCATCCTCGACTGGGTGCCGGCCCATTTCCCGCGCGACGAGTTCGGCCTTGCCCGCTTCGACGGCACCGCGCTGTACGAGCACGCCGACCCGCGGCGCGGCGAGCAGCCCGACTGGGGCACGCTGATCTTCAACACCGGGCGCAACGAGGTCCGCAACTTCCTGGTGGCCAACGCCCTGTACTGGCTCGAGCAGTTCCACGTGGACGGCCTGCGCGTCGACGCGGTGGCGTCGATGCTGTACCTCGACTACTCGCGGAAGCGCGGCGAGTGGATCCCGAACGTGCATGGCGGCAACGAGAATCTCGAGTCGATCGGCTTCCTGCGCGAGTTCAACGAGCGCTGCTACGGCCGCTTCGCTGGGATCATGACCATCGCCGAGGAGTCGACCGCCTTCCCGGGCGTCACGCGACCCACCTACGCTGGCGGACTGGGATTCGGCTTCAAGTGGGACATGGGCTGGATGCACGACACGCTCGACTACTTCGCCAACGACCCGATCCACCGCCGCTATCACCAGGATCGTCTCACCTTTCGCGGCCTGTACATGAACACCGAGCACTTCGTGCTGCCCATCTCGCACGACGAGGTGGTGCACGGCAAGCGCTCGCTCATCGACAAGATGCCGGGCGACGACTGGCAACGCTTCGCCAACCTGCGCTGCCTGCTGGCCAACATGTACGGGCAGCCCGGCAAGAAGCTGCTCTTCATGGGCGCCGAGCTCGCCCCGTCCAGCGAGTGGAACGCCGACATCGGTCTGGACTGGTCGTTGGCCGATGAACCGATGCGCGCCGCCTTCGGCCGCTACTGCGCCGACCTGGGAGCGCTGTACCTGCAAACGCCCGCCCTGTGGCGCTCAGACCCCGATCCGTCAGGCTTCGCCTGGATCGACTGCTCCGATATCGAGGCCTCGGTGGTAGCCTGGATCCGCGGCTCGGTTGAGAGCGGCGAGTTCGCGCTGATTGTGCAGAACCTGACGCCAGTGGTGCGCCACGGGTACCGCCTGGGGCTGCCGCGGGCTGTTGCGTACGATGAAGCGCTGAATTCGGATTCGGCGCACTACGGCGGTTCGAACGTGGGCAACCTGGGCGGCGTCGTCGGCGAGGACGTGCCGTTCCACGGGCAGCCGGCTTCCGCCGAGCTGACCCTGCCGCCGCTAGCCACGTTGATCCTCGTCCCGCGCGTCGGCGCGGGCGAAGCATCGGTCGCGGGCGTCGACGCGGTCGACGGTTCGGTCGCGTCCGATGCTTCGGTGGCAAATAGCCTCAGCGGCCTCCGATTCCGTCACATGACTGTCCTGAGAGCACTAGGCGGCAGCTCCGCCCGAATCATCCGAGCGGGCGCCTGAATTCACGCTCGGCGCCCCTCGCGAAGGGCGGACGCGCTGCCGGCCGGCCCGCCTACGGCCCTCAGAACGTGCAGATGACGGACTGGTGAATGCGAGCAGACCCGCCACCTGGCGCTCCGGCTCGCGCGCCCAGACAACAGCGTCCCGTCCGCGTACAGCGAACCGCGCGAACAGCGCGGCATGCGCGGCGACTCGCCGGCGGCACGTGGCCGTGTCCTCCACCACGAGCATGGGAACGACTCGCAACGGCTGCCACCCGAACCGCCGCGCGACCTGGCCCGCGAGCCGCTCCTTCACGTCGAGCGGACCGAGCAGCGCCTGGATATCCGCGATTCGCGTCTTGATCTCGATCACCAGCAGGACCCGAAATACAGGGTGGTACGCCAGCAGGTCGATCCGCCCGCGATCGCCGTAGATATTGAAGCTGACCTCCGCGCGGACGATCCAGCCGCAGCGCTCGAGGCGCCGCTGCCAGAGGTCGGCCAGCGCGGCATGACCGGCGTCGAGCAGCTGGTCCAGCTGCGCGCCACGCCACTGGACGCCGATCGTCATCCGCGCGCCGAGCGCCTCGACGATCCGGCGCACGAGGTGAACGGCAATCCGGTCGATCGTCCCCGCTTCCGCCCGCGAGACGACCGACCGGCTCACCTTGGCACGCCGACCGAGCTCCGCCTGGGTCCAGGCAAGCCGATGGCGAAGCGCCCGAATGACCGACCCGACCTGCGCATCCTGCATCGGCTCATTTTCGCGAAGACCGCTTACTGCGCTATTACGGCATGCTTATCCGGCATAGGATCCGTCAGGATTTTGGTGAAAGGACCGATGCGCCACGGCACGCGACCCTTCCTCATCGCGGCGGCAATGGCCGTCGTTCTCGCGCTGCTCATCGGTGACATCACGGCGCGGATGGCCGCGACGGACGCGAACGCCCAGCTCGCGGTTGACGAACTGACGGAGGTTCGAGTCCGCGCGCACGCCTTCTGGGACAATCCGATGCATCGGTTGCTGTATCGCGACATGCGGTCACCGGCAAATCTACCGGCACTGACTGCGGTTCGAGCTACACGGTCGGGGCCTACACCCTGTGCGGCCTACCGGTCGACTGCCTCGTGACCGACGAATGCGGCGCACAGCGAGACTGAGCGCAAACTCACGGTTCCCCGCCGCTGCGATGGCCACGGCCGATGGTGGATCGCCGATAGCCGATTGCCCGCCACATGACCGTTGGCCGCCGGCGGCAGTCCTCCATCTGCCTGTTGTGAGAGCACTGGGCGTCGCGAGGGGCGGTCGGTCCAAGGGGGGCGCCCCAATCCACGCTCAAAGGCAACCCACCTCGCGCCTGAGCCGGTCCGCGAACACGCCTAACGCTCTCACTCCAGGCAGGTGAGGGAATGGGGCCGCGTCAGGTGAGGGAACGGGCCGCGGCGGCGGGGAATCGGGCGACTGCGGCTGCCCTATGGGCCCTTCATCACCAGCAGCAACTGGGGAGGTCCATGGCTGGCGTCCATCGGCCGCTACGTTGACACATCCAAATCGTTGCCTGTAGAACGGCAGGCACCAATGAATGAGAGCCCCGAGGCCGCGGAGTACTACGCGTCGCTGGCGACCAAGCGGATGGCCGCGGGCGTTGTGTGCCGCGACGCGGCCGGACGGGTACTGTTGGTACGGCCAACGTACAAGCCGACCTGGTTGATTCCGGGCGGTGTGGTCGAGGCCGAAGAGTCGCCGGCGACCGCGGCGGCTCGTGAGGTGCGGGAGGAGCTGGGCGTCTCGCTGCCGATTGGTCGCCTGTTGGTGGTCGACTGGATCCCGGCGGCCGGCCCCAAGACAGAAGGCCTCATGCTGCTGTTCGACGGTGGCGTGCTC
>JBBSHF010000099.1:0-6368 GCA_038253355.1 Candidatus Limnocylindria bacterium
GGCGGGCGATTGTGGGACGACAAGCAGCCGCGGCCAAGCGCGCAAAGGGCCGATCGAGACGGATGGCAGCCGTGGTGCCTGTCTCCCGGACGGGGCAGGCCAGCGGCCGGCAGTCGGTGCGCGAGCAGAGGCAGGCGGGCCATCTCGAGGCGCAGGCACTGTCCGTCACGCACTGGTTCGACTCGGGCAAGGACGGCGAACCGTACTCGGCGACCGTCCGGTTCACCGGACGCAGGATGGCCGTGGGCGGAAAGCCGCAGTCGCGGGAAACCTTCGTGCACGAAGAGACCATCGACCGGATCCTGCCCGGCAGCGGCGCGGTGTCGGTCACCGGCTGGGTGTACGGGCTGCAACCCGGCGAATGGACGGTCACCGCTGACCTGATCCGGCCTCAGCCTGGCGCCAGTGCACACCGGGCGCTGGCGCGCCTGGGCGAGCGTCGCGCCCGTCCTTTGCCTCCGGCCGCCTGGTCCTGGCGCCGCTGGCGGCTATCCGCCGGCCCGACCCGCCCGGTGAAGACGCGCTGGGCGCCGCTGGTCAGATTGGCCAGGGTGCCCGCCGTCATCCCGGGCAGCTGGACCGGCCTCGTCGTCCTCGGCGTTCTGGTTGGCTTCGCCGTGCAGGCCGCGATCCTGGGACGGCAGAATGTATCGGTCAGCCAGTCACTGCTGGTGGATCTAGTTGCGCTGCTGACCGGCTTGATCGGAGCCAAGCTGTGGTACGTGGCCCAACACCGCGGTTCCTGGCGCGAATGGATCGGCGAGGGCTGGGCGGTCGACGGATTCGTTGTGGTCGCTTCGCTCGCCGCCGTCGTCACCCTGCTCGCACTCAATCTACCGATCGGCGGGTTTCTCGACGCCAGCGCGCCGGCGCTGTTCTTCGGTGTCGCGATCGGCCGCTTCGGCTGCTTCTTCACCGGCTGTTGTGCAGGGCGTTGCACCGCGTCGCGCTGGGGCGTGTGGTCCTCAGACCGGCGCGTCGGCGCCCGTCGGGTTCCGACCCAGCTGCTGGAGTCCGCTGCCGGCCTGCTCATCGGTGTCGTGAGCGCGCTGCTGGTTGTCCGCGGGATGCCCAGTCTTCACGGCACCATCTTCGTGGGCGCCGTCACGACCTATACCCTCATCCGCCAGTTTCTGCTTCGGTTACGCGCAGAACGCCACAAGTCCTCGCTCGGAGCCTCGCTGACGGCGGCATTTGCAGCCTTCGTCCTGCTGGGCGACGCCGTGCTCCTGCTGAAACCAACCTGACACGGCCGTCGTCGAACTGAGCTCGAGGCCGGTCGCCGTGGTCCGCTGGCTGCAATAGCGGAGAAGTCGCCATCGATCTCGACCCAGAACCACATGCCGCCGAGGCCGACCTGCTGGCAGGGCCTGAAGTCGGGATTGTTGCAGTTGGCGGAAAGCTCGATCTGCGCGGGCGGCCGATCGGCCCGTCCAGGGGAGGATCCAGCTCATTCCTGGCGAAGCCGTAAACGCCCCGGCGATCGGTTGCGCGCAGCGGCCGTTCAGACGCGGCCCCAGCTCACCCGCAACCCGGCGCGTATGAACAGCCATGGAGCATCGCTGATGAACCACGCGCGACGTGGTCTGCCGTCCGGCCCGAACGGTGCGCGGTCCTCGCCAGGACGACATCGCCTCCTCCTGATCCAGACCGGTATCGCGGCGCTGCTGGCGGCGGCCGGAATTGCACATCTCCTCCTAACTCCCGAGCACCTCGGCGAGTCGACTCTGCTGGGGATTGGGTTCGCGATTGCCGGCATCGTGCAGCTCGGGCTCGCAGTGCTCGTGGTGACACGCCCCTCGACGAACGTGCTTTGGGCCGTGGTGGCGGTTAGCGCCGTGCTCATCGTGCTGTATGCCTGGAACGTGTTGGTCGGGCTGCCGGTCGTCGGCCCTGAGGCGGCCAAGGCGGCGGAACATGGGCATGGGGCCGCCGAGCATGCGCACGGCGGCGGCTTGATGGTGGGCCTCGGCGAGCCGATCGATCTCGCCGGCGCGCTGACGAAGGCGGCCGAGGTGCTGGCCATCATCGGCTCGCTCATCCTGCTGCGGCATGGACCTGCTTGGCGCCTGCCTCGATGGTAGCGCGGCGCGGATGGCGCGATCCGCGATCCGAGCTGATCCGCTCCAGCCCCCCCGCCAGCGTCGAATCGTAAAGCTTGGCCGCGTCGAGGTGGATCCTCGGTCTCGGCCCTCACCAGATCGATCGCCTTGTTGCGAACGATGGTGAGCAGCCAGGAGCGGACGCTGCCTCGATCGCCGTCGACAGATCCTCCACGGCGAGGGCGGGCCGATACCCACGACCTTCACGCCTGGACCCTGTCCTCTGGGGTCCAGGCGCCGGGGCGCGGCGACGCGCGCGAGCCAAATTACCTTGGCGTAGTAGTGTGCCCAGCATGCCGAACCTGATCTCTCCAATCATGCCCGCCTTGTCCCTCACCTTTGGCATGGCCTGGGAGATCCTCTGGGCACTGATCCTAGGCTTCGCCCTGTCGGCGGCAGTCCAAGCCGTCGTCTCGAAGGCCGAAATGCGCCGGCTGCTGCCTGATGACTCACCGCGCTGCCTCACGATCGCCGCCCTCCTCGGCGCAGCGTCCTCGTCCTGCTCGTATGCCGCCGTCGCGCTGGCACGTTCGATCTTCCGCAAAGGCGCGAACTTCAGCGCTGCGATGGCATTTGAGTTCGCGTCGACCAATCTGGTGATCGAGCTCGGAATCATCCTCGCCTTGCTGATCGGCTGGCAGTTCACGCTGGCGGAATTCGTCGGCGGCGCACTGATGATTGCGTTGCTGGGCGTGCTCTTCCGCCTCTTCCTGCGACCGGCGCTGGTCGAGCAGGCGCGGCAGCAGGCTGACCGCGGACTGGCTGGGCTGATGGAAGGCCATGCCGCCATGGACATGTCGGTGACCGAGGGTCCAATGCTGCAGCGGCTCACCTCACCGGCAGGACTGACGGCCATCAGTCACTCATTCGTGATGGACTGGGCCGCCGTCTGGAAAGACATCGTCATCGGATTGCTGATGGCCGGCGCACTGGGTGCCTGGGTCCCGCACGAGGCCTGGCAGCGCCTGTTCCTGAGCTCCAACCCGGTGCTCGCGGCTGTCTGGGGGCCGCTGATCGGTCCGCTGATCGCGATCCTCAGCTTCGTGTGCTCGATCGGCAACGTGCCGCTCGCGGCAGTGCTGTGGAACGGCGGGATTAGCTTTGGCGGAGCGATCGCCTTCATCTTCGCCGACCTGATCGTGCTACCGATCCTCAACATCTACCGCAAGTACTACGGCTGGCGGATGACGGGCTTCTTGCTCGTCAGCTTCTACGCCACGATGGCCGGTGCCGCCTACGTGGTTGAGCTTCTGTTTGGCACCCTGCACCTGATTCCGGCCGAGCGCCGCGCGCAGGTGGTGGAGGCGAGCGTTCAGCTCAACTACACGACGGTGCTGAATATCGTGTTCTTGGGGCTTGCCGCGCTGTTAATCTGGCGCTTCCTGCGGACCGGCGGGCCCGAGATGCTGCGGATGATGGAGGGCATGCCCGAAGCGGCGTGATTAGACTACGCCGTCTTCAACTTCTCCAGCAGCTCAGGGACGTCACCTGACGGTTGGTTCCCGATCGCATGTCGTCGAGTCGAATCAACCGCACTTCGCCGCCCCCATCCCTGGACGACCTCCAGGGCCTGCGATCGGCCAGATGGGTGCGCGAGTCGACCAACGAGCAGTTCGACCGCTACGGTCCCGACAGCCAGCGCCAGCAGATGGACCGCTTCGCCGAGCGCTACGGCCTAGCTGACACTGGGCTGGGCTGGGAAGTGCCGGAGTCGGGCCGCACCGTATGGCGGCATCCGAAGATGACCGAGATGATCGCCGCCGCGCGCGCTGGCGCATTCGACGTGCTGCTCACCGGCTACGCCGACCGGTGGCAGCGCAACCTGCGCCGCTTTCTCGAACTGATCGAGGACGCGCTCCACGCATCGGGCGTGGCGCTGGTGATGTGCGACCGGCGCCTGCTCTCGAGCGACCCCCACGACTGGGATGAGATACGGCGGTGCGCCGACTGCGCGACTTCGCCAGCCTATGGGCCTCTCGCACGGAGACCCAACGGGCTGAGATGCTTCGCGAGGTCTACGCGCGAGTCGAGGTCACTGGCCCCACCTTCGTGGCCGCCCATCTGACTCCCGGCGCCGCCGAACTCGGGCTCACCGTCGCGCTGCCCGAGCGAGTCTCGGTTGCTATGGTGTCCCCGGCAGGATTCGAACCTGCGACCCGCTGCTTAGAAGGCAGCCGCTCTAGTCCACTGAGCTACGGGGACCTCGCCACAGGATAGCCAAACGGTTCCCGGACGCGTACTCGAGGGTTGATCTTCAGGCGCTGACCCGGGTCAGCCCCGGAATACCGTCAAAGGCGCGATCGAAGCTCATCACCTGCCCGACATTTCGCGACTGCATCACTGCCAGGTGCACAGCATCCCGCGCAGACAGCCGCTCGGTGCTGAGGACGAGACGCGTCGCCCGTTCGACATCGGTCAAGCCAATCGGGAATACCTCGTCCACGATCCCGAGCAGCACATCGATCGCTGGCTGGATCGCGTCCCGTCTGTTGATGGCGACATACCGATGCAAGATTTCCTGGATCACCTCGACATCGGTGACCAGCCGATCGGCCGCGGCGATGCTGCGCTCGATCAGGCGACGGGCAGCCTCCTTGTTGGGATGGTCGCCGCCGACGAGGTACATCGGGATGTTCGAGTCGACGAAGATCATCCGCCGTCTTCAGGCAGGTATCCGCGCTCGATCTCCGCGAGAAGTTTCTTGACATCACCGGTCGGGAACCCATATCTGGCTGCCCGATGCAACGCGGCGAGCTTGTCTGCAGGATCGCTCCGTGCATCGTCGCTGCGGGCGCGACGTGTTGCCTGGCGCACCCACTCGGCGACCGTCATCCGCCTTCGCTGCGCGGCGCGCTGAATATCGCGCATCTCCGCGTCGTCGAACAGGACTTGGAGTCTCTTTGTCATGCCGTTGAGTATCGAGGACTCAGCGACATGAGTCAACCATCGCCGTTGAGCGCAGACACGCAAGTGCGGAGCGCGGACGAATCAAGCCGATCTCCCAGGCCAGCCACAGCGAGCCGGCGACGATCGAGAGCGTCGCCATGCCCACCAGCGTGAGCTCGATGCGCTGCATCCGCCAAGGTCAGGCGAAACCACGTCCGCATCGCTCAGTACGGCCTGCGTCGCTGCACGATCCCGAATGCCAGGCCGGCGCCGGCAGCCGCGACGATCCCCAGGAGCAGCGACTCCTTTTTGACGGCCACCGGATACTTCGACCCTGGGACCAGCAGATCGACGTGCCAACCGATGAGGTTGCGCTTTGCTGCACGATCAGCGGCGCTCGCGTAGAACTCACCGCGTTCGTCGTCCCACACCAGGTTGTCCACGTCAACGCCCCGAGCCGCCAGCTCGTCACTGGTCAGGATCTCGCCGCTTGGAACCTGAAAGAAGCCGCCCAGACTACGCGAGCCGACGAACGAGATGCCCTGGTTCGTAAACGCGAAGCGCGCCGCCGTCGCATCGGACATCAGCCATCGGTCCATGGCGACGTTGATGACAACGAAGATCGCCACTGTCGCGATGATTGCGAGCAGCAGGGCGGGCAGCTGCCGTCCAAGCATCGCCCCGACTGCCAGGCCGATGCCCAGCGCCAGCAGGCCGCGCATCACGAGCAGGACGCCTCGCTGGCCGTACCAGGTGAAGTCCGCCGCGAGGTTCAGGTCCGGCAGGATGGCGCTGGCCAGGATGTCACTCGCGATCGCCAGCACGGCCAGCAACGCGACCACGACCGCGGCCACGGTGACGGCGCGAGGCAGCAGCCAGCGCGTTCGGGACGGACCGAGACTCCACGCAAGGTCAGCCGTTCCATGCTCGATCTCGCGGGCGACGAGCGGCACGCCGAGGACCAGGCCCATCCCGAATGCGACGACCGCGGTGTAGCTCAGCAGCTGACCGCCAAATCCGCCGAGCGTGCCGAGCCTCTCCACCAGTTCGCGGCATCGAGGCGCATCACGATCGGCCGCGAAACAAGACGGATCGAGCGCCACCAGCTGGCCGGCCTGCCAGGCGATCCACAGCATCGCTCCAGTCAGGAACACCGTGACGATCGCGACGAAGAGCAGTTCCCAGCGCTGCAGCGCGAAGGACAGACGAATCCACGGCAGCATCGGTCAGTACGGCCTTCGCCGTTGCACGACGACCAGTACCAGGCCAAGTGAGATCAGGGAGATCCCACCCAGTACGCCCGCTTCACGCCGGACGAATTCCGCATACCGTGAGCCCGGGACGGCGTACGCCACCACGGTCATCCCGGGAACTTCGCCA
>JBBSHF010000100.1:0-6311 GCA_038253355.1 Candidatus Limnocylindria bacterium
CCACCGACCTCGTTCAGGGCGGAGAGGTATCGCCGCGAAGCCGCGAGCGAGTCCTTCTCCTGGAGCTGCAGCGCGCGGCCGACGAATTTGTCGCCGAATCCGATCAGGACGCGCTGATCGGTGACGGCGTATTGCACCGCTACGCTCGGGAAAAACCGGTCGATGCCCATCTCGCCGCCGGCGGCCGCGCCGCTGCGAAAGGTCGTCACGTCGACGCCGGCAACCGTCTCATGACTGACCTTGATACCGCTCCCCGGCTGCCCGGCACCCAGGCTGGCCAGCGCCGCCAGCTGGCCGAGCCGCTGGCGCGCCGCGGCCACGTCGGTCGGGACCAGGACGAGCCCGCCGTACGGCTGGCTGCCGTTCCATCCGGCGACCATCGCGCCGTCGCCGATCCAGCTCACGAACGACTCGAGCTTGCCGCCAAGCGCAGCCTCGGCCTGCTTCAGCTGCTCGCTCGACGGTCCGGACACACCCAACCCGCTCTTCAGGCCCATGACTGCCTGCTCGAGTGCCGTGCCGAGCCTGCCGCCATCAGCCACCAGGATGGCGTCGCCGGGGATCCACCTGGCCAGGCCGCGTTCCCGGTTCTGGGGTACGAGCGTGCCAGTGGGAGCGTCGCTCAGCAAGGTGAAAGCAAGTCGATCCGCCTCGAATCGGGCGGCGGCGACCGCGAAGGTCGGTATCGAGGCTGCGAGGGTGTCGAACATCTTCCCGAGACCCGGATTGCTGCCCTGGGCATCGGCGCGCAGCTGCTTCCAGACAGGCGCGTAGTCGACCGAGATGAAGCCGACTCGATCGGCCGGTAAGTGCGACGCAAGGCGGCCCAGCTCGTCGCGGCTCGCGAGCCCCGCGACCTTCCCGGCCCGGACATCGAGCGCCGTGGCGGCGCTCGCGGTGCCGGAGCCGAGCAGCAGGTGGTCATCGGTCACCGCGTAGGCGAAGCCGGGCGTCATCGGCATGGCGGACGTATCGGTCACCAGCGACCAGATCCGGGTAGCGCCATGCGTCTCGGAGGTGAATTGCGATCCCTGCTTCTGCAGCTCCGCGCGCAGCCGATCAGCCAGGCTGATCGCCGCAGGAGCGTCGCGCAGCCCAAGGAGGGCAACGGTGGAGGGGAAGGCCATTCTCGCCGGGCCGGCGGTGGAGGGGTAATCGGTGACGGCCACCGCCAGCCGGCCGTCGAACCAGGGCGCCACGTCAGTGGTGTAGCGGAACGGGGCGTGGCCCTTGGCCAGGGCATCGTCGAGCGTCCTGCCCAGCTCCGCGCCGAGCACGCTGTCGGGATTGAGATCGCCCAAGCGATCGAGCACCGCGCGCAGCATGGCGCGCTGGTCGCCGGGCAGGTCGAGCCGCAGCTCCATGTACATGAACGCATCGGCCGGGACGTAGGACGCGGCGCTGCCGACCCCGGCACCGACACCGCGACCGCTGACCAGGAAGGCGCCGGCCACGCCGCCGATCGCCACGGCCAGGGCAGCCACGACTGCCACCACGGCCACCGTCCAGCGCGGACGCGCCGTACCGACCCGGATGACAGGCGTGCCCTCTTCGATGATCACTGTTCGCTCCCCTCGTGCCCGCTCACCGCGTGATTGCGGTGGCAGCAGGATAGGCCGTCGCGCAAATGGTGCACGTACCGGCGCGGTCCAGTAAGCCACTGGTAAGCGGCCGGTAAGGGGTCATGCGCTTTGCTGATGGCGCCGCGCCCGCCTCTGCCATTCGCGAAGGCGCGCGGGACCACCAGGAGGATCGGTCATGCTCGACCGTCTGCGCAACATCCGCATCGTGCTCATCGTCACGCTCGGAACGCTGGCCCAGCTTGCGGCGACCACCGTGGCTGCTGCCTGCAGCAACGGTGGCGGATTCCCACATTGATCCGCTGGCTTGCCGCCGATGCATGCGGCGAGGTCGGGACGTGAACGACGTTGGCACGGAGCGCGGATGGCTATCATGAGCGG
The DNA here is from genome assembly GCA_038253355.1 of Candidatus Limnocylindria bacterium. Taxonomy (GTDB): domain Bacteria; phylum Chloroflexota; class Limnocylindria; order QHBO01; family QHBO01; genus JAICUY01. The sequence continues at coordinate 1,962 of JBBSHF010000100.1, forward strand.
ACCGATCCGCCTCCATCTTCCGAGTCGCCGCCGACCGCATGACCTTCGATCGCGTTGCCATCGTCGGGGCCGCCCTCGACGCTCTCCTGGACGCCGCAGCACCGGCTGCCACGATCCTCCCGCCCGACGCCCCACTGCACGCGGGAAGCGGCCTGACCGTGCGCCGCGCCATGGCCCTGTTCGAGGATCAGCTGCTCAGCCGCGAGATCGACGTCGCGGCAAGAGAGCTGAAGAAGACGAACCGCAGCTTCTACACGATCAGCTCCGCCGGCCACGAGCAGAACGCCGTCCTGGGCGCGCAGCTGCGCATCAGCGATCCGGCCTTCCTGCACTATCGCTCCGGTGGCTTCATGATGGCCCGCGCCCGCCAACTGCCGGGCAGCACGCCCGCCTTCGACGCCCTGCTGGGCCTGGTCGCCTCGCGCGACGACCCGATTTCGCAGGGGCGCCACAAGGTGTGGGGCAGCCGCGAGCTGTGGGTGCCGCCCCAGACGTCGACCATCGCCAGCCACCTGCCGAAGGCAATGGGCATGGCCTTCAGCCTTGCCCGCGCGCGCCGCCTGGGCGTCGAGAACCACTTGCCGGCCGATGCCATCGTGCTCTGCTCGTTCGGTGATGCGGGCGCCAACCACGCCACCGCGCTTTCGGCGATCAATACCGCGCGCTACGCCGCGCGCATCGGTCTGCCCATGCCGATCCTGTTCGTGTGCGAGGACAATGGCACGGGGATCAGCGTCAGCACGCCACCCGGCTGGATCGCCGCGTCGTTCGGCGCGCAGCCGTATCTGCGCTATCTCGCCGCGGACGGGGAGCTGGAGGACGTGTGGGACAGCGTCGAGGAGGCGGTGCGCTACGTGCGCGGCACGCGACGCCCGCTCTTTCTGCACCTGCCCACCGTGCGGCTGTGGGGACACGCCGGCAGTGACGCCGAGCAGGTGTATCGATCCGTGGCGGAGATCGAGCTGACAGAGGCGGCGGACCCGCTGCTGCGCAACGCCCGACACCTGATGGCAACCGGCGCCACAACGACGGACGCACTGCGCTCGCTCCTGCGCGACACGCGCGAGCGGGTGATGGCGGCAGCCCAAGAGGCGACGCGCAGGCCACGCCTGGCGATCACGGCCGAGGTCGTCGCTCCGCTGGCCCCATACCATCCGCGGGCAGTCGCCGCTCGAGCAGCGACGCCACTGCTGGCTGCGACGCAGCGCCACGAACTGTTCAACGGCCACCTCCCCGAGGAGGCGACGCTGCCCAACGCCCGCACCCTGGCCGGTTGCATCAACGCGGCGCTTGCGGACGAGCTGGCGCGCCGGCCGGAACTGATCCTGTTCGGCGAGGACGTGGGACGCAAGGGCGGCGTCTACAACGTGACGCACGACCTGCAGCGCCGCTTCGGCGAGGGGCGCGTCTTCGACACGCTGCTCGACGAAACCTCGATCCTGGGAATCGCGCAGGGAGCGGCCTACACCGGCCTGCTGCCGATCCCCGAGATCCAGTACCTTGCCTACCTGCACAACGCGCTCGACCAGCTGCGCGGCGAGGCGGCCTCGCTGCAGTTCTTCAGCAACGACCAGTTCCGCAACCCCATGGTCGTGCGGGTCGCCGGGCTCGCCTACCAGAAAGGCTTCGGCGGGCACTTCCACAACGACAACTCGGTCGGCGCGCTGCGTGACATCCCGGGCCTGCTGCTGGCCGTCCCGTCACGCGGCGACGATGCGGCCAGGATGCTGCGCGGCGCGATCGCCATGGCACTCGAGGACGGCCGCGTGGTCGTCTTCCTCGAGCCCATCGCGCTCTACCACGAGAAGGACCTCGATACCGATGGCGACGGCGCGTGGCTGACCCGCTACCCTCCCCCACCGTCGATGCTGCTGCCCGGCGAGGTCGGCGTGTACGAGCCCGATGCCTCCGACCTGCTGATCGTGTCCTACGCCAACGGACTGCGCCTCTCTCTGCAGGGCGCTCGGCGACTGCGTGACGAGCACGGCCTGCGCGCCCGGGTGGTCGACCTGCGCTGGCTGAACCCGCTCCCCGTTGAGGCAATTCGCGCCCACGCCGCCGACTGCGGTCGCGTGCTGGTGGTCGACGAGTGCCGACGGACGGGCGGCGGCGTCGCCGATGCGATCATCGCCGATCTCGCCGAGCGGGCCTTCGACGGCGACCTGCGCAGCGTGCGCGCCGTCGACTCGTTCGTGCCCTTGGGTCCGGCCAGCGCGGCGGTCCTGGTCGGCATCGACCAGATCGTCAGCGAAGCGCTCGGCGTGGTGGCACGTCACGCATCGAGCGCATCCAGCGGTGCATGAAGGCACCGTTCCGCGCATCCGCGCTTAACCTGGCGAACGGCAAGGGACTCGACCATCTCGCGGACCTGGTCGGCCCGCAGGTCGTCGCACTCTACTTCGCAGCCCTCACACGCTGAGGGACGCGCAGGGATCACAAGGCCGCCCGCGGCATCGGCACGCGGGCGGCCTTCCCGCGCTATGGTGGCGGCGCCGATGTCGAACGCGCGTTCCCGAACCGTCCTGATCCTCCCCGACCTTGGACCGCATGGCGACCACCATCGCGGCCGCCTGCCAACCGATCACGCAATGCTGCGTCAGGCCGATGAGCTGCGCACCAAGCTCGGCCTGACGCCGCTCTCCAAGCTCGACGGTCCACAGGTGCTGCCGATCAATGCCTGGGCGCTCGGCTACCTGGTGGGCCTGCTCCACGCCGAATCTGCCCGCCAGGACCACGAGACCGTGGCCGTGCTCGCCAGTTCCCGCGGTTGGTGCACCGCCCTGGCCGCGGCTGGCGTCCTCTCCTTTGCCGACGGTCTGCGCATCGTTCACGAGATGGCGCTCGCCGAGCAAGCAGCCCTAGCAGGTGCCGCTCATGGCGGCCAGGTCATCTACCCTCTGACCGACACAGCCTGGCGGCCAGACGCCACGCTGCAGGCGGCCGTGCACGCGGCGCTGATAGCGGCTCATGGACAGGCACAATCAAGCATCGAGCTCGGTGGCTACGCGGTGTTGGCCGGTTCTGAACGCGGCGTCGAGTCACTTCTCACGTCGTTGGCGCCGATGCCCGTCGGAGCGCGGCATTATCCGTTGCGCCTGGCGCTCCGCGGACCCCACCATTCGTCGTTCGCGCCCGTGATCGAGGAGCCCGCGCGCCAGGCCATCGCGCACCTCGACTGGAACGCGCCGCAGACCACGTTGATCGATGGCTTCGGCATGCGTCACACGCCCTGGTCGACCGATCCAGCCGAGCTCCGCGACTACACGCTCGACGAGCTGCCCACGGCGACCTATCGGTTTGCCACCAGTCTGCATGTGGCGCTGCGCGAATACGCGCCCGAGATGCTGATTCTGCCCGGGCCGGGACGCTCGCTCGCTCCGATCTGTGGGCAGGTCATGGTGGCCGAAGGCTACGCGGGTCTCCGCTCGCGACAGGCGTTCGAAGCAGCACAGCGTCACTCCCCGATCATCCTCTCCATGGACCGATGAACGCCGCCGGCAGCCCCACGCCTGACGCAGAGGCGCTCATTCCGCTCACCCTTCCGCTCGACCTGCGACGCACCCTCTGGCCGCTCGCCCACGGCACCGGCGATCCGACGATCCGCTTCGATCCTGACGGCACGATCTGGCGCGCGAGTCGCACGGCGCAGGGCCCGGTCACGATTCAAGTACGCGCGAAGCCGGGTGCAGTGCGCGTGCGAGCCTGGGGTCCCGGCGCGACGACCGCGATTGCGGACGCCGCGGCGCTCATCGGCCTGGAGGATGACCCGGACGCCTTTGTGCCCCACCACCCGCTGCTCACCGAGCTGCAGGCTCGCCTTCCCGGCCTGCGCCTGCCGCGCACCGGGCGGATTCTCGAAGCATTGTTGCCCGCGATCCTCGAGCAGAAGGTGACCGGTATCGAAGCACGCCGCGCTTACCGGGGGCTTATCAGGCGCTTATCGGAGCCGGCGCCCGGCCCCGCTGGGCTGTGGCTCTCACCACCGGCCGCCAGGCTGGCTGCGCTCCCCTATTTCGAGTTCCATCGGCTTGGAGTGGAACGCCGTCGGGCCGAGGTCATCCGCCGGGCGGCGGCAGAAGCCTCCAGGCTCGAGGGGCGATCGTCGGAAGCGACGTACGCGCGCATGCGGGCCATCCCCGGCATCGGTCCATGGACGCTGGCCGAGGTGGGACGAGTGGCTTTTGGCGATCCGGACGCGGTGAGCGTCGGCGACTTTCACGTGCCGAACCTGGTTGCCTGGGCGCTGGCCGGCGAGCCACGCGCCGACGACGCACGGATGCTCGAGCTGCTCGAGCCGTACTGCGGGCAGCGCGGCCGCGTGCAGCGTCTGCTCGAGGCAGCAGGTCTCCG
>JBBSHF010000101.1:0-6308 GCA_038253355.1 Candidatus Limnocylindria bacterium
ACGCGCATCGCCATCCTGCGCAGCAAGGCCGACGAACAGCTCAACCTCATCCCCTCCGAGGTGATCGAGTTCATCGCCCGCAAGGTGGTGAGCAATGTGCGCGAGCTCGAAGGCGCCCTGAACCGGGTGATCGCCTACGCCAGCATGAGCGGCATGCCGATCAACAACGAGCTGGCCAGCGCGGTCCTCTCCAACGTGATGTACAACCCCAAGAAGCGGTCGATCACGCCGCAGCGCATCGTGCGCGCCGTGGCCGACTACTACGGAGTCAACCTCGACCAGCTGCGCAGCAGCAAGCGCGACCGAGCCATTGTGGTGCCACGCCAGATCGCGATGTTCCTGATCCGTCAGGAGACCGACATAAGCCTGCTGCGCATCGGCGCCGAACTGGGTGGCCGCGACCATTCGACCGTGCTGCACGCCTGCGACAAGATCACCCGCGAGCTGGTCGAGAATGATGAGATGCGTCGAGAGATCAGCGCCGTGCGGGAGATGATCTACTCGGAGTGACGTGACGATTTGCGTGGATAACGTGGCGGTTCTGGTGGATATTCCCCGGCCGATGTGGACAAGTCGGCCACCTGTCCCGCCCGAGTGGAGCCGTTATCCACCACAGCAGTCGACTCTTCAACCATCGGTCACCGGTCGAAGGCGGAGTAAGGCACAGCCATTGGTCGGGTTGTCGACAGCCCCGCAGGAGCGTGAGCCAAGCGTGATGCGGGTGGATCATCCACATCATCCACTGCACTACGAGTGACGACGACGTACGGGTATTCTCTTCCCATCTCTTATTGGTAGGGTGAGGTCAGCGATGAATGTCTCGGTCATGCAGGAGAACCTGGCACGCGGGCTCGGAATCGTGAGCCGCGCGGTGAGCAGCCGGGCGACGCTGCCCGTCCTGGCCAACGTGCTCCTCAGGACGGAAGACTCAGGGTTGAAGCTGACCGCCACCAACCTGGAGATCGGGATCAACTGCTGGGTCCCGGGCAAGGTGGCCGAGCAGGGCGAGATCACCGTCCCAGCGAAGCTGCTGACCGACCTGGTCGCCTCGCTGCCGAACCAGAAAATCGACCTGGTGCTCTCCGTAAAGGACCGAAGCCTGAAGGTGACCTGCGGCGGCAGCCGATCCTCGATCAAGGGAATCGACGCCGACGAGTTCCCGGTTGTCGCCGCCATCGGTGAGGCGCCGGCGACCTCGGCCGATGCGCGGACACTGCGCGACGCGCTCTCGCAGGTCGTCTTCGCGGCCGCCTCCGATGAGAGCCGTCCCATTCTGACCGGCGTACTTACCAGGCTCGCCGGCGACCTCATGACCCTGGCCGCCGCTGACAACTACCGCATCGCGGTGCGCAGCCTGAAGCTCGAGCGGCCCGTCTCACCCGAGATGGTGATCGTCGTTCCGGCACGCTCGTACGCCGAGCTGATGCGCATCCTGCCCGACACCGAGAGCACGATCGAGATCACGGTCACGCCCAACAAGAGCCAGGTCCTCTTTCACGTCGAGGGGATCGACCTGGTGAGCCGCCTGATCGAGGGCCAGTTCCCGAACTACGAGCCGGTCATCCCGCAGTCGCATTCCTCGCGGGCGGTCCTCGATCGCGAGGCCTTTCTGGCGGGGGCGCGGCGTGCGAGCATCTTTGCCAGGGACAGCGCCAACATCGTCAAGATCGAGCTCGGTGGCGAGGAATCCAACGGCGAGGGCGTCTCGATCAGCGCCCACGCGGCCGATATCGGCGACAACGCCGACACGCTGGAGGCCGCGGTCGAGGGTTCGCCGACCTCGATCGCGTTCAACGCGCGCTACCTGATCGACGTGCTCGCCAACCTGGGAGCCGACGAGGCCGCGCTGGAGCTCTCCGGTCCGTTGGCGCCGGGCGTCGTGCGCGGTGTCGGCAAGGACGACTACGTGCACGTCATCATGCCGGTCCGCACCGCTTCGTAAGATCGATGCCGGCGCCGCGCGGTCCGACCGCGTCGCGGCGCGAGCAGCTGCCACCGTGCGCCTGACCCACCTGAGCCTCGAGGACTTTCGCAGCTACTCAGCCGCGGAGCTACAGCTCGATCCTGGCCTCACGATCGTGGCGGGGCCCAACGGCGCGGGCAAGACGAATCTGCTGGAGGCCATCTTCGTGGCGATCAGCGGCCGATCACATCGGGCGGGGAGCGACCACGAGCTGGTGCGCCACGGCGCCCCGTGGGGCCGGGTGCGGCTGGACGTCGCGTCGCCCCACGGCCACGCTTCACGGATCGAGCTGCTGATCCCGGGCGCGCAGCCGGGCGAGGTGCGCAAGCGACTCACCGTCAACGGGGTTGCGCGGCGGGTCAGCAGCGTCGCGGACGTCGCGCGCGCCGTGCTCTTCCGCCCCGAGGAGATGCTGCTGCTGGTCGGCTCCCCGTCCGAGCGGCGCCGGTTCCTGGACACCATTCTGGCGCAGCGTGACCGCCGCCTGGCGCGCGACCTGGTCGAGCTGCAGCGGGTCCTCGCCCAGCGCAACGCCCTGCTGCGCGCCATTCGTCGCGAGGAGGCCTCGCCGAGCGGCCTCGGCTTCTGGGACGAGCAGCTGGTCGGGCTCGGCGCGCGGGTGGTCGCGGCGCGGCTCGATCTGGTGGCCGAGCTGAGCGAGCGGATGGGGCCCCTTCACGGCCTGGTGGCGCCGCCCGACGAAGCCGGACAGGCGGTGCGCCTCGCGTACCTGGACTCGCTCAAGGAGGCTTGGCCCGGGCGTGGCGCCGGCACGGCCAGCGTCGAGGAGCTGGCGTCAGCGTTCCACACCCGGCTGGCGGCCGTCCGGCAGAAGGAGATGTGGAACGGGGTTTCACTGGTCGGCCCGCAGCGTGACGACCTGCGCGTTGAGCTCGGTGGCCGCGACGTCGCCGAGCACGCCAGTCGCGGGCAGCAGCGCACGATCATCGTGGCCATGAAGCTGGCGGAGACGGACCTGCTGGGCGAGGCCGATGCACCGAGCCCGGTGGTCCTGCTCGACGACGTGTTCAGCGAGCTCGACCCGGAGCGCTCAGAACGCGTGCTGAGCTTGCTGCTCGAGCGCGGTCAGGTGCTGGTGACGATGGCCGACACCGGCGCGCTCCCGGCGCGCCGCCGGCGCAGCGTGCCGATCTGGCAGGTCGGCGAGGGGCGGCTGACGCTGACGCCGCGCGTGGCATGAGCGGCGAAGAGGCGGGCGACGCCGTCGAGCGCGCGCTGATCGCGCAGCTCGGTCCCGATGCCGTTCGTCAGCTCGCCCTTGCCCAGGTACGGTTGGCCTGGGACGAGTCAGTCACGGCGGCCGGCCTGAAACAGGGAGGACTGTCGAGCCGCCTCGTGGACGTGACGGACGGCACGGCCCGCGTGGAGGCCTCCGAGGCGATCCTGGCGCAGGAGCTGACGCTGCGTGCCGAGGCGCTGGTGTGGGCCGTGAACCAGCGGATGCGAGGACGGCCGGGCGCGACCATCGAGTTACACCGACTGGCCGTTTCGGTGGGTCGTCCGGGGCGGGAGCGGACCCTATAATCGGTCGAGCGCCGGAGGTCCGGCGTCCGTATCCGTACTGAGCGTCAGCATCGATGAGCATTCGCCTTGGCACCCGCATCGGCCTGCTCGTCGCCGAGGAGCGGCCCAGCAACGCCCGCGACGTGCTGCGCTTCCACGAGCCCAGCGTCGGCTCGCTGGCACGTACCAAGGGCAGCCTCTTCCTGCTGGCGCAGCTGAGCGGCGGCGGATCGGCGCTGGCCAAGGCCGCTCGGGAAGCCCTGGAGGCACTCGAGCACGACTATTACTACGACCTTTCGGCCGGCACCCTGATTGTCCTGTCGAAGGCGCTGTCCACGGCGAATCGGCGCCTCTACCACGCCCGCGGCAAGCTTGGCATCCCGCGACGCTCAGGGGTGAGCGTCATCGCCATGGCGATCCAGGGGCGTGAGCTGCACGTCGCCAAGCTGGGACCTGCGGCGGCGGTCATCGTGCGTGGTGGCCGGATGTACGAGCTACCGCCGCCGCCCGCCGTCCCCGAGGAGGATCCGCGCGTCCGCGAGCGTCGCGTGGCGGCGACTCTGGGCGAGGCGCTCGAGATCGAACCCTACACCTGGCAGGGTGAGCTCTCCGCCGACGACCGGATCGCGCTGGTCAGCCGCAACCTTGCACAGGTGGTCGGCGTCGACGAGCTGAAGCACGCCCTCGTCTCGCTGCGCCCCGGTGCTGCGGTGGAGCACCTGCAACACCTCTTTGCGGTCCGCGGTGGACGCGGCTCCGACGGGCTGCTGGCGGTCGAGATCGTGCAGCTGGGGGCCACCGTCAGCACGCACCACCTGGAGCCGGTGCGCCCGGCGGAGCCGCTGGCGGGTCTGCCGGACCAGAGCCCGGTGCCACTCGCCGATGCGCTTGGGCGCTTCCTGCACCGCTGCGCCGATGCCATCGATCTACTGCAGGCAGCCTTTGGGCGTTTCCTGCTGCACCTCATGAGCTGGATCCTGGCCTTCGTGCCTCGCCGACGGGCGCGCTATCCGAAGACGGTGGCCCGCACCGCGCTGCGCGAGGAGGGGCGGCGGCATCGGCAGGGGCTGGTGGGGATGATCGCGGTCGCGGGACTGCTGGCCGCGGGCGCGAGCGTGGCGGGCCTGCCAAACCCGCATCCGACCGATGCAATCCCGCGCGCCGCCGTTGCCCGCGAGGCGATCGCCCGGGCTGACGAGCTCGTCGCCAAGGTCGACGCCAAGGTGGACGGCCGCAACCTTGTCGATCGCGCCCCGGACCGTGCCCGGCAGATGCTCAACGACGCGTTCGTGGCCCTGCAGCGCGCCAACCAGGCGGGCGTGGCGAGCGATGACCTGGAGCCGTTACAGGCCAGCGTGGATCGCGGCCTGGACGCGCTCTACCGCGTCACGCGCCTGAGCGAGATCACCACCGTCGCCGACCTCGCCAGCGCCGTTGCGGACGTGAAGCCGACCCGCATGGTTGCCGCCTCTGACGGCTCTCTGTGGATCGTGGATTCGGGTCGCGGCCGCGTCATCCGGGTGGATCCGGCAAAGCGCCGCACGACCATCGTCTATCGCGCCGGCCAGAAGCTCACCGGTGGCACGGCCGGCGAGCCGTGGCTGATCGCCAGCGCCGCAACGGACGTGGTGCTGATCGATCGCCAGCGGCAGGCCTGGCGGATCGATCTGGCCGAGCAGATCCCGCACCGCATGACCCTCAAGGGGATCGAGAAGATTGCGGCGTCGACGACGATGCTCGCCGCGCTGCAGCATCGGCCACCGTTGCTGATCTTCAATCTCTACCTCGTCGACGGCAGGAGCGGCGGCATCCTGAAGTGGAGCCCGCTCAACACGCTGCCGGTCACTTTCCCGAGCGCGCCTGAGAACTACCTCTCGGCCAAGCCGGACCTGCCCGCCAACCGAGCGCGCGACCTGCGCGTCGACACGCACCTGTGGCTGCTCCAGGCGAAGACGGTCACCCGCGTCAACTTCGGCACGCCGCTCGGCCAGGCGGACTATGCGCTCGACCAACCACCCGACAGCGAGGTACGCACGGCCCTGGACTACCGGCTGCTCGACGGCGCGACGGTGGGCGACCGCGACTACCTGTACGTCTACGACGCAGCGAACGCGCGGATCCTCGCCTTCGGGTACGCCGATGGTGCCTTCGTGCGCCAATGGTTGGCGCCGCGCAGCGGGTCGCAGGCCGGCCTGCTCGACCACGTCATCGGCTTCGAGGTGACCTCGGTCGCGGACGGACCTCCGGCCGCGTTTCTGGTCACGCGTGACCGGGTGGTGCGCGTCGTCCTCGAGTAGACGACTAGAATCGGGGCATGGGCGATGAGCCACGCGGCCGAGTGCGGCTGATCGAGATGGTCGTCGAGAGCGTGCGGGTGCACATGCTCTCCAGCCAGCACGTGGTGATTCTCAAGGAGACCGAAGGGGACCGATATCTCCCGATCTGGATTGGGCCGTCGGAGGCCAACGCCATCGCCATGCGGCTGCAGGGCCTCACCGCTGAGCGGCCACTCACCCACGACCTGCTGATCAGCATCGTCGCCGCATTGCGTTCGAGCGTCAGTCGCGTGGTGGTCACGCATGTGACGGACGGCACCTTCCACGCGCGGCTCTACCTCGAGGCGACCGAGGGCGCCGAGACCGAGATCGATTCCCGGACGTCGGACGCGATTGCCCTGGCGGTGCGCACCGGCTCGACGATCTATGTCGACGAGCGCGTCCTGGCTGAGGCCGGCGTGGAGCCCGACCATGACGAGCTGGGCGTCGTGGGCGAGGAGAAGCTCGCCGTCTTCCGCGACTTCGTAAACTCGCTCGATATCGAC
>JBBSHF010000102.1:0-6294 GCA_038253355.1 Candidatus Limnocylindria bacterium
AGCTGGGCGAGCAACGGAATGAGCCGCAGCGCCAGCACCGCTCCGGCCAGCAGACCGAGCGCCGGCGCCGCGACCAGGAACGGGTCCAGTCCCAGCTGCCCCTGGACAGATGCGGTGATGGTGCCGCCGTAGTGCCGCAGCTGCCAGAAGCCGATCGCCGCCACGACCAGCAGCGCCAGGTCCAGGCCGACGCGCTGCGCGATGCCGCGCGCCTCCTGTCGGCCGCTCGACTGGCGAGTCGAGACGAACGACCGGGCGGCGCTGAAGGCCGGCACGACCAGCGCCACGATGCACGCCAGGCCGGCGATGGCGGCCAGCAGGTACGCGGGGAGCGTGACCTGTGGCTCGAGCTTGAGGCTGATAGCGGCCAGGGGGCCCGCGGCGTTGAGCACGCCCAGCGAGGCGGCCGCCAGCCAGGGCCCAATGAGCACGGCCGGCACGGCCAGCAGCACGCCCTCCATGAGCGCCAGCGAGGCCACCTGCGCCGTGCTCGCGCCCCGTGAGCGCAGCAGCGCGGTCTCGACGCGCCGCTGCTCGATCAGCAGGCCGGCGGTGAGAAGCAGCGCGTAGCCGGCCAGCACCGCGAGCTGCACGGTGAGGATCAGCACTCCGGTGCGTGCCACCAGCAGCGAGCGCTCCGCGTGCGCCAGGATGTCGTCGAGGCTGGTCTCCACGCTGAGCTGCGGCGAAACGCTGTCGCGCAGCCGCTGGTTGAGGCCCGTGACGGTCGATTGCAGTGCATCGATCTCATCGATCTGGAGCGCCGCGAAACGTGGAAAGATATGCCAGCGCACCTGTGCATCCGGGTGAGCGACGCGTGACAAGAAGGTGCGCTCATCGGCCACGAAGGGCCCGTAGGTGCGATAGGCCGCGGACTCGGTCAGGCCGTCGCGCAGCAGCGGCGAGTCCCACCAGTACGCCTCGTTTGGATCGTTCGGCTCGAAAATGCCCACGACCCGCACCACGATTCGGAAGGTCGGATCACGGCGGCTCTGCAGCGCCACCTCGTCACCCACCGACAAGCCGCGCTGGCTGGCGGCGCTGCGCGACACGGCGACCTGCACCGGTCCGTCCGCGGCGACGGGCCAGCTGCCCTGCACGGTGCGCGCGTGCTCGGCAATCTGCTGGAAGCTGGCCAGCACCGCGAGATCGGTGATCCCGGCCCCCCGAACCTGGTTCGGCAGCCCGAAAGAGTCGGACTCGGCCTCACGCAGGACGCCGGCGCCGGTGCTTCCGAACGCCGCGGCCACCTCGTCGCGCAGACGTCCGTCCATCTGGTCCAGCTGCTTGGCGTCGATCCGCCCGGAAACCTCGAGGTTCGCGGCGGGCACCGCGGCATCGGTCAGAGTCCGCTGCAGACCACTCTGCGAGACGGCTCCGGCGTAGATCATGCCCGCCGAGAGGAGCGTGGTGGCCAGCAGGATGATGAGCGACGCTGCGGCGACGATCAGCCAGTCAGCGCGCGTGCGCTTGACCACGAGGCCTCTCGCGGCTGCAAAGATCGCGACCAATCCCACCTCCGACGGACCATGGCCCGGGTGATCGGCACCAGCCGCCGACGACGATGGGACGGGCGAACGGGCAGCTCACGGCTGGACGGAGTCCAGCATTCCCCGCTGATGCGCTTCTACCCGATCATACGCCGCGGACCACGCTGAGGTTCAGCGGCGCATGATCAGGCCGATGCGCCCGTAGGGCGGTCGCGGGTCGGTGTAGACCCGCACGCGCTCATCGGTCTGGCTGACCTCGCCGACGTCCCAGAGCCGATTCTGCGAATCGAAGCTGACCTCCGCCAACTGCGGGAATCGGTCGAGGATGCGGGTCCCGATCTCGTGCACGAGGTGCTGGATCGAGAGGCTCACGAAGTCCCCGAAGACCGACGCCGCCAGGTCTGCCACCTGCTCGCCATCGACATAGGCCGATGGAGCGGGGCCGAGCGCATCGGTGACATCGAAATAGCGCCAGCCGATGTCGCACCAGATGTAGAGCGGCCGGTCAGAGCGTTCCGGCAGGGTCGTGTGCTCGTCGCGCGCGAATTGGAGGAAGGCGCTGCCGCTGAGCTTGATCAGCTGCAGGCCGCGTCGGCCGCCGTGGTGGTCGGTGATGCGCACGCCGCCACGCTCGTCGCGCTCGATGTCGAGTCGTGCCGTGGAGTGGTCGCCACGCTCCCGGCTGAAGAGGCGCTCCGAGAGCGCGAAACCATCGGCCTGCGCAACCAGGGCAGGGGAGAAGGGGAGCTGACGGCCGACCATGGTCAGCCGCTCCATGTGCGGATAGGTCGACAGGAAGGCCGCGCCGATCTCGTGCAGCCAGCCCTCGAGCGTGGCCGACTCGCAGGCCAGCGCGACCGACACGATGAAGTTCTTCATCGTGTCGGTCGCCACCACGCGGCGGTTGTCGCCGCGGGTGTAGGCCTCCAGGAATGCCTCGCCGCGGACGACGATCTCGATCTCGGCACCGAAGAGCGTGTTGTCCCGACCGATGAAGGCGGACTCCGGAATCGGCGACACGTTGCGCAACGGCGTGGCGTGGGTGCGGTAGACCTTCACCTCCGCCTTGCCGTAGCTGATCTCGTATCTCATGCGGTCTCGCTCCGCAGCTTCCGCAGCTTCCGCAGCTTCCGCAGCCGATCGCCGCCAATCGCCACCACGTCGTCCAGGCCGCGTCGCAGCTCGTCGTCGCGTTCCGCGCTCAGTGCAGCCTCCATCAGCGGAATCATGGCCGCTCGCGGCCGGCCGGCCACGAAGACGACGAATCGGAATCCGAAGGTGTGCTCGTAGGCCTCGTTGAGGCGGTCGAGGTCGTCGGCGACGTGGGCCGCAGTCTCATCGGCGGAACCCTGCTCGGCATGGGAGAACGCCGACAGGCTCGCCGGCTCGGCCCCGATCCGCGGATGCGCATTCAGCAGCTCGACCTGATCGCCCTCCGGCATGCCACCGGCAATCTCGCGGGCGCGCTCCAGCAGGACGGCGTCCGACCGGAACGGTCGAGCTTCGGCCAGGCGTTGCAGGAAGCGCGGCGCCCCTTCGAACAGCTGCGCCAGCTCGGCGAGCAATTCAGCCGAGGGAGCTCGGTCGAGCAGCGGCACCGGTCTCATGAACCGCGGTAGACGGAGAGCCCGAAGGGTGACAGCAGGAGCGGAACGTGGTAGCTGCGGCTCGCATCGTCGATTCGCAGCGCCAGCGCCACGCTCTGGAAGAACGGGTCGTCGTGGTACGAGGCGAGGTCGAAGAGGAGCTGGTAGTCCCCGGCGCTGAGCGCATCGTCGAGCAGAGAGACCACGCGGCCGTCGGCATCGGTCTGGTGCTCGGACAGCAGCTCGGGAATACCGTCATCGCCCAAGCGGAAGAGCGCCACGCTCAGCTTGGCGGCGGGGGAGCCACGCTCGAGGTCGAGCACGTGCGTCGAGATGGTCGGCGAGCCGTTGGCCACGGTATCCTCCGCGCATGGCTGATCTGCAGATTCGCGTCGACGACCTCAACTTTAGCGCCACATGGGAGGCCGATGCGCCCGCGACCGTCGCGGCCGTCCGGGAGCTGCTGCCACTGCGGTCACGGCTGATCCATTGCCGCTGGAGCGGCGAATCGACCTGGATCCCGTTCGGGGACAAGCGCCTGGGCGTGGGCTTCGAGCATCACACCTCGCACCCAGCGCCCGGTCAGATCCTGATCTACACCGGCGCGGCGTCCGAATGCGAGATCCTCTTTCCATACGGCGGCTGCGCCTTCTCGTCAAAGGTGGGGCAGCTGGCGGGCAACCATTTCGCCACGGTGGTGCCCGATGACGGCTGGGCGGATCGGCTGCGCGAGGTCGGCCGCCGATGCCTGTGGGACGGCGCCCAAGAGGTCGAGATCAGCCTCGCCTGAGCGCGGCAGGCGTCGCCCTGAGCTGCATCCGTGACTGGGACCTGCGACGGGGCTCAGCCGGGGCTGCCGCTGGGGCTCAAGCTGGAGCCGCGCGATCGCCAGCCCGCGGCTCTAACGGCGAAGAAGCGGCTCGGAATCGGCCGAAGTGGGCCTGTCGTTGGCCGAACCGCCGGCCCGTGGCTGAATCGGCCAAGGAGCGACGAGGATTCGCCCTCTGCTTGGCCGTTAGAGCCGCCGGGTGGCTGTGCCGATCTCCACCGGTGTGGCTTGCGCGCACAGGCCAGGGTGGCTCGGCCGCCCCAGCGAGCTGTGCCGCTCTCCACCGGTGTGGCTTGCGCACGGGAAGTATGCTCACCCTCGGCAGAAGGATCAGACGGAGGAACACGTGGTCCGAGACGAGAAACTGGAGAAGCTCCGGGCGGTTCCGCTCTTCGCGCGGCTCGGGCGACGCGAGACGGAGCGGTTGAGCATGCTCGCCGATGAGCTCGATGTTCCCGACGGGCAGGTCCTCACGCGGCAGGGAGCCAGCGGCGGCGAGTTCTTCATCGTGCTGGCGGGACAGGTCGCGATCGAGAAGGACGGCGAGCGCATCGCGACCATGAAGCCCGGCGATTTCCTGGGTGAGATCGCGCTGATCGACGGCAAGCCGCGCACCGCCACGGCGCGTGCCGAGGGGCTGGCCCGGCTGCTGGTCATCGGTCGAAGCCCGTTCCATCAGCTCATGGACGAGTTTCCATCGGTCCGCGTGTGCGTCCTGGAGGCTCTCGCCAAACGGGTCCGCGCTCACGACCCATCGGCGGCCGGCTGAACCATCGGCGTGACGGACCTGGTCGTGGCGGGGGGAGCCGTCGTCGCTGCGGAAGGCACCTTTCTCCGCGACGTTGCCATTGAGGGTGGTCGCATCAGCGCCATCGGCCCCGAGATGGAGCGCGAAGGCACGGAGCTGATCGATGCAACGGGACTCCTCGTCCTGCCGGGCGTCATCGACGTGCACACGCACGTGCGCCTTCCCACCACTGATGAGCCGGACCGATTCTTCCGTGACTCGGTGGCGGCCGCGTACGGCGGCACGACCACCTTCCTGACCTTCAACAATCCGGGCACCGGCATCTCGCCGGACGGGGCGCGCTCGCTGCTGCGCGGCCTCACCGAATTCCGCGCGCGCACGGCGGGGGAGTCGGCGGTCGACTTCGGCCTGTCGGCGGTGATCACGGGGCAGCAGGACGATCCCATCTCTGACCTCCCGGCCCTCGTCGAGGCCGGAGTCCCGACCTTCAAGGCGTTCATGGTCTACGACTTCCGCCTGCCCGATGAGCAGCTGCTCGAAGCCATGCGCGTGGCCGGCCGCCACGGCGGGATGCTGCAGGTCCATTGCGAGGATCCCTCAGTCATTGATCCGTTGATCGCTGCGGCGCTGGCTGCCGGCGAGGTCTCCTGCCGCCACCATGCCCTGTGCCGGCCTCCGGCGGCAGAGGCAGCCGCGACGCGCAAGGCAATCGACATGGCGCGCCGAGCGGAGGCGCCGCTGTACATCGTCCACCTCTCGTGCGCCGAGGCGCTTGAGGTGGTAGCCGACACGAAGGCGCGCGGCGAGCCCGTCTACGCCGAGACCTGTCCACACTACCTGACCTTCACCTCGGACCTGTACGACGATCCCGACGAGGCAGAGGTCATCAAGCGCGTCATTTCACCTCCCCTTCGCGCACAGACCGATGTCGACGCCCTGTGGCAGGGACTTCGGGACGGCATCCTGGACACGGTCGGGTCGGACCACGTGCCGGATCGGCTGGCGGTCGAGAAGCGCCTGCCCGCGCCACCCTTCCCGCAGATCAGCAACGGTGGGCCGGGGATCGAGACATTGCTGTCGGTTGTCTACTCGCGGGGCGTGGCCGCCGGGCGGCTCTCGCTCGAGCGCATGGTGGACGTGCTGTCCGCTACGCCAGCGCGTCTGTTCGGGCTGTCATCGAAGGGGGCGCTGGAGGTCGGGCGCGACGCGGACCTCGTCCTGTTCGACCCGTCAGCTCGGCGCGTCATCCGCCAGGCCGAACTGCATCACACCAGCGACTTCACCCCGTACGAGGGGATGGAGGTGGCTGGCGCGGTTCGCAGGATACTGCTGCACGGCAGGGCCGTGATCCGCGATGACGCCTTCCTCGGTAAGCAGGGCAGGGGCGCATTCCTCGAGCGGCAGCTCTGAGGCTTTCGGTGCTCCTCGGGCTCGCGTGGAGCTCGTCCGATGTCTGTCGAGGGGTCCTTCCAGGGACGATGAGATCGACAGCGAGTGGATGACCGTCTTAGCTTGCGATTAAACCTCGTCAGGTCTACCTGTCGGCGATCTCGGCGATGATCAGCTCGCCTGCCTTCGCTGCCACCTGACGCATCTGTCCGATAACGGCACGGAGCTGCCGGTCGTTGGCGATCCATTCCT
>JBBSHF010000103.1:0-6186 GCA_038253355.1 Candidatus Limnocylindria bacterium
AGCGGTGCAATACGCCGTCACCGATCAGCGCGTCCTGATCGGATTCGGCGACAAATTCGTCGGCCGCGCGCTGCAGCTCCAGGAGAAGGACTCGCTCGCGGCTTCGCGGCGATACCTCTCCGCCCTGAACGAGGTCGGTGGAACGAACAACGCCGGGGCGACCTTCATCGACGTCGCCGCGCTGCGTGCGGCGGTCGAGGCGGCGCTTCCTGCAGACTCGAGGGCAGCATACGAGCGCCAGGTCCAGCTCTACGTGCGGCCATTTGACTATCTCGTAGGTGTCTCGCGCGTCGTGGACGGCCGGTTGGAGCAGCGCAGCGCGATCGTGATGAAGTAGCCGCTCCTCGCCGTAGAATCTGGATCTGACCTTCTATTGGGGGACCCTCCGCGCATGACCCGCATCCTGCTCTACACCGGGAAGGGCGGCGTCGGGAAGACAAGCGTGGCGGCT
The DNA here is from genome assembly GCA_038253355.1 of Candidatus Limnocylindria bacterium. Taxonomy (GTDB): domain Bacteria; phylum Chloroflexota; class Limnocylindria; order QHBO01; family QHBO01; genus JAICUY01. The sequence continues at coordinate 452 of JBBSHF010000103.1, forward strand.
GCAACCGCGCTGGCGTGCGCCGAGCGCGGCTACCGCACCATCGTCTTCTCGACCGATATCGCCCACAGCCTGGGTGACGCGCTGAACGTCGAGCTGGGGCCAGAGCCATTCGAGGTGACGCCGAACCTGTGGGGCCAGGAGTCCGAGGCCTTCCACAACGTCGCCAAGTACTGGGGACGGATCCAGGAGTATGCCGCGTCGGTGCTGCGCTGGCGTGGGCTGGACGAGGTGCTGGCCGAAGAGATGACCGTGCTGCCCGGCATGGACGAGGTGGGCAGCCTGCTGTGGATCGCCGAGCATCACGACTCCGGCGACTACGACGTGATCGTCGTCGATGCGGCGCCCACGGGCGAGACGCTGCGTCTGCTGAGCCTGCCAGAGGCGGCCAAGTGGTGGATGGAGAAGATCGAACCGCTCGGGCGGCGGATCTCCAAGCTGACCGGTCCGCTGATCCATCGGGTTGTGGGCATTCCGATGCCCGGCGACGGGGTCTTCGATGCCGGCGAGGAGCTGTTCCGCAAGCTCGAGCACATGCGTGAGCTGCTGGCCGACCGCGACAAGACATCGGTACGTCTGGTGCTCACCCTGGAACAGGTGGTGATCAAGGAAGCAGAGCGCTCATTCACCTACTTCCACCTGTACGATTATCCGACCGATCTGGTGGTAGCCAACCGGGTCCTCCCCGCCGAGGTGGGCTCCTACTTCCAGGGCTGGTATGACATGCAGCAGACCTATATGCCGATGGTTGAGCAGGCATTCATGCCGATCCCGGTGCGCCAGGCGCCCTATTTCGATCGCGAGATGGTCGGCCTCGACATGCTGCGCGAGCTCGCGCAGGCTCTGTACGGTGAGGCCGATCCGACCGAGTTCTTCTACCGTGGCCGACCGTACAAGGTCACCCGCGAGGACGGCACCTTCGTGCTGGCCGTGGAGTTGCCTTTCACCAGCAAGGAGCAGATCCAGCTCGCGCGACGTGGCGACGAGCTGCTCATCGATGTGGGCAAGTGGCGTCGCAACCTGGTCCTGCCGCGTGCTCTCGTCACCACGCCCACCCTCGACGCCCGATTCGATGACCAGGTGCTCAAGATTCGCTTCGCGGCGCCGCCCGCGGAGCCCAGCAGGAGGTAACGACCAGTGGATGATCAGGATCGCGCGGCGCTCGAGGAGCGCATCGCGCAGCTCGAGCAACATCATCGGCGGGCGTATTCGCGCACGGTCGCGGAGACCGCGTTCTGGGCGACGATGCACAACGTCTTCCCCGAGGACGCGCGTCGCCATCTCAAGGCCGCCGGGCGCGAGCAGTTGCTCGCCGCGCGCGTCTACCTCGACGGCTGGATCCGCCGGCTCGACGACTCAGCCGCGCCAGGTGATCCAGAGTCCGCGCCGCTGCAGGAGAAGATCAAGGTCAAGTAGCGCCCCCCGAGCATGTCCGCGCTGACCAACGAGCCGGAGCTCCATCCGCTCGTCGGCCGCGAACGCGTGCTGGCCGATCTGCTGCGCGCCGGCGTCTCGGTCGACCGCCTGCGCGCTGATCTCGAGGCGCTGCCCGCCCCGCGCCACCGCCTCAGCGATCCGCGGCGCGTCGAGGCCGCGGAGTGGGTGGTGGAGTCATGGCTGCATGACGCGGGCTGGGCGACCGAGCGTCGCCGCTTCGAGGGTGGTGCCAACGTCGTGGCGCGCCGCGAGGGAGCCGAACCGGAGGCGCTGGCGGTGGTCGCCCACCTGGACACCGTGGCAGGCTCCATGGGAGCCGACGACAACGCCAGCGGGGTGGTGGCCCTGGCCGAGCTGGCGCGGCTGCTCGCCCCCGTCGCGCTGCGCCGTTCGGTGGTCCTGGCGGCGGTCGATCTCGAGGAGGCCGGCGGGTTTGCCGGTGCCGAAGCACTGATCGACGAGCTCAGCGCCGAGCGGCAGATCGTCGGCGCGATCGTCTTCGACGCCATCGCCTTCACCGATGCGCACCCGGGTAGCCAACGCGTCCCGCCTGGCCTGGGCCTCCTCTATCCGGGCCAGCTTGCCCGCGCGCGGCAGCTGAAGATGGCAGGCAGCTGGACCCTGGTCGCCTACCGCTCGAGCGGGCTGCCCCTGGCGCGCGCCTTCGCCGAGGGCCTGGCGGCGACCGCCGGCATCGACGCGCCGATGCTGGTGCGCGATCCGGCAGACCTGCCGGTCATCGGTCGCATCCTGCCGTGGGCCATCCCGACCGTTCGGCATTTCGCGCGCAGCGACCACATCGCCTTCTGGCGCAACGGCATTCCGGCGATCCAGGTGACCGATACGGCCGACCTGCGCAATCCGCGCTATCACACCCCATTCGACCTGCCCGCCACGCTCGACTACCAGCGCCTGGCCGATACGGTCGTGGCCACGGCGCTCGCCGTTGCTCGACTGGCAGGGACGCAGCCGGGTCACCGTGGAGCTTGACGGGACCCCGGTGCTGGGGGATCCGGGTGCAGCAGCAGATCGCGCCGATCGCCCCATCGCTTCAGGAAGCGGTAGAAGTTGCGCTTGCTCAGGCGGTCGCGCTCCGCTTTGGGCAGCGACGCGTAGCCGCGGTGCTCGTGTCGCCGCAACGGCAGGTCGGCAACCACGACGGCGTGCCAGCCGGCCTCGCGCGCGGTGAAGCTGAAATCCAGGTCCGCGTTCCTATAGAAGCGGTAGTGCGGATCGAACAGGCCGACATCGCGCAGCACGTCGCGCCGCACCGCCAGGCAGTAGGCTTCGACCGCATCCACCTCGCCCGAAGAGGCGGCCTCGAACTGGCGCGCCTGGGCGCTGTTCACGCCCCAGCCGCCGGCGATCCCGACGCCCGGATCATCGAACGCGACGAGCAGCGGCGCCACGAAATCGCCGACCGGTTCGAGCGACGTATCGAGCATCAGCGTGACGTTGCCTCGCGAGCGCCGCAGCCCAAGATTCACCGCATCGGCCCAACCCAGGCGCTCGGTCGTCAGGAGCATGCTGGCGTCCATCGGCAGGGGAGTTTCAGCCAGCATGGCGGCCAGGTCATAGGACGGGGCATTGGCAACCAGCACCAGCTCCCACGAGACCGATGGCAGGTGCGTGGCCAATCCGCCCAGGAAGCGTCGCAGGTCGTCGCCGTGATCGGTCGCCACCACCTGCAGCGAGGCGTCCACGCTGGGCGACTCATCGAGCAGGCTGGCGAGGTCCTGGGGACGTGCGTAGCCGGTCGGCGCCGGCGCCTCCGGAAGCGCCGGCCGAGCCGTCGAGCCATGAGGAGAGTCCTGCACCTCCCAGCCGAGCGCGCGAATCTCCTCGCGCAGGGCATCGGCGCGTTCGAAGTCGGCGGCGTCGCGCGCTGCTCGTCGATCGCGCAGCAGCAGCTCGACCTCATCGGGCTGGCGCCCGGTCATCTGATGACCCGGCCCGAGGCGTCACGCGGCAGCTTGTGGGCGCCCGGCGTGGGTGGGTCGTAGCGCAGCCGCTCGACCGTCTCGCCGCCGAGCAGGTGGCGGCGGAAGATCTCATTGGCGTCATCGGGCGAAACGCCTGCGTACCACACGCCTTCGGGGTACACCACCAGCATCGGTCCATGGCCGCATTGCGAGAAGCAGCCGGAATGGTTGATCCGGATCGCATCGCTCAGGCCGGCCCCCTTGACCAGGGCTTTCAGCCGAGCCCGGACCCCCAGGCCGTCGCCATCAACCGATGGACACCATTCGCCGTAGGTGCAGACGAAGACGTGACGCTCGTAGACCGACATTACGCGGAAAGTACCCCGCTGTGGACCTGAAAGTACCGGGGCTCAGAACGGCACTGCAACCTTACTATCCGATCAGGAGCCGCGCCCACCTCACCCGAGGCGGCGGGCGAACAGCAAACCCTCCTGACGGAGGCAGTAAAGAACAAACCGATGATGACCAACGAAGTGGGAAAGCTGCTGACGGCGTCGGAAGTCGCCGAGCTGCTGCACCTGCACGTCAACACCGTCAAACGCTTGGGCGACCGGGGCGAGCTGCCCTTTTTCCGGGTCTGCAAGCGAGGCGACCGCCGCTTCCGCTATGACGACGTGGTGACGTTCCTTCGTCGCGCCAAGTAACCCTCCATTGACGCTCGCTCCGATCCCGCATCGGAGCAGCTCGTTCCCTGCCAGGGGGCGATGAACGACCGCCGAGGTGCCAACCTCTCGGCGGTCGTTTGCTTTGCCGGGCATACTACGGCCCGATGACTGACGAACCGCGCCTGCGTCTCGCCGAAGGGCGGCGCCTTCTCGACTCCGGCGAGCTCGATGCGGCGCTGCGCGTGCTGGCGCCGCTGACCGGTCACCCCGACACGGATCTCGCCGGCGACGCCTGGCTGGCGATCGGCCAGGCGCGTTACCGCCAGGACGACGAGGCCGGCGCACTGGTCGCCTGGCAGAACGCCGCCAATGGCGGTGGGCGCATGGCATGGCAGGGCTGGCGCGCCGTCGCCGAGCAGATGGTCCGTGACGAGCGGCTCCCCGAGGCGGTCGATGCCTATCGCGAGGCGGATCGTCGCGCCCCTGCCGCCGAGCGTGGAGCAATCGCCAATCGCATCGCCTGGCTGCTCAAGGAGACCGGGCACGATTTCGCCGCGCGGCGCCAGTTCAACCGGGCGCGCGGGCCGTATGCCGCCTTCGCGGCGTACGTCACCTGGGCGCTGATCGCGGCCAACCTGCTCGTCTTCCTGGCTGATTTCGTGCTCTCCGGATTCAAGACCGGCATCGGCCTGTTCGGCGGCGGGGGATCGCTGGTCAACGATCTCGCCATCTACGGCCCGGCAGTGGCGCAGGGCGAGTGGTGGCGCATCATCACCAGCGCATTCGTGCACCTGGGGCTGCTGCACATCGCGTTCAACATGTACGCCCTCTACCTGTTCGGGCCGATCATCGAGCAGATGTATGGGCACATCGAGTACTTCATCCTCTACCTACTGTGCGCCGTAGGCGGCAGCGTGCTCACCATCCTGGCCACGCCGAGTCAGCCGGCCGCCGGCGCCTCTGGTGCCATCTTCGGCCTCTTCGGGCTTGGCTTCGTGGTGTCCCGGCGGCATCACGTCGCCACCACGCCCCGGGCGCGCGCCATCCTGAGCCAGGCCGGCACGCTGCTGGTGATCAACCTGGTCTTCACCTTTGCGATCCCCGGCATCAGCTGGACGGGACACCTCGGCGGACTGGCCGTTGGCATGCTGATCGGCTTCCTGCTGCCGCCGCGGCACGTGGAGACGCTGGCCACCATGTGGCGTGGTCCGGGCGGCGAACGCCTGCATCAACCGATGCCCGTGGCGCTGCGCGCCTCGATCTACCTGTTCGTCGTCGCCGCGCTGGCGATTGGCACCTACGTCGCGGTGCTGCGCATCCCGACCTTCGGCTGAGCTTCGAGGCGTCTGGTGCCGCTGCTTGAAGGGCATGTGCGGCATCTGGCGGAGTCAGCCGACGAATCCGCGACGCGGCGCCTTCGACGTCTAGCAACCAGCCAGCGCCGGCATCTGACCGTCGAAGGCCGATTGCGGACCCCAGCGCGACGCCCGACGGCTGACCTTGACCAACGAGCGCACACCCGGCCACCGAGACGGCGGAGCCCGCCGTAATGGTCCGCTTCGGGCGCCTTATCCACGAACCACGCGCCATCCGCTCGCCAAACAGGCGCAAGAGGCCCAATGCGGACCGTTACGCACGGGAATCGGCCTCCACGGCATCCGCAGCGCAGATAAGGGTCCTCTGGGCGCCCATTAGCGCGGGTGACCTCCGTACG
>JBBSHF010000104.1:0-6126 GCA_038253355.1 Candidatus Limnocylindria bacterium
CACGAACCACGCGCCATCCGCTCGCCAAACAGGCGCAAGAGGCCCAATGCGGACCGTTACGCACGGGAATCGGCCTCCACGGCATCCGCAGCGCAGATAAGGGTCCTCTGGGCGCCCATTAGCGCGGGTGACCTCCGTACGCGCCTCCGTTCGCGCCTCCGTCCGCGGAACCGCCGGAATGGTCTGTTTCGGGCACCTTCTGCACCGAACCACAGGCCATCGGGTCGCCAAAGAGGCGCAAGACGCCCAATGCGGACCCCGTAGCCACCGGAATCGGCCTCCACGGCACCCACGGCGCCCACGGCGCCCACGGCGCAGATACGGGGCGCGTGTGCGCCCATTGAGCGCGGGTGACCACCGAGACCGCGGACCAGCGCCGAACCCCGCGCCTGCCACACAGTTGACGGCGCCAGCGCATCGGCCCATGATGCGCGCTCAATCGAACACGACAGGCGTCGACCGGGACGAGTAGCCCGTCGCAGACCGCCACCCCAGCGAGCCGGGCAGGTGCAAGCCGGCGTGGCGCGCGACACGGTGAATGGACCCGCGAGCCTCGCTCCCAACCCGCGCGCAGCGGCAGTAGGCGGCGACGGATGGCCCCCGATAGCGCAGGCCAGAACCAAGCGCGGGCTCGCACGGGGTGAGCCCGAACCAGGGTGGCACCGCGGAAGAACGCCTCCGTCCCTTCAACCAAGGATGGAGGCGTTGTCATATCCAGCGAAGGAACGTTCGATGATCCGCGAGCACCCCAGACCACGCGTTCTGACCGGCATTGAGCAAGAGGAGCACGATCGCCGCGGAGGCGTCGGCGATGTCGAGGCCAAGCAGCAAGTCATCCAGTCGCTGGATGACTTGCTGGGCCCGATCCGGGAGCGGCGACGAGCGTTCGAGGCGCGCCCTGACTTCGTCGCCGAGGCGCTGATCGCGGGCAGCGATCAGGGGCGGCGCATTGCCGAACGGACGATGCAAGAGGTGCGTGACGCGATGCGGATCAACCACTACGAAGCACCGCTCGTGGGAGGCAGGACATGAACGAAGAGCACCGGCCCGCCGTGGCCGCTGCCGTCGAGCTCGTCGCCAACGGCGCACCGATGCCCGCGCCGCTCGCCGAGGCCGCCATGGAGGAGTTGATGGACGGCAATGCGCCGGCGACTCAGGTGGCGGCGCTGCTCGCGATGTTGCGTGTCCGAGGCGAGACGCCCGAAGAGCTCGCTGCCTTCGCGCGCGTCATGCGCTCGCGGGCGATACGCGTGGACGCGCCGGGGAACGCGGTCGACCTGTGCGGCACCGGCGCGGATGGCAGCGGCACCTTCAACATCTCGACCCTGGCGGCATTCGTGGTCGCGGGCGCCGGCGTACCCGTCGCCAAGCACGGCAACCGCGCCATCACCAGTCGATGCGGCTCGGCGGACCTGGTCGAAGCGCTGGGCATCCCTCTCGACCCGGGCCCGGAGGCAGTCGCGAGGTCCATTCGCGAGACGTGCTTCGGATTCATGTTCGCGCCCTCGTACCACCCGGCGCTCAGGCATGCCATGGCCATCCGCCGCGAGCTGCCCATCCGCACGGTCTTCAACCTGCTCGGACCGATCTCGTCGCCGGCCGGCGTGCGCCGGCAGCTGCTCGGCGTGGCGGATGAACGGCTGCTGCCGCTCATCGCCGGAGCATTGGCCCGACTGCAGACCGAGCGGGCGCTGGTCATCCACTCCCCGGAAGGCCTCGACGAGCTGACGCTCAACGGCCCGAACCGCGCAATGCTGGTCGAGGGTCGCATGGTCGGCGAGATCGAGATCGACGCTGCCGCGTTTGGACTGCGGCGGGCGCCCGCCTCGGCGCTGGCCGGCGGCGACGCGCAGCTCAACGCCGCGATCGCCATGTCGGTGCTCGGCGGCGAGCCCGGTCCCGCGCGAGACGTGACGCTGCTCAACGCCGGAGCCGCGCTGTTCGCCGCAGGACGCGCGGCTGACGTGGGCGAGGGCGTCGAGCTGGCCGCCGAGGCCGTTGACAACGGGAAGGCGGCGGAGGTGGTGACCGCGGCCGCCGAGCTCGCACCATGAGCGTCGTCGCCGAGCTGCTCGCGGCGTCCCGCGCCCGTGCGCGGCATGATGCCCGCATCGTGCCGCTGCGGGAGCTGCGCCGCGAGGTCAACGCCCTGCCGCCGGCCCGTCGCTTCGAAGCGAAGCTGCGCTACGGCGACCGGTTGCGCCTGATCGCGGAGGTGAAGCGCGCGTCGCCCTCGGCGGCACGCTTCGCCGACTTCGCCGGGGTCGTCGAGCTCGCGCACGGCTACGCCGAGGCCGGCGCGACCGCGCTCTCCATCCTCACCGAGCCGACACGCTTCGGGGGCAGCGACGATGACCTGCGCGCGGCGTCGGCCATCGGTCTGCCGGTCCTGCGCAAGGACTTCACGACCAACGCCTACCAGGTCTGGCAGGCGCGGGCGCTTGGCGCCGATGCGGTCCTGCTGATCGTCCGCGCCCTGCCCGGCGACCGGCTCGCCGAGCTGCTCGAAGCGGCCGGCGAGGCCGGCCTGGACGCGCTGGTCGAGGTGCACGACCCCGCCGAGTTGAACCGGGCGCTCGAGGCGGACGCGACCCTGATCGGCGTCAATGCCCGTGATCTGGCGACGCTCGAGACGGACGTGCCGCGTGCCCTTCGTCTCGTTGAGCTGGCGCGATCCTCGGGCGCCACGCTCGTCGCGGAGAGCGGCCTGGGCAGCCCGGCCGACCTGCAGGCGGCGGCCGGCGCCGGCGCGCACGCCGTGCTGGTAGGGACCAGCCTGCTTGCATCGGGCGATCCCGCCGCGGCTGCTCGGCGGCTGGTCGAAGCGGCGCCGCGCCGCGTGGCCGTCAACCTGCCGCCGCATCCCTCGCGTGCGCTCGTCAAGGTCTGCGGGACCCGCAGCGAGGCGGGTGTTCGAGCCGCTGTCGCCGCCGGTGCCGAGTTCGCCGGATTCGTCGTGGCGCCTCGCCGGCGTCGGGCGATCGCCCCGGAACGCGCCCGCGACCTGGCGAGGGGCCTGAACGGCGGTCCGATGCCGGTCCTCGTCTTCCACCGGCCCGGCCAGGCGGAGGTCGAGGCGGCGATGACCGATAGCGGCATCCGCAGCGTTCAGCTCTCCGGGTTCACGGAGCCGCCCGACTGGACGGCCATGCTCGACCACGACGAGCTGATCGGCGTGCTGCACGTGGTCTCGGGCGTCCGCCCCGCATTGCAACGCGCCGAGGCGTGGTTTGCGTCCGGGGCAACCCAGCTCATCCTCGAAGGAGCGACGCGGCGCGAAGGCGGTGGCTCCGGACGGCAAGCACCGCTCGTGATCAGCCGGCGCCTGAACCGGATCCTGCCGATCGGCATCGCCGGCGGGCTGCTGCCGACGAATGTGGCACGATCCGTGGCCATGGCACGTCCGGCGCTGGTGGACGCCAGCAGCGGATTGGAGCGCGACGGGGAGCCCGACCGGCAACGCCTGAGAGCCTTCGTGCGGAATGCGCGCCGCGATCCGACCGGTGCGGATCGCGTCGATGCGAGAGGCCGCTTTGGTCGCTTCGGCGGCCGCTACGTCCCCGAGACCCTCATTCCGGCGCTCGACCAGCTGACGGCCGCGTGGTCGGCGGCGCGCCGCGATCCGGCGTATATCGCCGAGCTGGCGCGGCTGGGCACCGACTTCATCGGTCGTGCGACCCCGATCTTCGAGATCCCGCCCGACGCGCTCGCCGAGCGCGGCGGCATCGGTCAACGGGTATTCCTCAAACGCGAGGACCTGGCGCACACCGGTGCGCACAAGATCAACAACGCCATCGGTCAGACCCTGCTGGCGAAGCGGATGGGTAAGCCGCGGGTGATCGCCGAGACGGGTGCTGGGCAGCATGGCGTGGCGACCGCAAGCGCCTGCGCGCTGCTGGGCCTGGACTGCGTGGTCTACATGGGCACCACCGATATCGAGCGCCAGGCGCCGAACGTCCAGCGCATGCACCTGCTCGGCGCCGAGGTGCGGCCGGTGGAGACCGGCAATGGCACCCTGCGCGACGCCCTGAACGAGGCGCTGCGCGACTGGGTGGCGAACGTGGAGACGACCTTCTACGTGCTCGGCTCGGCCGCGGGACCGCATCCCTACCCCGACATGGTCGCCGAGCTGCAATCCGTGATCGGAGGCGAGGCGCGTGCGCAGACGCTCGAGCGCCTCGGCCGGCTGCCGGACGTGGCCGTGGCGTGCGTCGGCGGAGGATCCAACGCGATCGGCCTGTTCCGAGCGTTCCTGGACACGCCGACGAGGCTGATCGGGGTGGAGGCCGGTGGCCGCGGCGACGCGCTGGGCGACAACGCCGCCTCGCTTGGCCTCGGTCGTCCGGGCGTGCTGCATGGCGCGTTCACCATGCTCACCCAGACCGCCGACGGCCAGGTGGTCGAGCCGCACTCGCTCTCGGCCGGGCTGGACTATCCCGGGGTCGGCCCGCAGCTCGCCGCGCTGGCAGCATCCGGGCGCCTGGAGGTCGAGCGCGCTTCGGACGCGGAGGCGCTCGAGGCGCTGTACTGGCTGTCGCGACGCTGCGGGATCGTGCCGGCACTGGAGCCCGCGCACGCCGTGGCGGCGGCGTTGCGCATGCTGCCGTCGCTGGCCGCGACCTCGGCGCTGCTCGTCAACCTGTCGGGCCGCGGCGACAAGGACCTGGCCATCGTCGAGCGGGCGCTGCCCTCGGCGCTGGCTGCCACATCGGCATGAGCCTTTTACAGGCCGATGGTGCCGCGCGCGTGCGCGCCGCATTCTCCTCCGCGACCGATGCCGGCCGGTCGGCCTTCGTCGCCTACGTCATGGCCGGCTTTCCTGCCGACGTCTCCGCGACCGACGCGGGCGAGGCCGCTCTGCGCTGCGGCGCGGACATCCTGGAGGTGGGCGTGCCGTTCAGCGACCCGCTTGCCGACGGGCCGGTGATCGCCGAGGCCGCCCGCGTGGCGCTTTCCCACGGTGGCGGATTCGATTCAGCGGTGCGCATGATTCGGTCGTTGCGCGAGCGTGGCCTCGATCAGCCGATCCTGGCGATGACGTACCTCAACCCGTTGCTGGCGGTTGGCGCGGACGTCGCGTTGCGTCGGCTGGCCGAGGCCGGTTGCGACGGCCTGATCCTGCCGGATCTGCCCGCGGGGGAGATGCCCGGGTTCGAGCGCTCAGCCGCCGATCATGGGCTCGCCCTCACCTTCCTCGTTGCGCCGAACACGGCACCGGCCCGCATGGAGGCCGCGATCAACGCCTCGACCGGCTTCCTGTACATCGTTCCGCTGCTGGGCGTGACCGGCGCCCGCGATCGCCTGGCCGACGGCGCGACGGCGCTCCTTGTCCGCACCCGCGAAGCGGCCGGCGGTCGCCTCCCCGTCGCTGCCGGCTTCGGCATCTCGACACCGGAGCAGGCGCGCGCGTTGGCCGACGTTGCGGACGGGATCGTGGTTGGCTCCGCGCTCGTTGCCGCGATGCGGGACGCCGGCTCGAACGCGGTCGGCAACTTCGTTACTGAGCTCTCGGCGGCGACCCAGCGTACGGGTGCGATACGCTGCGCGGCCAGTGAGCGCTGAGCCCGGCCTCAGAACGGGTACCATCGCCGCATGTGCTTTGACGTAGACGATCGACCACCAGTTCCGCCGGTCCGCGGCTCGGCACTCGACTCGCGCGACCTGACGCTCACCTCCGCCGACGGCACACAGGTCGCCGCCTTCGCCGCGCGGGCAGAGCAGCCGACTGGCGGCGGCATCGTCATCATCCCCGACATCCGCGGCCTGCATCCGTACTACGAGGAGCTCGTGCTCCGATTTGCCGAGGCCGGCGTGCACGCCATCGTCTTCGACCCCTACTCGCGCAGCGCCGGCACCGGAAAGCGTGGGGGCGACTTCGAGTTCATGCCGCACGTCGCCCAGCTCCGCGCGGACGGCCTCAACGGGGACGTCGCTGCCGCCGCGGCATACCTGCGTTCCGAGGAGGGCGGCGAGCCGGAGCGGCTCTACACCGTGGGATTCTGCATGGGCGGGCGGGTCAGCTTCCTACAGGCGGCCAGCGGCCTTCCGCTGGACGGGGTCATCGGCTTCTATGGATCACCGGTAGGGCCGCACCGCAGTGGCCTGCCCGAGCCGGCCCGCGAGGCG
>JBBSHF010000105.1:0-5873 GCA_038253355.1 Candidatus Limnocylindria bacterium
CCGCCTGGCCCGATGCGTGGCGGCGCGCTGCCGGAGCGCCTGCGCGCCCGGTACGGCGGTGAGCTGGGGATCGGCCTGCGGCCGGATCGCCCCACTGTCGTCATGAATTTCGTCTCGACCCTCGACGGCGTCACCTCCTACAACACCCCCGACGCGGCCGGTGGCGGCGAGATCAGCGGCTTCTTCGAGCCGGACCGCTTCGTGATGGGCCTGCTGCGAGCCCTGGCCGATGTCGTGCTGATCGGCGCCGGAACGCTGCGGGCCGACGCCGGTGGAGCCTGGACGGCGCAGGCGGTGCATCCCGACGGCGCCGCCGACTTCGCGACGCTGCGCCGTCAGCTGGGTCTCCCGCGCAATCCGATGACCGTCGTGCTGACCGCATCTGGCTCGATCGACCTGGCCCACCCCGGCCTGGCGGATCCGACCATCGACGTGCTGCTGATCACGACGGAAGAAGGCGCGCGGGCGCTGGCGGCTCAACGCGTACCCGGTCACGTCGAGATCCGCGTCGCCGGCAAGGGCAGCGTCAGGCCCCAGGCAGCGCTCCCCATTCTCGCGGAGCGCGGGGCCGGGCTGGTGCTGTGCGAAGGCGGACCGCACCTCTTCGGTCAGCTGCTGGCCGCTGGCGTGGTCGACGAGCTGTTCCTGACGCTGGCCCCGCAGCTCGCCGGACGCTCGGCCGCCACGCCGCGGTTGAGCCTGATCGAGGGGACGGCCTTTGGCGTCGCGGACGCTCCATGGGGTCGGTTGGTCGGGCTGCGTCGCGGTGGCGACCACCTCTTTGCCCGCTATCAATTCTGAAGCGGCCTGATGCGGATTACCCATGGATCAGAGTCCTAAGATCCGAGGGTGAACGCAACGATCCAGACGGAGCGGCTCGATCTGCCGCTGTTGACCCCGGCGCAGCTCAAGGCGCTGGCCAACGGCGAACCGCCGACCGGTCTCGAGGCCACCCTGACCCAGGAGTGGCTCGACGACATCCAGCGGCTGGCCGACAGGCGGCTGGGACAGATCGGTGAGCATCCCCATGACGCTCCCTGGCTCCTTCGCGCCATCGTCGTGCGCGTTGGCGACCGCCCGGCCATCGGCCACATCAACTTCCACGGCCCGCCCGACGAGCGCGGCGTTCCCGAGGTCGGCTACTCGCTGCTACCTGAGTTTCGGGGCAAGGGCTACGCCATCGAGGCCGTGCGCGGACTCTTCGACTGGGCCAGGACCGAGCACGGGGTCACCCGCTTCCGGGCCTCGATCGGCCCCGACAACGAGCGCTCGCAGCACCTGGTCGGCAAGCTCGGGTTCGCCAGAATCGGCGAGCAGTGGGACGAGGAGGACGGCCTGGAGTGGATCTTCGAGACCTCCCGTAGGGGGACGAGTGCCAGCGCGCCTAGAGCCAGTCGTCCCCGGCCACGACACCCGGCGCGATCTCGGACTCGAACAGGCGCAGCTCCTCGGAGCTGATCTTGTAGGCGTGCTCATCGGTCGGAAAGGCGCCCGAGCGCACGTCCGCGACGAAGGCTTCGAGACCGGCTCGCACATCCGCGGCCACGTGCGCGTACTGCTTCACGAAGCGCGGCATCTCGTGCTCGTTGATGCCCAGCAGGTCATGCCAGACCAGAACCTGGCCGTCGCAATCGGCCCCTGCCCCGATCCCGATCGTCGGAATCCGCAACGCATGGGTGATATGGCCGGCCACCCGGGCTGGCACGGCCTCGAGCACCAGCGCGAAGCAGCCGGCCGCCTGCAGCGCCAGCGCATCGGCGTACAGCTGGCGGGCCTTGGCGGCGGTTCGGCCCTGGGCCTTGTAGCCGCCCAGCGCGGTCGCCGTCTGCGGCGTCAGGCCCAGGTGGCCCATCACCGGGATGCCGGCAGCCACGATCGCGCGGGCGCGCGCGACCATCGGTCCAGCACCTTCGAGCTTGACCGCCTGCGCTCCGGCCTCTTTGACCAGCCGCATCGCGTTGCGCACGGCGTCCTCGTCGGAGACCTGGAAGGCGCCGAGCGGCATGTCGACCTGGAAGAAGGCCCGATGCGTTCCGCGCCGGGTCGCCCGGGCGAGCATCACCATCTCGTCCATGCTGATGGGCGTGGTGTCGGGATAGCCGAGCACGTTGTTCGCGGCCGAATCTCCGGTGAACACGATATCGACGCCCGCCGCATCGGCCAGGCGTGCGCTCGGGAAGTCGTATGCGGTGACCATCACGATCCGGTCGCCGCGCTGCTTCATCTCGGCGAAATCGGTGACCGCCACCGGGATGCCGCTGCTGCTCATGATTCGCGAGCCTCCTCTTCCAAGCGCACATTGTCTATCAAGCGCGTCTGACCGATGCGGACCGCCGCCGCCAGCGTCGGTCCGTCGAAATCCGCCACCGAGACGTAGTCGACGTCGAGGCCCTCCAGCGCATGGCACGCCACGGCCACGGGGTCGGCGCCGTGCCGAGCGGCGTCCAGCCCGGCCCCCAATGCGCGGGGCAGTGCCAGCGCCCGCGCATGCTGCGCGGCCGTCAGGTAGGCGTTGCGCGATGACAGCGCCAGGCCGTCGGCGTCGCGCACCGTGGGCACGACTCGGATCTCGACGGGCAGGTCGAGGTCGCGCACCATGCGTCGCACGACCGCCGTCTGCTGCGCGTCCTTCTGCCCGAAGTAGGCGCGCGCGGGCTGGATCACGTTGAACAGCTTGAGGCAGACGGTCGCCACTCCCCGGAAATGTCCGGGCCGCGCCTCGCCCTCCAGCGTGCTGCCAAGCTGCTCGACCTTGACCCACGTCTGGAAGCCGTGGGGGTACATCTCGCCGGCGCTCGGCACGAACAGCAGATCCACGCCGGCGTCCTCGGCCGCGCGTGCGTCCCGCGCCTCGTCGCGCGGGTAGCTGGCCAGGTCCTCGGTCGGCCCGAACTGGCTGGGATTCACGAACAGGCTCACCGCCACCACGTCGCACTCGGCCCGCGCGGCGCGCATCAGTGCCAGGTGCCCCTCGTGGAAGGCCCCCATGGTTGGCACCAGCCCGATGGAGTGGCCGGCCTCACGCCGCGTCGCCAATGCGGTGCGCGCTTCGGTGATCGTCCGAACCGTTTTCACGGTTTCGTCGCCTCGGCCAGGGCCCGATACAGCCGCTCTACCTCCGGCGCACGCTCGCGCAAGGCGGCGAGGTGCGCATCGACCGTCGACCGATCGCCGCGGGCGATGGGTCCGGTCAGCTGGAAGCCGTTCTCGATGGTGCGCTGCATCAGCGGCACGAGGCCCTGCGGCGGCGCGCCGGCCTGCTCGAACAGTTCCGCGGCGGTCCGATACAGCGTCACCAGGAAGTTGCTGGCGATCGCCGCGCCGGCGTGGTACAGGGCGCGATCCGCATCGGCCAACGGAAAGGGGCGCAGACCAAGCGTGCGTGCCAGCCAGTCAGCCTGGGCTCTGGCTTCATCGGTCTCGAAGGTGATGGCGGCATACGCGCCGTCGAGCTGCTCCGCTCCGCGGTCGCGGGTGAATGTCTGCAGCGGATGCACGCTGAAGCGTCGTTGGTGGGGGCCAAGGGCAGAGAGGGGAGTCGCGCCGCTGACGTGGGCGATCCACGGACCGCTCGGAACCTGGCGCGCCACCTCGACGATGGCGGCGTCGGGGACGCACAGCAGCACGAGGTCCGCGTCCGCGGTACGCAGGTCCACGCCGCGTTCCGCCAGGCGGGCGGCGATCGCCGAGCCCGCTCTGCCGTGGCCGATGAGGCGCACCGACTCGATCATGTGCTGCAAGTCTACCGATGCACGACGAGCACCACGTACGGCGGTTCACCCCCGGAGGTGACCTGCGCGCTGATGCCGCCTACCACACGCGTCGCCTTGAGCGGCGTTGTCCCGTCCCACGTGGCGAGCGACTCGAGTAGCAGCTCCGGACCGACCACCGACGAGGTCACCAGCAGCCGCTCAAGGTAGGGCAGGTAGGGCGACGCCAGCTCCTCGACCCGACCCGCTTCGCTGGCGGGAACGCTGAGCACGACCTCGTCGGTCGGCACGCCGACCAGGTCGAGCTGGACGCCGTTCGGTGCATTGCCCAGGGTGTGGTGGGGTCCCGCCGACTCGAACTTCATGGCGAGATGCTGGGTCAGTTCAGCCTTTGCCGCGTCACCTGCCGGATCGAGGTGGCCGGCATGGCCCGACGCGCTGGCGCTCGCCGTGGGTCCGCCGCAGGCGCTCACGACAAGTGCCAGGGCAACGAGCGAACGAGCCGCCGTGCTTCGCAAGCCTCAAGGATAGCCTGCGTGACCCGCCGCGTTGGCGCCGGCCGTAATGCGCCGCCGCCGGCCCCTTATCCGCGCTCACCGGTCCGTTGCGGCGGGATCGCGCCGCTAAGGATCCGCTGGTGTCCCCTTATCGGTTCGGGGAGCTGTCAGTGCCGGATCTGCCGAGATAAGGCTCCCCAAACGGCCTATTAGCGACGACGCAGGGCGACGCGGCGATTCGCGATCCGCGAGAAGCTGCTTCAGCGCAGGACGCCACGCAGCGCCGATCGCGCGGCGTGGTAGCCGCACAGCCCGTGCACGCCACCGCCGGGAGGCGTCGACGACGAGCAGATGAAGAGCGACCGGTCGGGGGTGGCGTACGGGTCGACGCGGACTGCGGGCCGGGTGAAGAGCTGGGTGAGGCCCTGCAGGCCGCCGTTGATGTCGCCGCCCACGTAGTTGGGGTTGTAGCGCTCCAGCTCCGCCGGCCCCTTGACGCTGGTGGCCAGGATCCGCTCGCGGAAGCCGGGCGCGAAACGCTCGACCTGGGCCAGGATCCGATCGGTCATGTCCACCGTCGAGCCGTTCGGAACGTGGCAATAGGCCCACGCCGTGTGCTTGCCATCGGGCGCCCGCGATGGATCGAACAAAGACTGCTGGGCGAGCAGCACGAACGGCCGCTCGGGGATGCGGCCGCGGGCGACATCGGTCTCCCCGGCGGTGATCTCCTCGAGGGTGCCTCCCAGGTGCACCGTCCCGGCCTGCAGCAGCTCGGGGTTGCGCCAGGGAATCGGTCCATCCAGCGCCAGGTCGACCTTGAACGAGCCCGGCCCGTACCGAAAGCGCCGCAACTGCGCCGCGTACAGGCCGCCAAGGCGCGGGCCGGCGACCTCCAGCACCTGTTTCGGCGTGAGGTCGAGCAGGACGGACCGATGCGCCGGCAGCTTGCCCAGGCTGTTGACCTGCTGGCCGGTCACGATCTCGCCGCCGAGGCTGCGCAGGTACGAGGCCAGCGCGTCGGCGATCGACTGCGAGCCGCCGCGCGGCATGGGCCAGCCGACGGCATGCGCGCTGGCGGTGAGGGTCATGCCGAAGGCGGCACTCAGCGGACGGTCCAGGCGCAGCATCGAATGCGCCGACGTGCCCGCCAGCAGGGCCCGCGTCCGCGTTTCGCGGAACGGCCGTGCCAGGAGGGTGGTCGGCAGCAGGCTCAGCATTCCGAAGCGACCCAGGGCCAGCGGATGGCGCGCGGCGCGGAACGGCCGCAGCGGACCGAGCATCTCGCGCACGATCAGGTCCCAGTCGCCGACGATTGGTCCCATCAGGCGTCGATAGCGCGCGGCATCGCGTCCCAGTCCTTCGGCCGTGCGGTCGAGGTCGCGCCACACCAGCGCGGCCGAGCCGTCGTCGAGCGGATGTGCGATCTGGACCGGCGGCTCGATCCATTCCAGGCCGTGATCGGCGAGCGGCAGTGCCGCGAAGAACGGTGAGGCGCGGCCCAGCGGATGAATGGCGCTGCACACGTCGTGCGTGAAGCCGGGAAGCGTCAGCTCGGCTGATCGCGAGCCGCCGCCGACCGTTGCGTTGCGCTCGACGACCAGCACCGAGCGCCCATTGCGCGCCAGCTCGATGGCGGCCGCCAGGCCGTTCGGCCCGGCGCCGACGA
>JBBSHF010000106.1:0-5832 GCA_038253355.1 Candidatus Limnocylindria bacterium
CAGCGGACCCATCAGCTCCTGGAGCCCGCTGAACCGTTCGTCCTCGACGCTGCGATATCGCGCCAGCAGGGCAGGATCGCCCGATTCCCGCATGAATCGGACGAGGTCCGCGCACAGTTCGTAGATTCGCCGGGAGATGCGGGCCGCGGTTCGCAGCCAGACCTTCGGATCCGCCGACTCGCGGCCCTTCTCGGCCTCTTTGAAGGCCTCGTCGACATGCGGCCACCCCGCATCGACGATCGCCTGCGCGAGCCGCAGCTTGGTGCCGAACACTGCGTAGATGGTCTGGTGGGCGACCACTGCTTCCTTCGCGATGTCATCCATCGTCACGCTGCTGTAGCTGCCCGCGGCGAGAAGCCGCCGAGCTCCGTCCATGATCCGCAGCCGGGTCATCTGCGCCTGCTCTTGACGGAGCGAGGCGTTGTAGGGACGTTTTTCCTTGACGTTGCTGGTCATGGCGGATAGATTAGCACCCTATCCATTAGACGCGACCTCTATTCAACCGAGGGCGTCGGATGCGAGGAGCGGTTCGACATGAGCGTCGTGGTCGTCGGTGGCGGGTTCGGAGCGCTCGAGGTCACCCTCGCGCTCAAGGTGGTCGACAGCCAGGTGTCGGTGAGCGTGATCAGCAGCGAGACAGCCATCGCCTATCGGCCGATGCTGATCCGCGTCCCGGCCGGCGGACCTCAGCCGCCGACGATTCCGTTCGCCGAGCTGCTGACCCGCGCCGGCGTCGAGATCATCACCGACCGAGCCGCCACGGCCGACCTCGAGAAGCGGCGCCTGGTCCTCGAATCGGGTCTGGAGGTCGAGTACGACCAGCTGTTGGTCGCGACCGGGGCCGTCGCGGATCGCGATCGCGTGACGGGAGCCCGCGCGCATGCGCTGTTTCCGTGCGACGCCGCCGACGCCGCGGAGTTCGCCGCCCAAGTGGGAGCCGGCGCCAAGGAGGTCGCCGTCATCTTCGGGTGGGAGCGTCCAGGACCCGGTTTGGAATATGCGGCCTCGATCGCCGCTCATCGTCCCGGCGCCCGCGTGACGGCGATCGACGGCGACGGCACGCTGGAACGCCGGTTCGGCCCCAAAGCCACCGCTTGGCTGCGGCGACTGTTCGAGAGCCGCGGGGCGCGGCTGATCGAAGGCCCGGTGGAGCGTATCGGCGAGGGCCGCGTTGATGCCGCCGGCGGGAGCGTCGCCGCAGACGTGATCGCCCTGGCGACGCCCCTTCGAGGCTCCGCCGACTGGCTGCCTGCGCATTTGCTCGATGCGACCGGCAGAATGCGTGTCGACCCGGCGATGGCCGCGACAGCGGGCGTCTTCGGCATCGGCGACGTGGTTGCCGCCCCGGATGGATATCGCCTGCCACCGGCCCTGCGCTCCATTCAGGCCACGTCGCGCGGAGTGGCTCGGAACGTCGTGCGCGCGCTGCGCGGCGAGGCCCCGCAGGCAGTGCTCACGCCCGGGCGGCCGGACATGATGCTGCCCGACTTGGCAGGGGTCGCGCTGCTCGTTCGCGATCGGCGCCTGGTTCTGAGCGGTCGATTGCCACTTCTGCTGCGCTCAATGAGCGACCGACGTTACCTGCGGTCGAGAGGCGCCCACGAGACCTCGTCCTGAACCTTCGTAAGACCGATGCACCGGGTGCATCAGGCGTCGTCAGGACGACGATTGTGGGAACAATGCTGCACGTGCATCAATCCCCGCCAAACACGGGCGTCTGGCAACGCGCGATGCACCGGCTGCATCAGGCGTCGTCAGGGCCACGATTCTGGCGGCAAATGATGCACCGGGTGCATCAGCCGAACTCCGGGGTCGCCTCCGTCAGGGTCGTCTCCGCCGCTTGCTCGGTCTCCCCCATCCGCCCAGCGGGCATCACCACCAGGACGAGGAGCGCCGCCAGCAGCGCCGTCACGATTCCGACCACGAACGTCGAGGCAGTGGCGATCGAAAACGCAGTGTGGATCCCGTCGACGATGGCCGGGATCAGCGGCTGCACGACCGGACGGAACTGCTCGGGCACCTGTGCCAGGATCGATGCGCCCAGGTCCCCGACGTTGGTCAGGTTGTTGAAGCTGGCGCCGGCCCCCGAGAACTGATCCGCGAACTGCGGCGGCACGCCGGCGGTGACCAGCTGCTTCGGCACCTCGTTCAGCAGCGTCGACCCGAAGATCGTGCCGGTGATCGCCAGGCCGACGGTGCCACCCACCTGCTGGAAGAGCGTCAGGCTGCTCGTGGCCGTGCCCAGCTGGCTGACCGGCACGGCGTTCTGCACGGCCAGGGTGAAGACCGCGAACGCGGGGCCGACGCCCAGGCCCGCCACCGCCATCCACAGCCACAGCAGCGGCATGGGGGTATCCAGCCGCAGGTTGGTCAGCAGCAAGAGGCCGACGGCCATCGTGACCAGCGCACCCACGATCAGGGCCTTGTACCGGCCGCTGCGCGCCACGATCTGTCCGCTGACGATCGCCGAGACGATCAGCCCGCCGAGCAACGGCAGGATCTGGTAGCCGGACTCGGTGGCCGAGCTGCCGGCGACGACCTGGAACCAGCGTGGCAGGAAGACGACCGCGGCGAAGAAGCCCATCATCGCCAGGAACATGGCCATCACGCTGGCGGCGAACGTCCGCAGCCGGAAGAGGCCGAGCGGGACAATTGGCTCGTGCGCCCGCGATTCGGCCCACACGAAGGCTGCGGCCAAGGCGAGGCCCACGGCGATCAGACCGCCGACGTCCGCATCGGTCCATTCGCCGAACTGCTTGTTGGTGAAGCCGATGAGGATCGGCACCAGGGCCCCCACCAGCAGCGCGGCACCCAGGTAGTCGATGTGGCGATCCGCGTCGCTCGCAACGCGTGTCGGCAGGGTGCGCCAGATGATGAACAGCACCACGATCCCGATGGGGATGTTGACGAAGAAGATCCAATGCCAGCCGATGGTGTCGGTGATGATCCCGCCGATGGCCGGACCAATGAGGAAGCTCACGCCGAAGACGGCGCCGAAGTACCCCTGGTACTTGCCCCGCTCGGACGGCGCGAAGATGTCGCCGATGATGGCCAGCGCTATCGGGAACAGCGCGCCGGCACCCAGTCCCTGGAAGCCGCGGAAGACGAGGAACTGCCACATCTCCTGGCTGATGCCGCACAGCAGTGAGCCCAGCAGGAAGATGCTGACGCCGATGATGAAGATGGGCCGCCGGCCGAAGATGTCGGAGAGCTTGCCGTACAGTGGGCCGGATACTGTGCCGGTCAGCAGGTACGCGGTGAAGGCCCAGACGTAGACGTCGTTGCCGTGCAGGTCGGTGACGATCCGCGGCAGTGCCGTGCCAACGATCGTCTGATCGAGGGCGGCCAGGAAGATGCCCAACAGCACCGCGCCCAGGATCTCCATGCGGACGTTGTGTGGCAGCTCGATGGGGGCGCGGTCATGGGCACGCAGCTCGGTCGTCATGTCGTTCGGGTTTCCTTCAAAAGTTGAACGCCGCAGTCTAGCCGCCGGCGAAGATAGTCGCTTGTCGATGTAAGGACGTGCCGCCGGGCAGAAACTCATCGGCCCCACGGCGAGCCCCGGGGCGGTCTCGCCCAAGAAAGACCGGGTCGTTCTACCTCGCTCCGGATGAGAGCGCGACGCCTCGCGAGGTTGTCGCCTGGCCAGCCGGCGGCTGTAACGGCCAAGCAAGGACCGCTTGCGGCGTCTGGTTGGCCGAATCGCCAGGGGGTGCGCGCATCGGCCAGCCACACCGCCGTCTGGGGCGCCTGCTTGGCCGTTACAGCCAGCACCCGGCTAGCGTGCGGCTCGCCCTGCCGATTTGCCAGGGCTCATTGGCCGCGGCCCGAGCTGATTTGCCGCGGCGGCAACCATCGGCTTTGGAACACTGCGTTCCTGGCTGCTCTTTGCCGTCAGTGCAAACCACGGCCAGCGAACCATTGATTTGGAGCCCACCTTGGCCGATAGTTGCCCCGGTGGCAAGCCGGGCATCCGGAAACGCGCCCCGCTCCGGGTCCCGCGCCCCGGCCCCGGCCCCGGTGGCAAGCCAGGCCCGGGCATCACGCACGACCACACAGAACTTCAGTAGGTCAGGACCGAAGCTCCCTGGCGCTCGAAGTCGGGGCGATTGCGCGTCACGATGGTGGCGCCGAGGCCGTTGGCGACCGCGGCGATGAACGCGTCACCGAGCCCCAGCTTCCCGTCCAACCGGTGACGCCGGAGCCGCGCCTCGCCTGCCGTCCGCGCGGAGGCCAGATCTGTCGCGACGTAGTCGAGCGGCTCCAGCAGGCGCGACACAACGGCCAGATGCTCGTCCGACCCGCCGGAGAGCGCTTCGCAGACCACGACATCGCAGGTGAAGAGCTCGGCACCTTCCTCGTACAACCGATGCAGCACGTTCATCGCTGGCTCATGGCCGTGAGCGTGGTCGATGATCAGGCTCGTGTCGAGGAGATAGCGCACGCGCTACGCCGTCTCCTCGGATCGCAGCTTGTCCACCCAGGCGGTCACCTCGTCCGAACTCATCCAGCCCGGACGTCCGACCATGGCGCCGGCAGTCTCACGGATCGCGGCACCCAGAGCGTCGTGGCGCACGCGTTGCGCCACTGCATCCGCGACATACCGACTGCGACCACGTGGGCCGGCCAACCGATCGACCTGCGCCAACAGGCTCGCCGGCAGGGTGACGTTCGTCCGCGTCAGCTCATCGGTCCTTGAATGTGTCATGTCGTGTGAGATGCTATCACACTGGCTCGGTGGGCGTGCCGGCGCGCATGTCGACCGATTGGAGCTGCTGCCCGACTGACACCCGCCGGCGGAGGGTGGCTAGCTCCCGCGGTCGATCTCATCCCGGAGCGCCCCGAGGACCTCGAGCTCGATGAGGTCCTTCGGGCGACCGGCCGCTCGCTTCATGCGAATCAGATCGTCGATGGACGACACCTGCACGACGAGCCCGTCGAGATCGGTCGCCACCGCGGTTCGGATGAGTTCGTCGTATCCAGTCGTCCCTGCCGGGGTGCCCAGAATGTCCAGGTCACCGGCATCGGTCACGAGGGTGATCGAGTCGCCCGCCTGCAGCGAGCGGGCATCGAGGCGGACGGGCAGGGCCGCATCGGCGCCGCGCAGTCGAGCGTGCAGGCCGCGGAGCACCACCGCCAGCGCTTCCAGGTTCTCCCGATCGCGGGCAGGGCAGATGTCGAGGTCGCGGGTCAGCGTGGGTGATCCCAACAGGCGACCGGCAAGCCCGCCGATGACGACGTACCGCAGGCCACCAGCGTCGAGCTCTCGGAAGAGTCGAAGCGGGTCGAATGCCGGCGGTGCCGGTGGCGTGCTCATCGGCGTCGATCGAGCGCCAGGAAAGCCGCTGCGTCCGCGGCCGCGACAGACGCTCGCTGGCCGGGTGACAGCCGCAACAGCTCACGAATCTGGCTCCGGTCCACTCCCACGCCGAGCACGGGCTGAAGCTCAAGCGTGTGGCCCGCGGCACGAAGCAGGCGATCAAGCGTGTCGGTCCGGGGAGCGAGCTGCTTGAGCTCGATACGGGCGACCGTCGATTGCGGCACGCCGGCGACCTCTGCCAGGCCTCGCTGCGAGAGACCGGCTTTGCGTCGCGCGTGCTTGACCAACCGAGCCGCGTTCATGCGTTGAGGATAGCATGCCTGATAGCATCCTTGCTATCACCGAGTCTGCCCGACGTTCAACCCGCGCGATCCTCGAAGGGGTCGCGCACCGTGATGCCGCCGTTCTTGAGCTTTCATCGGGGGCGGCCCTGGCGCAGGATGTCGACCGACTTGGCGATGCGCCGCTGCCGGGTCTCAGCGGTCTTGGCACCGGTGATCTGCAGGGCGTGC
>JBBSHF010000107.1:0-5782 GCA_038253355.1 Candidatus Limnocylindria bacterium
ACTCCCCTCTTCGTGGTTCCGCTCTTCACCACGCGCCTGGCGTATCACCGCTACGTCGAGACGCGCGCTCTGTTCGAGCAGACCATCGGCGCATTGGCCAAGGCGGTCGACGCCCGAGACCGATACACGCGAGGCCACTCCGGACGAGTGAGCCACATTGCCGAAGCCATGTGCCGCGTGCTGCGCCTGCCCGAGAGCGAGATCGAGGTGATCAAGTGGGCTGGGCTGCTGCATGACGTCGGCAAGATCGGCGTCCGCGATAACGTGCTCCTCAAGGAAGGGTCGCTGGACCGCGAGGAGCGGATCCTGATGAACCAGCACCCGGTCATCGGAGCGGAGATCGTGGCGCCGGCCAGCCAGCTGACCGCGGAGGCGCCGCTCATTCGCTGGCACCACGAGTGGTTCAATGGGTCCGGCTACCCGGACGGCATCGAGGCGCTCGACATTCCGCTGGGCGCCCGCATCATGGGCGTGGCCGACTCCTACGAGGCGATGACCAGCGCGCGCCCGTACCGCAAGACACCGCTGACCCATGAGCAGGCCATCGGCGAGCTGCAGAAGTACTCCGGCATCCAGTTCGACCCGGAGATCGTGCCGATCCTGATCGGCCTCGATCGCGAGACGCTCGACCGCAAGCCGGAACGGGACGACGAGCTGCCGACCATGCTGCACCAGGACGATGCGCCGGCCCGCTCGGAGTCTCCTGCGGAGATCCCCGAACGAGCGGCGAGCACCCGCCTGGCCGGCGACCAGGACCCAACCCGATCGAGCAGGCGCGCACTCGCGGACGATGTTTCTTAGCGCGATCGTTCTCGCGCTCATCGTGGGGGCCATCCTGGGTGGAGGTCTGCCACGCCTGGCCAACCTCAGGCTGCGCTGGTTCTGGCTGCTCGGCCTGGCGCTGGCAATCCGCATCGTTGCCGTGCTGCTGCGCCAGAACGAGCTCGCCAGCGGGCTCCCGCTGGGCTGGGGCTTCGTCGCCGCCTACCTGCTGATCCTGGTCTGGCTCGCTGGAAACTGGCGCGTGCCGGGGTTGCAGATCGCATCGGTTGGCATCGGGCTCAATACGCTGGCTGTCGTCCTGAATGCCGGCCTGATGCCGGTCTGGTCGGGTGCGTTCGCGGTCGCCGGCTTCCCCAGCAGCGCACTCACGACGGACCCCTTCCACTTCCTGGTCTCGACCGATAGCCTGGCCACCTTCGTGGCCACTGGCGCCATGTTCGGCGACGTGATCCCCATCCCGCTGCCGCTCATCCGCGACGTGGTGAGCATTGGTGACGTGCTGCTGGCGTTCGGCATCTTCTGGGCGATCGTGTATTCCATGACCCGTCCGGATGCGCCGCTGCGACCCAGCTTCGCCTTCGGTCCGAGCCCCCCGCGGCCCACCGCGGCGAGCGAGTTCCAGGCCGGCCTGGCATTCTCCGGCGCTGCCGTGGGTGCGGTTTCACGCTCCGGTGCATTCGCCACCAGACCGATGGTGACGCCCATTCCGGCCACGCCAGCCACGCCGGCCACGCCGGCCGCGCCGGGCGCCGAGGTCGAGCTCGAGAAGCCCATCCGCCCCCAGTCGCCCTACCTGCGCCTGTCGCGCAACCGCAACTTCTCGCTGCTGTGGACCGGGCAGCTCGTCTCGTTCATGGGCGATCGCGTGCACCAGATCGCGCTGGCCTTCCTGGTCGAGACGCGCCACGGCGCCCTGGAGGTGGGGCTGACCTTCGCCGCCACCGCGGTTCCCAACGTGCTCCTGGGTCCACTCGCCGGCGCCCTGGTCGACCGATGGGATCGGCGTCGCACCATGATCATCTCCGACGTGCTGCGCGGCGGCCTGGTGCTGCTCGTGCCGTTCGCCATCGAGATCAACATCGGGCTCGTTTATCTCATCGCCTTCGCCGTGGCCACCGTCAGCCTGCTCTTCCGCCCGGCCAAGAACGCGATCCTGCCCCAGATCGTGAAGGATGACGAGCTGGTCGCCGCCAATTCGGCGAGCACCGTCAACGAGACGGTCGCGGACCTCATCGGCTATCCCATCGCCGGCGTGGTGGTGGCGGCGCTGAGCGGGATCATCGCCGCCGCGTTCGTGCTCGACGCCGCGACCTACATCGTGTCGGCGTTCCTGCTGCTGGCCATGGTCGTGCCCCGCCAGGAGCTCACCCAGGCCCCGTTCCGGCCGCGCGTGGTGTGGGCCGAGATGGCCGAGGGCTGGCACTTCCTGCGCGGTCAGCGCGAGCTGATGGCCAATACCATCGTCAGCTCGGTGGCACAGGTCGCGGTCGGCGCCGAGATCGTGTGCAGCATCCTCTACGCCCGATCGGTGCTCGACACGAGCGTCATTCCTCATCCGCAGAACTACGCGCTGCTGATGGCGGCCATCGGCGCTGGCAGCGTGGTCGGTGGGATCGTGATCGGCGCCGTCGCGGCGAAGCTGCCCAAGGGACTCATGTCGATCGCCGGCTTCATCGGTATCGGTCTGGCGCTGGCCTGGGCCGCGCTGGTCACCAATCCATTCGTTGCCATTGCCATCTTCTTCCTGACCGGCGTCTTCAACATGGTCTTCCTGATCCCGAACATCACGCTCTTCCAGGAACGCACCCCGCAACGCCTGATGGGCCGCGTGGTCTCGACTCGGCAGGCGCTGGTCTTCGGCATGATGGCGCTCTCCATGGGCGTCTCCGGCTGGCTTGCCGGGGTGATCGGTCCGGCACCGGTGCTGGTGCTGGCGGGGCTGATCTGCGCGGCGGCCGGCGCGGCCGGGCTGTTCGTCCCGGCCATGCGCGACGCCCGATAGTTCTGCTAGCCTTCGCCGCGCCGTGGGACCTCTCCTCGACCTGGCGGTCATTGCCCTCGCCGTGCTCGTCAGCTGCTCGTTGGGACTGCTGGCCTGGACGCTGGGCATCAGCGCGGTCAGCGCAGTTCGACGAGAACGCCTGCATTTGACCGATGCGCGCCGCCGCCTGGCATCGCTGGAGCAGTGGCTGCCTGAGCATCGCGCGACGGCGGAGGCGGTGCTGCGGCGGCTCACCAGGACGATGAAGGGAGACCGATGACCGAGGAGCGACCCGAACGCGACCGTGCGGAGCGTGCGGAGCGAGCCGAGCGTGGGGAGCGGACGACTGGACGGCCGGTCCGTGCCGACCGGGCACCCGACCGCGCACCCGACCGCGCTCCTGGCTACCGCGGCGCTTTGCCGCCGCGCGGCGACGCACTTGGCCGGCCCTGGATCGTCGTGGTGGTCGCCGCCTTCGTGCTCATGTTCGTGCTCGCCTTCGCCGGCGTGCCGGGCAAGTTCTTTCCGGGTCCGTCCATCGCGCCGATTGCCAGCCCCGGCGCGAGCTCCAGCTTCAACCTGGCGCCGAGCGCCTCGCCCGGGTCATAGCCTCGGCCTGGCGCGGCGGCGCCCGCTTGTACGCTAAGCGAACGATGCCTATACTCCGCTCCTGCCGCGCACCGCGCACCGAGTCCCCGACACGCGCGGCACCTGCGGAGGCTGAGTTGCCCGACCCCCGATCCGTGCTCGTCGTTGACGACGACGCCGAAATTCGCTCGCTGCTGACCGATCTGCTTTCCGGCGATGGATACCAAGTCTGCGCCAGCGCATCGGGCGCGGGGGCCATCGCCGAGATCGAGAAGGCACGTCCCGATCTGGTGATGATGGACATCAAGCTCCCCGACCAGGACGGCATCAGCGTGCTGAAGCAGATCAAGAAGCAGCACGCCGACCTCGAGGTGATCGTGATGACCGCCTTCGGCGGCAGCTCCAGCGCGATCAAGGCCATGGAGCAGGGCGCCTACGACTACGTCACCAAGCCCTTCGAGCTCGACGACCTGCTGCTTACCCTGAAGCGCGTCTTCGAGCACGCCGACATGTCGAACGAGGTCAGCGCGCTCCGTCTCGAGCTCGGCAAGTCAGCGGCCGAGCGCGAGCGGATCGTCGGCAACTCCCGACCGATGATGGAGGTCTACAAGCTCATCGGTAAGGTGGCTTCGTCCGACGCGACCGTGCTCATCACGGGCGAGTCCGGGACCGGCAAGGAGCTCGTTGCCGAAGCACTGCATCGGGCCAGCAAGCGCAATCCATTCCAGCTGGTCAAGGTGAGCTGCGCCGCGTTGCCGGAGAGCCTGCTGGAGACCGAGCTGTTCGGGCACGAGAAGGGCTCGTTCACCGGCGCCATGATGATGCGCAAGGGCCGCTTCGAGCTGGCCAACAAGGGCACCATCTTCCTCGACGAGATCGGCGAGATGACCGCCGGCACCCAGACCAAGCTGCTGCGCATCCTGCAGGAGCGCGAGTTCGAACGGATCGGCTCGAATGTGCCGATCAAGCTCGATATCCGGGTGATCACCGCCACGAACCGCAACCTCTCCGAGGAGGTCGAGAAGGGCCGATTCCGCGAGGACCTCTACTACCGCCTGAACGTGATCCACATCGACATGCCGCCGCTGCGGGATCGGCGCGAGGACATCCCGCTGCTGACCGAGCACTTCCTGTTGAAGTACCGCCACGCGCCGGGCGCCATTCCCACCACGATCAGCGAAGAGGCGCTCGCCAAGCTGATGGCCTACGAGTGGCCGGGCAACGTGCGCGAGCTGGAGAATGCGGTCGAGCGGGCGGTGGTGCTGTCGCGCGGGAACCTGATCACCGACGAGCACCTGCCGTTCGGCGACGTGCATGAGGCGCGCGATCAGGCTCGGCTCTCGGCGCGAACCCGCCGTCAGACCAGCGCGCAGACCAACGCGCAGACCAACGCGCAGACCAACGGCGCAGCTTCCGTTTCCGACGACCTGGCGCAGACTGAAGATCCAGATCCGGCCCAGACCGATGGCGCACATCCGGCCCAGACCAGTGCCGCGACCAAGGGTGTCACCAACGGGGCCGGCAGCGGGGCCAGTAACGGGTCATTCAAGGATGCCGTCGCGGACCTGGAGAAGCGGCTCATCCTCGAGGCGTTGGAACGTGCCGGGGGCAACCGCTCGAAGGCCGCCGAGGAGCTGGGGATCTACCGCCGCCTGCTCTACGCCAAGCTGCGCGAGTACGGGCTCGGGGAGTAGCACCGAACGCATCGGGCTTGCCAACCCTTCGGGACTTGCAAGCGCTGTAGGCAAACGCCGGAGCAAGGGCCGAGCAAGGGCCGAATTGGCCGAATAAGCCACCCTCCTCCGTCGCATGCGGCATCGGATGCAAGGAATGGCGGCGGAAGTACCGGATCTCCGTCATTTGCCTCCAAGCGCTGCAAATCCCGGCGCTTGACCTGCGGAACTGAGCGTAAAGGGTCGTTCTCGGCCCCTTATCCGCAGTGGTGCCCGGCGCAACGGCACCGCGGGCAGTTAATGGGCTCCGCCGCGGCCCCTTACGGACCATTCCGCAGGTCCATCTCGGGCGGACCCCAGATAAGGCGCCCCCTGGGGCCCTTTACGGCGCGGACCGCCCGCCCGCCCAAACCCCGCCCGAACCGCATGCCGACCCGCCAGCGCAACGACGGGAGCGGGGGACGGCGCAAACTCAAGCGGCCGGGGACCAACGCCAAGAAAACGGAGCCAGAAGCCGCAGCCTGGAGGCCGGAGACGGCCGATGGTATCCTTCTTGCGCTGCATGGTGCGCTGCATCGGTCAGCACGAAGCCAGAGCACGAAGCCAGAGCACGAAGCCAGAGCACGAAGCCAGAGCACGAAGCAGCCACACTACAAGGCAGCCACACGACAAGCGCACTGCATCTCACACCGCATCTAGGGGTTGACGCATGTTCAGCCGGGTAAAGATCGCGATCCGTTTCTTCTTCATGGGCTTG
>JBBSHF010000108.1:0-5781 GCA_038253355.1 Candidatus Limnocylindria bacterium
GGTGAGCAGCGGTCGATGCGTATCGGGCCCGGCGCCGTCAAATGTTCGC
This sequence comes from Candidatus Limnocylindria bacterium, assembly GCA_038253355.1. Taxonomy (GTDB): domain Bacteria; phylum Chloroflexota; class Limnocylindria; order QHBO01; family QHBO01; genus JAICUY01. The sequence goes on from JBBSHF010000108.1 coordinate 50, forward strand.
GTGGTGAGCGGGAACCGCTCATCTGGTCCGTCCTGAGCGACTCGTGCTCACCAACGGAACATCTGACAAGAACCAGGCGACCCCGGGGCATCACGCGACTGATCGGATACCGATCACCAGATGCTGCAGGCAGATCAGCGCTCGTAGACGCCCACGAACCACAGGCCGACGTGGCTGGATCGGTCCGGAAGGGGCCGGAACCCGGCGCGGGCGAGACGCGCTTCGACGCGGCGCAGGTCATGGACGTAGCCGCGGCAGCCGCGATGAAGGAGGTCCCAGGCATTTTCGACTACCCAGGACGGGCGGTTCAGCAGGCCACGCCACCCACGCGACTCGGGGACCGAGATCGCGATCCGGTTGCGAGCCGTGGAGATTGCGGCGCCAACCAGCCGACCGACATCCGGGAAGCAGCAGATCGAGCGGTCGAGGATCACCCAGTCGTGAGGCTCGACCGCATCGGTCACGGCGTTCCCGACGCTGAAGGTCGCCCGCTCAGCGAATCCCCGTGCCGCGGCGCGACGACGGGCAACGTCGATGCTGGCGGGCGACAGGTCGAGCCCAGCGACGCGCGCTGCGCCGAGCTCGAGGAGCGCGACGCTCAGGGCGCCTGTGCCACATCCCAGCTCGAGAACGGTCGGATGGAGACGGGTTGCGTCGCGCGATGCCTCCAGGAGCCGTGTCGACACGTCGACCATGGACGGGAACTCGTCGGCATCGGTCCATTGGCTGGCGCGCTCATCGAAGCGGCGGGCGATCCTGGGATCGGGCGGCGGGTTGCAGCAGGACGTCGGCGAGGATTTGGTGGGCTCGACCATTGGGCGGAAGGATGCCATGCCCAGACGAGGATGTCAGTAGCCACGGGCTCAGCGGCGTCGCAGGCGGCGGCGGCCGGGCTGGTGGTAGCGGACCTCGATGAGCGGCCAGAGGTCATTCAGCAGGATGCGATAGTCGCCGCCGACCAGACGGGCGCGCAGCGCGCCGGTGCGGATCAGCCTGCGAACGTGCTCCGGATGAAAGCCGAGGATGACTCCGGCGCGGATCGTGCCGACCTCGAGGGTCTCGACGTCGACCTCCGCTTCACCGTCCAGGCCGACGAGGGCGACCGCCATCGCCTTCGTCCGATCGGCGGTCAACGCGACCTTCTCCGGCTCGGGACGCCGCATGGCGCTCAGCAGCGCCGCAGCGAGGTGCTCGCGCAGCGAGCCGACCTTCACACGCCGATCCAGCCGTTGCGGAATGCCAGGTCGAACAGCGGCGGAACGGCGGCCAGCAGGTGCCCCATGAAGCCGGCGTGCTGGCGATACAGCGTGCGCGCCTTGATCATCACCCGATCCCGGTCGTGCCCGTGCAGCTCCAGCGACAGCGCGCGGAACTCGGCGAAGGCGGCCGCGTCCTGGTTGGACAGCCACTCCGCATCGGCGAGCGCCTCGCGAGCGTCCGCGAGTCCTCCCAGCAGGCGCAACGCCGCTCCGGCGGACTGCAGCGCGCCGCGCGCGTCGCCGGTGCGTGCCAGGGCCTGCGAGAGCGCCAGCTGCGCGCGGCCGTTGCGCGGATCCAGCCGCACCGCTCGACGCGCCGCCTCGGCGCCCATTCCCGGCTGCGCGGCACCCAGCCGCTCGCGTGCCTCGGCCAGCGTCCAGTCCGCCTGCCGGGGGTCGTTGCGCGCCAGCTCGGCGAACTCGGTCGCCGCATCACGATGCGCACCCAGGGCACTCAGGATCTCGGCCATCAGCTCGCGGTAGCGAATCTCGTCAGGATCGAGTCGCACGGCGTCAGCGGCATCCCGTTCGGCCTCCCCCAGCCTGCCGAGCGCCATCAGCGAGCGGGCGCGCAGCTCGTGGCTGGCATCGTCGCCCGGCTGCTCCGCGAGGCGCGCCCCGGTCAGGCGCAGGACTTCTTGGTGGTCACCCCGGGCCAGCGCAGCTTCGACATCGGCGAATGGCGCGGTCATGGCTCGATTGCTGCCACCTCGCGAGCGACCCCCTGCCAAGTGGCGCGACCGGCGACGAGATCGGCGATGCGCTGCGGGATCAGCTCGAGCGCCACCCGTTCCTGGGTCATCGAGTCGCGCTCGCGGATGGTCGCCGCGCCATCGGCCAGCGATTCGACGTCGACGGTGACGCAGAACGGCGTGCCGACCTCGTCCTGGCGGCGGTACAGCCTGCCGATCGAGGCGGTGTCGTCGTACATGGACGGCATCAGCTCGCGCAGGTCGGCGGCCAGGCGCCGCGCGCGCTCGACCAGCTCGGGCCGATTGCGCAGCAGCGGCAGGACCGCCGCCTTGATCGGCGCAAGCGCGGGGCGAAGGTGCAGCACCAGCCGCTTCTCGCGATCGAGGGGTTGCTCCTCGTACGCGTCAAGCAGCACGGTCAGCAGGGCGCGGTCGACGCCGGCGGCCGGCTCGATGACGTACGGCACGATCTGCTCGCTGCTCGCCTCGTCGAAGATCGCCAGCCGCTTGCCGCTGCCGGCGGCGTGGGCGCGCAGGTCGTAATCGGTGCGGTCGGCGATGCCCTCCAGCTCGGACCAGCCGATCGGGAACTGGTACTCGATATCGGTGGTCTGCTTGCTGTAGTGCGAGAGCTCATGGGCCTCGTGCGGGCGCAGGCGCAGCCGGTCGGGCGCGATGCCCAGCACATCGGTCCACCAGCGGTGGCGAGCATCGACCCAGTAGGCGAACCACTGGTCCTCGTCTCGCGGATGGACGAAGAACTCCATCTCCATCTGCTCGAGCTCGCGGTCGCGGAAGATGAAGTTGCCGGGCGTGATCTCGTTGCGGAAGGATCGGCCGATCTGCGCGATCCCGAACGGCAGCTTGCGGCGCATGCTGGTGGCCACGTTGTCGAACTGGACGAACATGGCCTGCGCGGTCTCCGGGCGCAGGTAGGCGACCGATGCGGAGTCCGCCACCGGCCCGACGTGCGTGCTGAACATCAGGTTGAACTGGCGCGGCTCGGTGAGCGTGCCGCGCTGGCCGCAGTTCGGACAGGCGATCTCCGACGGCGGCCCCTTGAGGTCCTCGACCCGGAAGCGGAGCTTGCAGTTGCGGCAGTCGACCATGGGGTCGCTGAAGCCGGCGACGTGGCCGCTCGCCTCCCAGACCCGCGGATGCATGATGATCGCCGCGTCGAGGCCGACCACGTCGTCGCGGCGCGTGACCATCTCGCGCCACCAAGCCTGCTTGATGTTGTTCTTGAGCTCAACGCCCAGCGGGCCGTAGTCCCAGAAGCCGGCCATGCCGCCGTAGATCTCGCTCGACGGGAAGACGAATCCGCGTCGCTTGGCGAGGCTGACGATGACGTCCATGTTCGGGGCGGGCACGGGTCGTTGGGCGCTCCTGGTGCTGGGCGTTCGAGTTTAGCCTAGACCGATCTCGCCGATGCCCGCCGTCACGAGTGGATGAGCGGCGTGCGCTCGGCAGTGGCCGCGTCGCGCGCGGCGACCTCCTCGAAGAAGTCACGCGAACGCAGCTCGCGCTCGAGCACCGCCGAGACGGTGGCGTGCAGCAGCCGCTCGACCTCGCGCTGAAGGCCGACCGTCAGCGACAGCCGCAGCACGTCGGTGAGCGGCGCGCGCTGCAGGTGACGCAGCACCTTCAGCGCATCGGACGAGATGGACCGCGCGCCCAACGCCCCGGAGGCGCAGCTGGAACACCGCACCCCGCCAGCGGCCGGCGAGTAGCTGTTGCCGGCCGGCTCGATCTCGGCGCCGCATTCCAGGCATCGGGCAAGCTCCGGTCGGAAGCCGCTGGCGTCGAGCAGGTGCAGCTCGAACCAGCGGGCCACGACCTCGCGGGATACGAGATCGGTCGGAGCATCCAGCGCGGAGAGCGCCTGGCCGAGCAGGACGAAGGCACCGTGCGAGTCGGCGGTCCCCTCGCAGAAGCGATCCACCAGCTCGACGACGTACCAGGCGGCGGCGGTCGAGTGCAGGTCGTTGCGCAGCCCCAGGTGCGGCTCCTCCAGCGCGACGCCGGTCACGATGTCGAAGGTGCGGCCCACCGCCAGTACCAGCTGCACGTCGCTGAACGGCTCCAGGCCGCCGCCCAGGCGTGAGCGGGTGCGCCTGATCCCCTTGCCGATGACGCGCAGCTTCCCGAGCCGCGGCGTCAGCACCGTGAGCACCCGATCGGCTTCACCGAGGTTCATGCTGCGCAGCACGATCGCCTCGGTCTTGTAGAGGCGCGTCCGCGGGCTCATCGGCGGCATCCCGCCTGCGAGGGCGGGCCCATGACGCGTCCTATCGCAGAGGTCGAGTACCCTTCAGCCGTGGACATCAGGACCGAGTTTAGCGACCTCCTGGCCGACATCGAAACGGAGATGCGGAGCGTCCTCGACGAGCGCGGCGGACAGGCCCGCCCACTGTACGAGATGCTCGCCTATCACCTGGGCCTCGATCACGACGGCGGGCCGCGGGGCAAGCGCATGCGGCCGCTGCTCGGACTGCTCGCCTATCGGTCGCTTACCGGCGACTGGCACCAGGCGCTGCCGGGCGCCGCGGCGGTCGAGCTCGGCCACAACTTCAGCCTGGTGCACGACGACATCGAGGACGGTGATCGGGAACGGCGACATCGGCCCACGCTGTGGGCGATCTGGGGCATCCCGCTGGCGATCAACGCCGGCGATGCGCTCTTCGCCCTGTCGCGCCTGGCGATCTATCGGCTGCTCGAGACGGACATCAGCGAGCATCGCGTCCTGGAGCTGATGCGGGTCTACGACGAGACCTGCCTGGCGCTGTGCGAGGGCCAGTTCCTGGATATCAGCTTCGAACGGCGGGTCGACGTGACGGTCAGCGAGTACATGGAGATGATCGGCAAGAAGACGGCTGCGCTGGTGGGCGCATCGGTCCAGGCCGGAGCCATCCTGGCGACCGATGATCCCGACGTGGGCGAGGTTTACCGTCGCTTCGGCTATGACCTGGGCCTCGCCTTCCAGATGGCCGATGACCTCAAGGGCACCTTCTGGACCTCGGCCGATTCAGGCAAGGCCGAGGCGGGCGACGTCCGCAAGCGCAAGAAGACGCTGCCGCTGGTGTGGGCCCTCGAGCATGCCTCCGAGGCCGATGCCGGGCGGCTGCGCGAGATCTACCACCGCGGCGTGCGCGCCACCGACGGGAGCGTCGCGCCGGAAGCGGATGCACCCATGGGCGAGGGCGAGGTGGAAGAGGTCCTCGAGATCCTGGAACGCTGCGGAGCGCATGACCACGCGCGGTCCGAGGCGCGGCGCTATCGCGCCGCTGCCCTGGCCGATGTCGCCGCGCTGCCCGTCCCCCCGGAGCGTCTCACGGAGCTCATCCGCCTCATCGCCGGCGTGATCAGCATCTGAACCATGGGCGCACAGGCATCTGGCTGTGTGGAATCGATCTCCGGCACGGCGGCCTACGGACTGGCTGAGCCCGAGCTAGCTGTTCTTCCCAGGCAGGTTGTTGACACCACCGCCACCACCGCCACCACCGCCGCCACCGTCGCCGTGGCCGTCGCCGCGGTCACGGTAATGCGCCTCCAGCGGACCCTTATCGGCGACTGCGTCGGTTTGCCGGGTCAGGTTTGCGGATAAGGAGCCGGCATCGGCGCATTAAGCCACCCCAGACATTCGAAATCGACCGTTCCCGCAGATAAGACGCCCCTTGCGGACCATTACGCACGATGCGGAGCGCCAGCGACCGGGCTGCCGTGGCCGGCCGTTCGGGCCCTGGCGATCCAGGCCAGCCTGTGCCTCTCCGGCGTCAGGCAA
>JBBSHF010000109.1:0-5715 GCA_038253355.1 Candidatus Limnocylindria bacterium
GGATCGGGCTCGACCGATGGCTCCTTCCGGCACTCGGCACTCCCTGGCAGCCCGGCGACGTGTTCAACCGCTCGACCGATGCACCTTCGTGAATGCTCCTGATGCGCATCCCGACGACCGCTCTCGAACCCCAGGATCCGATCGAGACTGCGCAGCCACCGTCACGTCTCTGAGACGTTGCCGCCCGGCGCGCACCGCGCACGCATCGCGAATTCTTTGCATCCGGAGTCGGCAAGTGCCCAAGAAGGCGCGCTATTCCCCGATTCTTTGCACCGGCTGTCGGACTTCTGAGGAGGAAGCGCCCTAGATCCGTCGATGTGGGCAGCTCCTCCGGCGTTTACCTCCAACCGATGCAAAGCCCCGCGTGGATAGACTGCGCAACGTGCAATCTCCACAGGGCTGGCGCTCGTTGCTCGTCGCCTACGGCATCACCTCGACCATCGAGGCGCTGGGGGTCAGCCAGATCTTCGCCTTCCTGCCGCTGCGGCTCGGCGAGGTCGGCCTTCCGCAGGCCGATATCCCTGCCTTCACGGGCATCTTCAGCTCGCTGATCTTCGTGTTCGGCATCCTGCTTGTGCCGTTCTGGGGCGTCTGGGCCGACAAGTACAGCCGTCGCGCGGTCATCGTCCGCAGCGCCGTGGTCGAGGCGGTCGTGTTCGCCGGCGTTGCTGCCGCGCAGGTTCCGTGGCAGCTGGCCGCGGCACTCCTCCTCGTGGGGCTGCAGCTGGGGAACACCGGCGTGATGCTGGCGGCGCTGCGCGACGTGGCGCCGCGGCATCGGCTGGGCACGGCAACGGCCATCTTCGGAGCGACGGGGCCCATCGGTTTCGCGGTCGGGCCGGTCATTGGCGGGATCATGGTTGACGCGTTGCATCTGCCGTTGACATCGGTCTTCTGGCTGTCTGCGTTGCTGTCGCTGGCGGTCGTGGCCGTCTTGCTGCTCGGCACGCGGGAGATCCGCCCCGAGGTCGTTCCGGTGGGGCGGATCACCAGCCTCGCTCGCCGCGCGCTGCTGGGCGTCCTGCGGGACGCCGGTATCCGCCGCCTGTTCATCATCTTCGGCGTCTCGATGCTGGCCAACCAGATGTATCGACCCTTCCTGCCGCTGCTCGTTGAGGGCGTGCAGGGCAGTGAGCCGGGGCTGGCCAGCGCGATCGGGCTGGTGACCGGCACCGCCGCACTGGTCGGCGCGCTCGTCTCACCCATCTCCGGACCAATCGGCGACCGGATCGGCTTCCGGCCAGTGCTCGCGGCCGCATTGGTCGGTGGTGGGGTGGCGGTCGCGCTCATGCCACTCGCCTCGGTCGTTCCCGTACTCGCGCTGTTCGCGGCGATCTACGCCGCGTTCCAGGCGGCCGTGCAGGCCATGATGTTCGGCCTGATCGCCACCGAGGCGCCACCCGAGCGCCGCTCTGCGACGCTCAACCTCGTGTTCCTGCCGCTGTACGTGGCGGGCATCATCGGTCCGAGCCTGGGCGCGGCGGTCGCGGCGGTGAGCGGCGTGGACGGCATCTTCCCGGCCGCCGGCGTCATCTTCGTGCTTGGCGGGCTCGGAATCGCCGGCACCTTCCGTCGCTTGCGGCCCACCGGGTAGGGTCATTCGCCGGCAGGCATGGCGCGCCGGCGCGATGAGTTTTCGCCATCCGATCGGTCGTTACTGGCAGCGCGGCGAATGAGGTAGATGAGATGAGCGGTGCCGAGATCCTGGCGACGGGACTCGCGATGGGCGAGTCTCCGCGCTGGCACGACGGCCGGCTGTGGGTCTGCGACTGGGTCGCCGGCGAGGTGCTCGCCTTCGACGAGGCCGGCGACCGCGAGGTGATGCTGACGATGTCCGGCCTGCCATTCTCGATCGACTGGCTACCTGACGGGCGGCCGGTCCTCACCAGCCCGATGGGCGTCGTCTGCGCCGATGCGGATGGGTCGCTGACGCCGTATGGCGGAACCGGCCAGGCCTGGAACGAGATCGTCGTCGACCCGCGCGGCAACACGTTCGTCAATCGCGCGGGCTTCGACCTGATGGCGGGCGAGGAGGCGAAGGCGGGCACGATCGCGGTGGTCACTGCCGCCGGCGTCACTCGCGACGTCGGCGGGGACGTGTGGTTTCCGAACGGCATGGCCGTGACGCCGGGTGGCGTCACGCTCATCGTGGCCGAGTCCTACGGGAAGCGGCTGACCGCCTTCGACATCGGTCTCGATGGCGCGCTCTCGGGCCGGCGGGCCTGGGCGGAGCTCGGCGACGGGAGGCCGGATGGCATCTGCCTGGATGCGAGCGGGGCGGCCTGGTACGCCGATGTCCCCAACTGCCGCTGCGTGCGCGTGCGCGAAGGCGGCGAGGCGCTCGACACGGTGAGGATCGACCGGGGATGCTTCGCCTGCATGCTCGGCGGCGACGACGGCCGCACGCTGTTCATCGTCGCTGCGCGATGGGGCGGCACCGCCGGCATCGGCCAGGGTGAGCGCACCGGACAGCTGCTGACCTACCGTGCGGCGGCGCCGCACGCCGGATATCCATGAGGAGGAGCCTGCCATGAGCTATGAAGCCGATCCAAGGGTGGATGCCTACATCGACGCGCTGCCCGCCTGGCAGCAGGAGATCTGCCGCGAGGTCCGAGAGCTCGTGCACGCCGCCGACCCGGAGGTGACCGAGACGATCAAGCGATCGGTCCAGCCGTACTTCGTGCTGCAGGGCAACATCTGCGCGCTGCTGGCCGCGAAGGATCACGTCAACGTCTTCATGTACGACGGCGTCATGGTGCCCGATCCCGAGGGCATCATCACCGCCGGCCACGACAACCAGGCGGCACGCACCGTCGGCGTTCGCCAGGGCGAACGGATCAGCGCGCCGGCGCTGACCGCGATGTTCAAGCAGATCATCGCCAACAATCGGGCCGGCGGCTGGCGCAAGCTCAAGGCCGGCACGTGATGCCGCTTGAACGAGGCTGAGCCGCACCGCGACGGCACGGCTCAGCGCAGGAGCTACGGTCGGATGGCGAGCAGCTGGCCGATGCCCGACGCCACGCTCCAGTTCGTGACGTAGACCGTGCCGTCGCGACCGACGGCCACGTCATCCGGCGCGCTCAGCTGGCCGGGGATCAGCTCCGTCCTGACGCCATTCACGACGTGGAACAGGCCACCGGTGCCCGGTCCGATGGTCGGGACGCCGTTCTTGGCAATCTCGACCACGTACAGGCTGCCGTCGGCCGCGAAGTCGAGGCCGGTGATCGAGGTGAATCCGTCCATCCACAGGCTGCAGGCCGCGGTTGCGGCGCTCGCATCGCACTCGGCGCCACGAGCCCACGGCGCAACGCGCCAGATCCGCGAGGTGCCCGGCGTGAACGGGAAGCCTTTCAGCTCACCCACGTACCAGTAGCCATCGGGCCCGATGGCCACCGTGGTCGGCACCGCCTCGGCCGGGACCATCGCCGGGCCGGGGAATCCGGGGATGCCCGCGGTCGAGATGACCTCGTTCGGGAACTTGGCAACCGTCTGGATGCCGTGATGCGGACCGACCAGCAGCAGCGTGTTGTTGGCGGCATCGGTCACCAGGGTGTGCGATCCGTTGAGCCAGGCGACGCCGTACGGGTTGGAGTCGGTCGGGTTCGCCGGCCGGTCGAGATCGGTCGTGTCCGGGTGCGCGTTGACGTACGCCTGGATGTCGGCCAGGGTGCGGCTGCCGCTCAGGCGCTGGAGGGTGTTGAACCGCGCATCGACCTCCTGCGGTCCAGCACCGATGGTGACGGCCGCGTTGCCGGTCGACTTGAGCGCGATGTTGGTAGGTCCGGTCACCTCGCCCTCAGGCGAATTGGTGGATGGCAGTCCGGCCACGACGGTGCTGAGCTTGCCGTGGGTGATGACCGAGATGCGGCCGCTGCCGGCGGCGCCGGTTCCGGCCTCGGCGACATAGACCCGGCCGTTGGCCGCGACGGAGATTCCGCGAGGGTTGTTGAGGCCGTCCGCGACGACCGACACCGATGGGACGGCAGCCATGACCGGCGAGATGGCGAGCACCAGGCCTGCGACCGCGCTGAACAGCGCGGATGCGCCGCGAATGCGACGACGAAACATGGAAGAGCCTCCTCTGGAAACAGGACGTGAATCGTGGCTCGATCTCTCTCGGCACGAAATACGGCGTGGAGGAGCGCTCGGGTCAACGACCGTTGGTGGGCGGGTCGCATCATCGCACTTCGACCGGGCGTCGCGACCTGCCCGAAGTGTCGCGACGGCGATATGTGGTGCACGTCCGCACCGGACCGCCCTTTAGCGCAACGATCCGTATAGGTCCACGGTCCGTCGTGCGATCGCATCCCAGCCAAACGCATCGACTGCCCGCCGCCGTCCCGCCGCCCCCATCCGCGCACGGAGCTCGGGCTGCGCCATGAGACCGTTGATCGCATCGGCCAGGTGATGCTCGAAGGCATCCGCATCGGAGGAGACCGGTACGAGCACGCCGGTCTCGCCGTCGACCACCACCTCCGGGATGCCGCCCACCGCGCTCGCGACCACCGGCACCTCGCAGGCCATGGCCTCCAGGTTGATGATCCCGAACGGCTCATAGACCGATGGGCAGCAGAACAGCGCCGCATGGCTGTACAGCTGACGCACGGCTTCGCGGCTGACCATCTCCGGGATCCAGACCACGTTCGACCGATGGCGCCGCGCCTCCGCAATCCCCTCCTCCATCTCCTGGGTGATCTCCGGCGTGTCGGGCTGCCCGGCGCACAGCACCACGCCGATACCCGGATCGACGCGTCGGATGGCGCGTACCAGGTGCACGATCCCCTTCTGCCGGGTGATGCGGCCCACGAAGAGCAGATACGGCTGCGATGGATCGACGTTATAGCGCTCAAGCGCATCGGTCTCGGCCACCGGGTGGAAGAAGTCGGCATCGATGCCGTTGTGGATGACGTGGACCTTTTCGGCCGGCACCTCGAACAGGCGCACCACGTCGTCGCGCGTCTCGCGGCTGACCGCGATGACGGCGTCCGCCATCTGGAGCGCGGACTTCTCCACCCAGGCCGACACGTCGTAGCCGCCCCCCAGCTGCTCGCGTTTCCATGGTCGGAGCGGCTCGAGCGAGTGGACGGTGACGACCAGCGGGATACCGTAGCTCAGCCTGGCCAGCACTCCGGCGAAATGCGTGTACCAGGTGTGCGCGTGCACGACGTCCGCGGTCGTCGGTTGCGCGGCCATCCGGATATCGCGCTCGAGCACCGCGAAGACCGCCGTGAACCGCTCGTCGGCGGGAAAGCCGTGAACCTGCCAGCGCGGCTCGTCGACGACGTGCGCACCGAAGGTCCGGACCTCGACCTCGATCAGCGGCCGCAGCGCGCGCGTCAGCTCGTCGACGTGGATGCCGGCACCGCCGTAGAGGTTGGGCGGAAACTCGTTGGTGAGCAGCAGCGCGCGCATCGGTCACAGGCTAGCAGCGCTCGCTCTAGTTCCCAATCACGTTGTTGACGTTGCGTGACGCCGGGGAGGCGCAGGCTGGCCTGGATCGCCTGGGCCCGAACGGCCCGGCCGCGACATCCCGGTCGCTGGCGCTCCGTATCGTGGGTAATGGTCGGACACATGCGGTATACTCCCGGGTAGTATGACCACGGCGACGGCGGAGACCCGAACGACGACCCCATCCTCGCAGGAGGCTGAGCTCAGCCTGCCCGTCGTGGGGATGACCTGCGCGTCGTGCGTGAACCGCATCGAGAACTACCTCAA
>JBBSHF010000110.1:0-5691 GCA_038253355.1 Candidatus Limnocylindria bacterium
CAGCGCGGCGGCTGCGGGCCTGGCCGTGGCGCTGCTGCTCGGGCTCGGCCTTGCCACCACGCTCCTGCGCCGCTTGCGGCGGCTGCGTGACAGCGCACTGCTGGTCGGCGAGCGGGGGCTCGACGTCGGCGTGGCCGAGGACGGTCGTCGTGACGAGGTCGGCGACCTGTCGCGCGCGCTGGGGTCCATGCAGAGCCACCTGCGCCAGCAGGAGGACGCACGGCGGCACTTCGTCTCCACCGCATCGCACGAGCTGCGAACGCCGCTGGCGTCGCTGCATGGCGTGCTCGAGCTGCTCGAGGACGACCTCGCCGCCGAACGGCTGGACCTCGACGATGCCCGCCAGCAGGTGGGGCGGGCCCGGATGCAGACACGGCGCCTGGTCGGCCTGGCCGCGGACCTGCTCGACCTCAGCCGTCTCGACGCCGACATCGAGCTGCGCTGCGAGCCGGTCGAGCTCACCGAGCTCTGCCGCGCGGCGGCGTCTGAGTTCGACGTCCGGTTGGCGGAACGCCACCTCGAGCTCGATGTGGCCGCGCCCGACACGCCCGTATGGGCGATAGCCGACCCCGGCGGCGTCGCGCGCATCGTTCGCATCCTGATCGACAACGCGCTTCGCTTCACGCCTCCGGCCGCCCCGGTCCGCGTGTCGCTGACACGCCGCGAAGGATCGGCCCAGATCGCCGTCAGCGACCGCGGGCCCGGGGTGCCCGAGGAGGAGCGTGAGCTGATCTTCGAGCGCTTCCGACGCGGCAGCGCACCCGGCGACGCCGCTGGGTTCGGGCTCGGTCTGGCGATCGGGCGCGAGCTGGCGCAGCGCATGAACGGTGGGCTCGACGTGGCCGGCGAGAACGGCGGGGCGCGATTCACGCTGGTGCTCCCGGCGTCTGAGGTCCCCCAATAGGTGGCACCGTGCTTCTCATGCTGCTCTCACCTGGGATATGGATACTGAGCTGCGGTCGTGCGGATCCTGGTCGTAGAGGATGAGGGCAAGCTCGCTCGCGCCGTGTCGCGGGGGCTGGAGCGTCAGGGCTATGCGGTCGATCTCGCGGGTCGCGGAGACGAGGCGCTGCTGTGCGCGCGCGTGTATGACTACGACGCGATCGTCCTCGACGTGCTGCTGCCGGGCGGCGATGGCTTCGCCGTCTGCCAGACCTTGCGCGAGGAGGGCTTCTGGGCGCCGATCTTGATGGTGACGGCGCGCGATCGCGTGGACGACCGCATCCGCGGCCTGGACATGGGCGCCGATGACTATCTGGTCAAGCCGTTTGCGTTCGGCGAGCTGCTCGCGCGGCTTCGGGCGCTGATCCGGCGTGCACCACCGGAGCGTCCGACGGTCCTGCGCGTGGACGATCTGGTGATCGACCCGGCCAGCCGCACGGTTACCCGGGCGGACCATTCGGTGCAGCTGAGCGCACGGGAATTCGCCGTGCTCGAGTTCCTGGCGCGGCATGCGGGGGAGGTCGTGAGTCGCTCCCGGGTGATCGAGCATGTCTGGGATCGAAACTTCGAGGGGGCGTCGAACATCGTCGACGTCTACGTGGGCTACCTGCGCCGCAAGCTCGAGCGTCCGTTCGGGCGTCCGCTGATCCGTACCGTGCGGGGCGCAGGCTACGTGCTGGACGAAGGCTGAGCATGCCGATCCGGACGCGGCTCACGCTCTGGTACGTCCTGGTGCTGGCGGTCATCCTGGTCGGGGTGGGCGCCTTCGTCGTGCTGCGCCTGAAGGCGGATCTCACCCGCGACATCGACCGCTCCGAGGCTTCCAGCGCGGTCGAGATCGCCCAGGGCTACCGCCAGGAAGGCGACAAGGAGTTCTACGACGTCAGCAACACCGTGCTGCGCGCCCTGCCGGTGGGCTCGTCGGGGGCGCAGCTGCTCGACGACCGCGGCCGGGTCCTGCTCACCTACGGCAACCGGGTCGCGCGACGGCCGATGATTCGAAGTCATTCGCGGCGGGAGGTGCTCGGAGGCAGGCACGTGCACCAATCCGTCTCTCTGGTCGGCCGAGAGCGCTTCCGCGTCTTCGCGGTGTCCGTTCTGCGGGACGGGCGCACACGCGTGCTCGTGGTCGCGAAGTCGCTGGCCGACGTCAACCACTCGGTCACTCGAGTCATCGTGCTGCTGGCGCTCGGTGGTGGCGCAGCGCTGGTGCTCACAGCCGCCGGGGGCTGGTGGTTGGCGCGCAAGGCGCTGGCGCCGGTCGCTCGGATGACGTCCCATGCGCAGCGGATCGGCATCGACCGACTGGATGACCGGGTCCCGGAGCCGCGCGTGGCAGACGAGCTGGCGCAGCTGGCGCGAACGCTCAACGGGATGCTCGACCGACTCCAGCGCGGCGTCGAGGAAAACACCGTCTCGTAGCGGACGCCTCCCACGAGCTGCGTACGCCGCTGGCGGTCATGCGCTCCGAGCTGGACGTCGCCCTCATGGACGGCGGCCTGCCGGCGGACGCCGAGGCCGTACTGGCCAGCTCTCGCGAGGAGGTGGAGCGGATGAGCCGTCTGGTCGAGGACCTGCTCACGCTCGCCCGGGTCGACGCGGGACGGCTCGATCTGCTCCGCCAGCCCGTGGCGTTGTCTGAGCTGGCAGCAAGCGTCGCGCGGTCGTTGGCGCCCATGGCCAAGGCCAATGGGGTCACGATCGCCGTCGCGGGGGAGACGCACTCGGTGCCCGGTGACCGCGATCGCCTCGAACAGGTGCTGATGAACCTGGTCCAGAATGCGGTGTCGCACAGCGAGCCGGGAAGCACGGTTCGCATCGACGTGTGGGAGAGCGGCCAGGCGGCGGGTGCCACGGTCAAGGACGAAGGACCCGGGATTCCGACCAGCGCGCAACCGCACGTCTTCGAACGCTTCTACCGGATCGACACTGCTCGCTCGCGCAACAACGGGGGCAGCGGCCTGGGGCTCGCCATTTGCCGCGAGATCGTTCAGGCCCACGGCGGCCGTATCTGGCTCGACCACGGGCAGCGCGGCAGCGCATTCTCATTCACCGTCCCCGCAGGGGGCGAGTAGCAGCACGAGTAGGCGTCAGGGGCGGCGCTCGTTTTCATGCTCGTCTTATCGGCGCCTCCCTAGCCTCGCACTCTCCATCAACCCCTAGGTAAAGGAGGAAGCACTTGCGACCCAAGCACCTCATGGTGGGTGGTGTCGTTCTCGCTCTCGCCGCTGGTGGCGCGGGCTCGGCATCCGCCATCGGATCCGACGACCATCCGGTCGCCGGCAACAGCAGCGACCAGGCGCGTGCGGCGGCCGTGCGCTACACCGGCGGCGGACGCGCCGGCACAGTCGAAGCCGACAGCGAGCACGGCGCGACGTGGGGCGTCGAGGTGACCAAGCCCGACGGAAGCCCGGTGGACGTTCGACTCGACGCGCGCTACAAGCTCGTCGAGATCACCAGCAACGCCGACGGGTAAACCGGCGCCTCGGGTAGGGGGCCGGCGCTCAGCCGGCCCCCCCACGCCCGTGGCCCGATCGGCGCCAACTTGTGCCCCGTGGTCCCGATCGGCGCTGCCTCGCGGGGCCGTTCAGGAGAAATTCAGGTTCGCCTTGGCACGATCACCGCACGGAGCGGGCGACTGGGCCACGGCGTCCCTTCCCTTCGTTGCTCAATCGATCGTGGGGCGGGTCTCGTGGCAAGGGCTATTCGTTCGGGGACGGCGGACGCCAAGCGCCGGATCGTTCAGCGGGCGAGCGGGGGCTCCTCTCGTCACGGGCGGCTCGCCTGGGTGGGCTTGTCGCTGGTCACAGCGCTGGGCGCCCTCCTGCGCTTCTATGCCTTCGCCAAGGTCCATCCCAACCCGTATTACGACGCGGCCGTGCGCAGCATGGCCCAGGGCTGGCACAACTTCCTCCTCGGCGCCGCCGAACCCGGCGGGGGCGTGTCGGTGGACAAGGCGCCGCTCGATCTCTGGCTTCAGGTCGCCTCGGTCAAGCTGTTGGGCTTGCACTCGACCGCGCTGCGGCTTCCGGAAGCGCTCGCGGGCACGCTGGCAATCCCGCTGCTCTACGGCGTCATTCGACGGATGTTCGGCACGCTCGCCGGGCTGGGATCGGCGCTGGCGCTGGCGGTGATGCCCATTGCGGTCCTGACGGCCCGATCGGACACGATGGACTCGCTGATGATGCTGTTCGTGCTGCTCGCGGGCTGGTGTCTGGTTCGAGCCGTGAGCTCTGAGGAGCACGAGCTGCGGTGGGTGTGCCTGGCCGGCGCCAGCCTGGGCTTGGCGTTTGAGATCAAGCTCTTCGAGTCGCTGATCGCCGTGCCCGCTCTCGGTCTGTTCTACCTGCTCGGCAGCCGATCTCGACCTGGCCCGACCGCTCGCAACCTCGCATTGGGAGGGCTCGCGTTCGTGGTCGTCGCGCTCGCCTGGGCGACGGCGGCCTCCCTGGTCCCAGCGCGCGAACAGCCCTATCCATTGGGTTCGACCGACGGCAGTGTCTGGAATGTGATCTTCGTGTTCAACGGCGTGGGGCGACTCGGTCAGACGCCCGGCGTGTATGGGGTCGGGAGGAGGCCACAGGTCATCCGGCAGGGAGATCGCGGGGTGAGGCGACTGTTCAGCGATCGGCCGGTCGACTTTCGCAGCAAGATCGGGGTGGAGCTGTTTGCGGCACTGGTGCTCGGGGCCTTCGCGGCTGCCTGTCACCTGGGCGCCGTGTTTCGGCGACCCCGGACGGCGGAGGTCCGACTACGACGCGCCGGCGCGGTGTTCCTCGCCACCTGGCTGCTCACCGGGGCGATCCTGTTCAGCTTCATGAATGTCCTCCTCCTCCGCTATCTGGAGGCGTTCACGCCGGCGGTGGCGGGAACCCTGGGTGTTTCCGTCGTGGCCGTGGGGGGTCTGCTCGGCCGGCGGCGGCTCATGCCCGTCGTGGTGCTGCTGCTTGCCGGAACATGCCTGAATTTCCTGCTGCGCCAGCATCCCGGCGCCGTCCTGCCCAGCGCGCTGACTCAGCTCGCGGTTGCCGGCTGCCTGCTGGCCGTCGCTGCCATCGCTGGGATGTCGTTGATCAATGGCCCTTCGTTCCGGGCCTCCACCTGGGCGTTTCCGATCTTCGTCGGCCTGGCGACTGCGGCTCTGTTGCTGCCGCCGCTGGAGGCAGCGCGTGCACTGACGCTGGCGGGGTCCCAAGACTCAGGCACCCCGGGCCGGCGACCGCCAGCCCAAACGGCCCGCCTCAGTGCCTTTCTGCGCGCACAACGCCACGGAGCACGCTACGAGGTCGCTACGCACGGAGTCGGCGGCGTCTCCGCGCTGATCGTACATGACGGCCTCCCGGTTCTGTTCCTGTCCAACCTCGGCCGCCAGCCGCTGGTGCCGCTCCATCGGTTCATCGCTCTGATCCGCGCGGGTCAGCTGCGTGCCGTCCTCGTCGGCGCCTGTCCGCCTCGCAGCCGCTCCTCGGCGTGTGACCCCACCGGCGACTGGACCCGCCGGCACGGGCGCGACGTCAGCGCCAAGGTGAGCCTGCCGCCGGCGTCGCTCTACCTCGTCGGACCGCCCTATGCTGGTCCCGATGCCAAGATCCGACCTGCATCGGGCGCTCCCGCTTGCCGCAGCCCTCGCCGGCGTCGCCCTCTCGCTTGCGGCGCCGGTGTCCGCCCGTGCCCAGAGCGCATGTCAGACCGCTTCGCAGGAACGGGCAACGAGCGTGATGCTGCCGAGCAGGGGGCGCCAACGCTCGG
>JBBSHF010000111.1:0-5690 GCA_038253355.1 Candidatus Limnocylindria bacterium
CGACGTGACCGAGGTAGTTGGCCAGCGTCGCGATCCGTGCATCGACATCAACGCCGTCACGATGCGCGTCGATCAGGGTGTTCACGGCAAAGGTATGCCTCATGTCGTGGTTATGCCGACGTCGGCATAAGCACGATTATGCCGACGTGTTCGTTATGCCGACATCGCTGAGAAGGCCTTGCTCCGAGGCTGATTTGGCGCTGGCTTTGTCGGCATAACGCGAGCGGTTGTGGTCATCGTCGTCCTTCTTGTTATCGGAGGAGGAGGAGACGATGGGCGGGCCGGCGAGCAGGGCGAGCAGGGTGAGCAGGGTGAGCAGGGTGTTGATGACGGGGCCGCTGGCTCCGTTCGCGGACGCGTATCGCGCCGGGTTGCGCGAGCGCGGCTATACGTCGTTGACGGCGGTCAACGAGCTGCGGCAGGTCGGGCGGCTGAGCGGTTGGCTTCAGGCGCGCGGGCTGTCGGCGGCGGAGCTCAGCGGCGAGCGGGTCGAGGCCTTCCTTGCGTGGCAGCGTGCTGGAGGGCGTCATCGCGCCGGTTGGTCGCGACCTGGCCTGGCTTGTCTGCTGGAAGTGCTGCGTGATCTCGGGGTGCTGGCGCCTGAGCAGCCTGCGCCGGCGGGCTCGCCGGCGGATCTGCTGCTGGCTTCGTTTGAGCGCTACCTGCTGACGGAGCGGGGGCTGGCGGCCGGCACCGTTGCCGGCTATGCGGCGCACGCGCGCCAGTTCCTTGAGGGTCGGGCGCCGGGCCGCGAGCTGGCGGGCTTGACGGCGGGCGAGGTGACGGGCGCGGTCCTGGGCAAGGCCGCCTCGGGGGTGTCGGCCAGCACGGCGCAGTACTTCGTGTCGGGGCTGCGATCGTTTCTGCGGTTCTGCTTCGTGCAGGGGCTGGTGGATGGCGATCTGTCGCAGGCGGCGCTGGTGGTCAGGGGCCGGCGGCGCTCGTCGCTGCCGCGAGGGATCAGCAAGGCGGACGCTCGGGCGTTGCTGGGCTCGTGTGATCGACGGTCGGGGCTTGGGCGTCGTGACTACGCGGTGATCGTCACGCTGCTGCGGCTCGGGCTGCGCCGCGCAGAGCTCGCTGGGCTGACGCTTGATGACATCGACTGGCGCGCCGGGGAGCTGGTCGTGCGCGGCAAGGGCGCTCGCGAGGACCGGCTGCCGCTGCCCTGTGACATCGGCGAGGCGATCGCCGCATACCTGCAGCGCGGCCGGCCGGCCAGCGCCCGGCGCGAGGTGTTCCTGCGCGCCCGCGCCCCGTTTGAGCCGATCGCGGCCGGCACCATCTCCTCGACCGTGCGCCGGGCGTGCCGGCGCGCTGGGATCGCGGAGATCGGCTCGCACCGGCTGCGCCACACGATGGCGTGCGAGATGGTTGCCGCCGACGTGCCGCTTGCGCGGATCGGCCAGGTGCTGCGCCACCGCAGCCTGCAGAGCACCGCGATCTACGCGCGCGTGGACGTCGAGCGGCTGCGGCTGCTCGCCGCGCCGTGGCCGACAGGAGGCCCCGAGCGATGAGCGCGCTCAGCGGACACGTGGAGGACTACCTGCGCGCGCGTCGCGCGCTGGGCGTCAAGCTCGAGCGCCACGGCCGGCTGCTGCCGCAGCTGGTCGCCTACCTGGAGGCGGCCGGCGCGAGCACGGTTAGCAGCGACCTGGCGATCTCATGGGCGCGGCTGCCGGACAGCGCGCACCCTGCGCACTGGGCGGCCAGGCTGTCGGTCGCGCGCGGGTTCGCCGCCTACCTGCAGACGATCGACCCCGCGGCCGAGGTCCCGCCGGCCGGCGTGTTCGCCGTCCGCTACCAGCGCCCCGCGCCCTACCTGTGGTCGCGCGAGGACATTTGCCAGCTGCTCTCAGCGGCGCGGGCGCTGAGCCCGCCGCTGAAGGCGGCCAGCTGCGAGGCGCTGTTCGGCCTGCTCGCCGTGACCGGCATGCGCATCGGCGAGGCGATCGCGCTGCAGCTCGACGACGTCGACCTCGACACGGGGGTGATCACGATCCGCGCGGAGGCCGCCAAGCTCGAGCGAGCCCGGCTGGTCCCGCTGCACCCGACGACCGCCCGGGCGCTCGCCGGCTACCTCAGCGCCCGCCAGCGGCTGTGCCCGCAGCCCGGATCAACTGCGTTCTTCGTCTCCGCTGCCGGCACCGCGCTGGATCGCAGCGCGGTCAGCAAGACGCTGCGCACGATCACCACGACGCTCGGGCTGCGGACCGAGGCCGTCCGCCCCCGCGCGCACGATCTCAGGCACAGCTTTGCCGTCAGCACCCTGGTCGGATGGCAACGATCCGGCGTCCAGATCGACGAGCAGATCATCGTGCTGTCGGCCTATCTCGGGCACGTCAGCCCGGCGGAGACCTACTACTACCTGACCGCGACCACCGAGCTGATGGGGCTCGCCGCGCAACGACTCGACCTACGGTTCGGAGGACAGTCATGACCGCGCTCGCCCCGTCGCTGCAGGCGTACTTCGTCGACCGCCTGATCGGCCAGCGCTCGGCGAGCCCGAACACGGTCGCCGCCTACCGCGACACGTTCCGGCTGCTGCTGGGCTTCGCCGCCCGGCGCACCGGCACGCCACCCAGCCAGCTGGACATCGCGGCGCTCGACGCGCTGCTGATCGCCGCGTTCCTAGAGCACCTCCAACGAGACCGCGGCAACACGGTCGCGACCCGCAACAACCGGCTTGCGGCGATCCACTCGCTGTTCTCCTACCTCGCCCTGGCGCACCCCGAGCACGCCGGATCGATCCAGCGGGTCCTTGCGATCCCGTCCAAACGGACCGAGCGCAACCTGCTCACCTACCTCACCGAGCCCGAAGTCGACGCGCTCCTCGGCGCGTGCGATCCGGCCTCCTGGACCGGGCGCCGCGACCACACCATGTTCGCGATCACGATCCAGACCGGCGTCCGGATCTCCGAGCTGACGGGCCTCCTCTGCCAGGACATCACGCTCACCGCCGGCGCGAACGTGCACACCACCGGCAAAGGACGCAAGCAACGACGCACCCCGCTGACAGCGCCGACCAGGACACTGCTGAGGGCCTGGCTTCGCGAGCGCGCCGGCGCGCCCGAAGACCCGCTGTTCCCCACAACGACCGGCAAGCACCTCAGCCGCGACGCGATCGAACGCCGACTCGCGATCCGCGTGACGGCCGCCGCAGCCCGCTGCCCGTCGATCGCGACCAAGCACATCACGATGCACACGCTCCGGCACACCGCCGCGATGCGCCTGCTGCTGGCCGGCAACGACATCACCGTGATCGCGCTCTGGCTCGGCCACGAGCAGATCACCACCACCCAGGTCTACCTGCACGCCGACATGACCCACAAGCAGCAAGCGATCGACCGCACCAAACCGATCGACGCCAAACCCGGCCGCTACCAGCCCCCCGACACGCTCCTCGCCTTCCTCGAAGCGCTCTGATTATGCCGACAAAACCGGCGCCAAATCAGCCTCGGAGCAGGGCCTTCTCAGCGATGTCGGCATAACGAACACGTCGGCATAATCATGCAGGCGCGGGGCTCGGCAACCGGGCGCGACGGGCAGCTGGCAGTCGTCGACGAGCGTCCGGAACGCAGCCCATGCGGTGTTGCGGTTCAGCCGCCCGCCCTTGGGTCCGACAAGCAGCGGGCCGGTCGGCGGCGCCACGGTGGCGCGGACCTGCTGGTAGTCGGTGAGCGCCTGGACGGTGCTCGGGTGCAGCGCAACGCGACGCGTCCTGCGGTTCTTGCCGGTCACCAGGAGCAGCCGCCGTTCGGCGTCGAGATCCTCGACGTCAAGCGCGGCGGCCTCTCCGCTGCGCATCCCGGTCGCGGCGAGCAGCCCGATCAGCGTCTGCATGCTCACTCCCAGCAGCGCCGGGGCGAGCGTGAGTGCCCTGCACATCAGCTCGGTGATCTGCGCCTCGGAGTACAGGTAGGGGATCCGGCGCGGCGTCTTGGACGCGATCAGGCCCGCCGGGATCAGCTGCGCGGCGGCCGGATCTGAGGCGTGCACGTGCGCGGCCAGCCCGCGGACCGCACGCAGCCTGGCCGCCTGCCAGCCGCGCGTGGTGTCCGGATTCTCGGTCGCGAACGCCACGGCGTCAGCAACGGTGATCACGGCCTGGCCCCGGGCGGCCAGGCCGTCCAGGAACGCGGCGATCAGCCGGTCGTTATCAGCGAGGATGTATCCCCGGGCGCGGCGGTCACGCAGATAGTCGGTCGCGGCTGCGCGCAGGTCAACGCTCATCGCGTCACCCCACTGGGCCATGGGCGAGCCAGGCCCGCCAGCGCGGTAGCGTCAGAGCGGGCGTAGATCGCGCTGGCCGCCGGGCTTTGGTGGCGCAGCAGCTGACCGACCTCGACCAGGCCGCCGCCCGCCGCCAGCACACCGCACGCAGCGGTATGGCGCAGTCGGTGAGCGCCGCCGCGGCCGGCGATGGCGGCGTCGGCCATGGCCCGCGACGCGACGCAGGACACCGCCGCCGCGCTCAGCGGCCCGTGCGGGGCGTCAAGCGCCAGGAACACCTCGCGGTGCGCTCCCGCGCGCGGCCGGCCCCGCGACAGATAGCCGGCCAGCAGCTGCCCGACGTCGACCGGCAGCGGCAGCTGATCAAGCCGGCGGCGCTTGCCGCGCACGAGCAGGACCCCGACCCGCCAGCCGACGTCGCCGAGCTGCAGGCAGGCGACCTCCCCAGCGCGCAGCCCCAGACGCCACATCAGCGCCAGCATCGCCTCGTTGCGAAGCCGGACGACGCCGACGGGCAGTCCGGACACCATGTCTGCGATCTCGCCGCGGCTCAGCGCTCTGGCCGTCACGCTGCCCGCTGGCGCGGCGATCTTGCCGACCCCGTCGGCCAGCGACGGCGAGGACACCAGCCCCTCCCGCCACATCCATCGCAGCAGCGCACGCAGCGCGTTGGCGCCCACCATGACCGACCGCGGGCGCTGCGCCACCGCCCGCTCAGTCACGAACCCTGTGACCTGCCTGCTGGTCAGCACGGCCCATCCAGCGCCGATATGCGCCGCCACGAACGGCCGGACCTGTGAGACGTAGCTGCGCACTGTCGCCACCGCCAGACCCCGTTCCAGCGCGAGGTATGACGCGAACCGCTCCAACAGCACATCCGCCGGCTCAACCGCCACCACCATCGCCGCCGGCGGGATCGCGCCTCGCGACCGCAGATACGACAGCAACGGCACCAACGCCCGCGAGGACCTCAGGCTCCGATGAGAGCCCCGCCGAGCGGCGACAAACCGACCCGCCGCCTCGACCGTCAAGCCACCGCCCGTCAGACCCTGCGTCGACAGCCAGCCCGACACGTGCTTCAACAGCCGCAACTGCGCCTCGCTGCCGCGCGAGGAATAGCCCAACCCCGCCAACTCCGCCAAGAAACCGTCGGCGAACTCCTCCAGCGGACCCGACACCAACACTCCATGACCACCCATGACGCTGCTCCTCTTCGATCGACGAAGAGCCCAGCGTCACCGACATGCCCGACCACGTTATGCCGAACTACGCGACCAGATCAGCCTCAAACAGCCGCTCCCGCGACCAACATCGGCATAACCCGGACATCGGCATAATTGGTTGCCTGGGCGTCGGGGTGCTCGGTGAAGTTCCACAAGGTAGGCCAGATGTCAAGGATCGTTGCGCATAGCCGGGCGAGGTCGGGGGTGTGGCTGCGTTCGCCGGCCTCGCCGGCG